>JAKLEC010000025.1 GCA_022711715.1 Acidobacteriota bacterium
TGTATCCCAAGTCGAGCTTCTTCCAGCGCGTCGACGCCTTCTGGTGGAGCTACCACCTGCTGGACAAGCCCAGCAACCTGTTCGAGACCTACAACCACCTGGTGCTGCGCCTGAACATGCCGCGGCAGTCGCAGGTGCGCTTCGACGCCATCCTGGGCAACGAGGTCTTCGCCAACCGGCGCTTCAGCCTGAGCGGCTGGCGCTTCCGCTGGTACACGCAGATCCTCAAGCAGCTGTACTTCGAGGGCGGCTACCGCCGCTCGGACCGCATCTTCTACGACGCCGCGGCGCCCTTCCAGGGCAAGGGCAACACCGCCGACCTGTACCTGCAGTACCAGCCGATCGACCGGCTGAACGCCTCCGTCGGGTTGAGCTACTACGACTTCTTCCGCTCCCGCGACGGCGAAAAGGTCTACGACTACACGATCTGGCGCGGCCGCGCCACCTTCCAGGTCAACCGTTACCTCTTCTTCCGCGGCATCGTCGAGTACAACAACTACTGGAAGACGATCAACGCCGACGTCCTGGCCTCCTTCACCTACATCCCCGGCACCGTGATCTATGCCGGCTACGGCTCGGCCTACGAGAAGGTCAAGTGGAGCAGCGAGGACCGCGAGTACTTCCCCAGCAGCGACTATCTCCAGACCCGCAGGAGCTTTTTCTTCAAGGCGTCCTATCTCTGGAGATTCTAACCGCCAGTATCTCGGCATACGGCATACGGCAGACGGGAACAGCCATTCTGCGGACTCGATTGTCCAAGGGCCGTTGCCGTGCACCGCATGCCGTGCGCCGTACGCCGAGCTCAGCCTTTACTATTTCGTGCCCGGCGCCTATAATCGCCCCATGGACCTGGAACGCGAATGCCTGCTCGAGATCGTGCGCCTGGCGCTCCGGGAGGACCGGGCGCGCGACGACGTCACCACCAACTCCCTGGCCGACCTCGACGGCCGCGCCCGCGCCGAGCTGCGCGCCAAGGAAAGCGGCGTCATCTCCGGCATCGAGGCCTTCGTCGAGACCATGCGCGAGGTGGACCCCGACCTGGAGGTCGAGGTCTTCCGCGGCGACGGCTGCGCGGTGGCCTCCGGCGACCTGGTGCTGGAGGTCCGCGGCCGCGAGAGCTCCATCCTGAAGGGGGAGCGGACGGCGCTGAATTTCATGCAACGCCTGAGCGGCGTGGCCACGCTCACCCGCCGCTTCGTCGAGGCGCTGCGCCCCTACCGCGCCGCGCTGCTGGACACGCGCAAGACCACGCCGGGCATGCGCTTCCTGGAGAAGAACGCCGTGCGCCACGGCGGCGGCCGCAACCACCGCCTGAACCTGGCGGACATGGCCATGGTGAAGGACAACCACGTCGCCATGGCCGGCGGCATCACGCCGGCGGTGACGCGCGTGCGCGCCGCCCACCCCGGCAAGGCCATCGAGGTGGAGGTGAAGGACCTGGCCGGGCTGGACGAGGCCCTGGGCCTGGGCGTGGAGATGGTGATGCTGGACAACTTCACCCCCGAGTTGGCCGCCGCGGCGGTGGCCCGCGCCGGCGGCCGGACGCGGCTGGAGATCTCGGGCAACGTCACCCTGGAGAACGTCGCCGCCAAGGCGGCCAGCGGCGTCGACTTCGTCTCGGTGGGCGCCCTGACCCACTCCTTCCGCTCCCTGGACCTGAGCCTGAAGATCGTGAGGTCGGCATGAAGGAATACCTGGAAACCGAGGCGCTGGTCATCGGCAACGGCATCGCCGGCTCCGCGGCCGCCCTGCGCCTGGCCGAGCTCGGCGTCGACGTGCTGCTGGTCTCCAAGGGCAAGGACCCGTCGCGCAACAACACCTACTATGCCCAGGGCGGCATCGCCTTCCTGCCCGAGGGCGAGGCGGCCGACCTCTTCGCCGGCGACATTGTCCGCGCCGGCGACGAGTTCAACTACCGGCCGGCCGTCGACCAGGCGGTGAACGACTCGCGGCGCCTGGTGCGCGAGGTGCTCATCGACAAGCTGGGCGTGCCCTTCTCGCGCCGGGACGGCGAGTTCGACCTGGCCAAGGAGGGCGGGCACTCCACGCGCCGGGTGCTGAACGTCCGCGACATGACCGGCCGCGTCATCCAGGAGAAGTTCAGCGCCTACCTGGCGGCGCTGCCGCGCGTGAAAACGCTCTACCAGCACACGGTGGTCGACCTGCTCAGCACCCCCCACCACTCGACCAACCCGCTGCGCGTCTACCAGGAGCCGCGCATCATCGGCGCCTACGTGCTGGACCAGCGCAGCAAGAAGGTCTTCCGCGTCTTCGCCCGCAAGGTGGTGCTGGCCAGCGGGGGCCTGAGCAGCCTCTACCTGCACTCGACCAACCCCGAGGAGGCCATCGGCAACGGCATCGCCATGGCCGCCCGCGCCGGGGCGCGCCTGGCCAACCTGGAGTACATCCAGTTCCATCCCACCGCCCTGTCGCACCGCGAGGCCGACAGCTTCCTCATCTCCGAGGCGGTGCGCGGCGAGGGAGCGCGGCTGATGAACCTCAAGGGCGAGTACTTCATGGACAAGTACTCGCCGCTGCGGGACCTGGCGCCGCGCGACGAGGTGTCGCGGGCCATCTACGCCGAGATGATCAAGTACGGCGACGACTACGTGCTGCTCGACCTGGCCTCGTTCGCCAAGATCAACATCCGCGAGCGCTTCCCGACCATCCACCAGAACTGCCTGAAGTACGGCATCGACATCGAGAGCAAGCCGATCCCGGTGGCGCCGGCGGCGCATTTCAGCTGCGGCGGCGTCCTCTGCGACCTGAGCGGCCGCAGCAGCGTCCGCAACCTGTACGCCGTCGGCGAGGTCTCGGCCACCGGGGTGCACGGCGCCAACCGCCTGGCCTCGGTGTCGCTGCTGGAGGGCCTGGTCTGGGGCGTGCGCGCGGCCGAGGACATCGCCGCCGTGATCGCCGACGACCGGGACCCCTACACCATCGCCGAGGTCCCGGAGTGGAAGTACCCCTATCCGCAGGAGAAGCTCGACCCGGCGCTGGTGTGGCAGGACCTGATGACCATCAAGAGCATCCTCTGGAACTACAACGGCATCATCCGCACCGTCAAGCGCATGGAGCGGGCCAAGGCCGACCTGGACTACCTGCGCCACCGCATCGAGAAGTTCTACCAGGCGTGCGAGATCGGCAACCGCATCGTCTCCCTGCGCGACAGCGTGCAGACGGCGCTGCTCATCGTCGAGGCCTCGATGCGCAACCGCGTCTCGCGCGGCGCCCACTTCGTCAAGGCGGACGAGGGCTGACGCCCACAGGCAACCGAGGGCCTTCGTCTCGTCGCCGGCGGCAAGCCGCTCCGGTCGCGGAGTCCCCCTGGGACAAAGCATCCTCTCGGGGGGACGATTGCCGCCGCGCATGCCGCGTTCCGTCCACTGCCCGCGCGGGGAGTCCCACCCGGCAGGTTCTTGCCCGTCTCGCTTTTCTGGCGCCCGCTGCTCTTAGGGTGATTGCTCGTCACTTGTCACGCGTCACGCGTTACGCGTCACGAGTAGTTCGGACAGTTCTGGAGGGCGGTTGCTTGTTGCGCGTGTTTTTGGACAGTTCGGGAGGGCTGTTGCCCGTCACGTGTCACGCGTCACGCGTCACGAGTAGTTCGGACAGTTCTGAGGGGCGGTTACTCGTCACGCGTCACGTGCATTTCTACAGGTAGCCGAGGGTCTTCATCTCGTCGATGTCGCCGGCGGGAAGCTTGCGCAGGTTCATCTCCACCGAGAAGTCGCGGCGGTTGCGGAAGCGGCCGAGCCAGTCGAGGAAGCGCGCCTTGAACCAGCGCGCCGCCTGGGGGTAGCGGCCGCCGACCTCCTGGAGCGGGTCGGCGTCCAGGCGATACAGCTGCTGGCGGTTGGTCTTGGTGCTGATGATGTGGTACCAGTTGCGCCAGCGCATGCCGTACAGGCCGATGGGGTTGAACGAGCGCGAGACCGCCAGCTGGTCGTCCAGGGCGTTCGCGTCGGCGCGCGACAGCAGGCTGCGGCCGTCCAGCTCGATCTCGTGCCCGAACAGGGCGGCGATGGTGGGGAAGACGTCGGCCAGCTCGCAGACGAAGGCGGCGCGGCCGCGCCGGCCCAGGGAGCGGGGGTACTTCACGATCAGCGGCACGCGGGTGGTCTCCTCGTAGACGTTGCTGCCGTGGCCGACGACGCCGTGCTCGCGCAGGGCCTCGCCGTGGTCGGCCAGGAAGACGATCAGGCTGTCGTCGTACAGCCCGCGCTCCTTGATCATGGCGATGATCTTGGCGAACTCGCCGTCCATCCAGGCGATGCTGGCGTCGTAGCCCAGGGTGATCTCGCGCACGTCGTCGGCGCCGAAGGGCCGTTCGGGGTGCTTGCCGCGCTCGGCCAGCTCGATCATGCGCGGGTAGCCGGGGACCTTGCCCTCGTGGGCGAAGGGCAGGAGGAAGCCGGGCGGCGGCACGGTGGGCAGGTGCGGCTGCAGGAAGTGGACGTAGGAGAAGCGCGGGGCTTCCGCGCGCCGCCACCAGTCGCTGAACTTGCCGAGCAGCAGGGGGTTGTTGCCGTCGAACTTCAGGCCGCGGACGTTGGCGAAGCGCTCCACCCCCTGGTTGAGGCCGAAGTGGGGAGCGATCACCGTGCTGGAGGAGAAGATGCCGGTGCGGTAGCCCTTGGCGTTGAGGTATTCGGGCAGGGTGAGCAGGCGCGTCGGCAGCTCGTGCTGCAGGACGCGCACCTTGTGCGAGTCGGGGTAGAGGCCGGTCAGCAGGGTGGCCACGCTGGAGCGGGTGAACGAGGCGTTGGCGTGGGCGTTCTCGTAGACCACGGCGTCGGCGGCGAAGGCGTCAATGTGCGGCGAGGTGTTGCGGCCGTAGCCGTACACGCCGAGGTGCGAGGGCTGGCAGGCGTCGCCGAGGATGACGGTGATGTCGGGCCGACCCTGCAGGCGGGGGTGGGACGGCGGCGGCGCCGGCGGCGCCGGCGTAAAGGCGAAGGCGCCGACGCTGAGCTCGCCGCGCAGGCAGGTGACGCGCACCGTGGTCGGCCGCGCCAACGCCAGCTCGTGGCGGATGCGCCGCGGGAACAGGCCGCCGCCGCGCTCGCGGGCGACGGCGGGCAGCGGCTCGCCGTCCAGGGCCTGCTCCTCGATGCGCGCGCGGCCGCGGCCGCGCAGTTCGATGTGGCCGCTGCCGGCGGGCACGAAGAGGCTGACGCTCTCGCCGCGGCGCAGGTGCGGCCGCAACCTCGGCGCGCGCGCGCCGACGGTCACGGAGCGGACCTGCAGGACGCCTTTGCCCTTGCGGGCGAAACGCAGGAAGTTGAAGCCGGCGGCAAGCGGAACGCGGAACTGCTGCCTGCGGAACTCGCCGCTCGGAGCCAGTTTCACGGCGGCTCCGCCGTTGACGGTCAGCGTCGCCGGCCGGCCGCGCAGCGAGTATTCGACGGACAGCTCGGCCGCAGCCGCCCGGCGGCGCCAGAGGATGAACTGCGCGCTCTCGCCGTCGGCCTCGAAGCGGTCGGCCTTGAGGGTGAAGCCCTCCCAGGCGTTCAGCGTGCCGTCGCCGGGATGGATGCGGTCCTGGTCGCAGTCCCACACCCAGGTGGGCGGCAGGTCGCGGGCCGCGCGCGGGGCGGAGCAGGCCGTCGTAAACAGCAGCAGGGCCAGCGTGGCCAGCAGCAGGAAATGGCGGGGCTGCACTCGGTTACTCCTCCAATTCCAGGGCGGCCAGGAAGGCCTCCTGGGGAATGTCGATCTTGCCGATGCGCTTCATGCGTTTCTTGCCCTTCTTCTGTTTCTCCAGCAGCTTCATTTTGCGCGAGATGTCGCCGCCGTAGCACTTGGCCAGCACGTTCTTGCGCAGCGGCTTGACCACCGTCTTGGCGATGACGCGCTTGTGGATGGCCGCCTGGATGACCACCTCGAAGAGCTGGCGCGGGATGACCTCCTTCATCTTGACGGTCAGCTGGTTGCCCACGGTGTAGGCTTTGTCCTTGTGGACGATGACCGCCAGGGCGTCGACCGGGTCGCCGTTGATCAGGATGTCCAGCTTGACCAGCGGCGATTCGCGGTAGTCCTTCAGCTCGTAGTCGAAGGAGGCGTAGCCCTGCGAGATCGACTTCAGCTTGTTGAAGAAGTCGTAGAGCACCTCGGCCAGCGGCAGGTCGTAGGTCAGGTAGACGCGCTGCGGGCCGATGTACTCCATCTTGCGGTGGACGCCGCGGCGGTTCTGCAGCAGCTTGAGCACGTTGCCCAGGAACTCGTCGGGGGTGATGACGATGGCCTCGATGAACGGCTCGGCGATGGTCTTGTAGTGCTGGGGCTCGGGCAGCTGCGCCGGCGACTCGATCTCGATGGTGGTGCCGTCGGTCTTGCCGACGCGGTAGCGCACCGAAGGGGCGGTGGTCACCAGCGACAGCGAGTACTCGCGCTCCAGCCGCTCCTGGATGATCTCCTTGTGCAGCAGCCCCAGGAAGCCGCAGCGGAAGCCGATGCCCAGGGCCGGCGACGACTCGGGCTCGTAGGTCAGCGACGAGTCGTTCAGGGTGAGTTTCTCGATGGCCTCGCGCAGCTCCTCGTGGCTGGTGCCCTCGCTGGGATAGAAGCCGGCGAAGACCATGGGCTGCGGCTCCTTGAAGCCCGGCAGGGGCGGCACCGCCCCCTCGCGGGCCAGCGTGACCGTGTCGCCGATCTTGACCTCGGCGATGTTCTTGATGCTGGCGATGATGTAGCCGACCTCGCCGGCCTCCAGCGCCTCCAGCGGCTGCGGCTTGGGCGTGTTGACCCCGACCTCGTTGATCTCGTACTCGGCGTTGTTGGACAGGAACTTGATCCGGTCGCCCTTGCGCATGACGCCGTCGATGATCTTGACCAGGATGATCACGCCGCGGTAGGAGTCGAACCAGGAGTCGAAGATCAGCGCCTGCAGGGGCTTGGCCGCGTCGCCCTGCGGGGGCGGGATGCGCGCGATGATGGCCGGGATGATCTGTTCGACGCCCACGCCGGTCTTGGCCGAGACCATCAGCGCCTCCTGGCGCGGGATGCCCAGGATGCTCTCCATCTGCTCCAGCGACTTGTCCAGCTCGTTGTTGGGCAGGTCGATCTTGTTCATCACCGGGATGAGGGTCAGGTCGTTCTCCATGGCCAGGTAGGTGTTGGCCACGGTCTGCGCCTCGACCCCCTGGGTGGAGTCGATCACCAGCAGGGCGCCCTCGCAGGCGGCCAGCGAGCGCGAGACCTCGTAGGTGAAGTCGATGTGCCCCGGCGTGTCGATCAGGTTGAGCAGGTACTCCTCGCCCCGCTCGTCCCGCCAGGTGAGGCGCACGAAATGGGATTTGATGGTGATGCCGCGCTCGCGCTCCAGGTCCATGGAGTCGAGCACCTGCTCCTGCATGTCGCGCTTGGCGACGGCGTGGGTAGCCTCCAGCAGGCGATCGGAGAGGGTGGTCTTGCCGTGGTCGATGTGGGCGATGATGGAAAAGTTGCGGATGTGCTTCATGGTCCTAGCGGTGGCGGGCGGCGTCGCGGGCCAGGGCGGCCGCGCCGGCGCAGCCGGCACCGTTGCCCAGGCGCGCCGCCTCGACGCGGGTGGCGGCGCAGGCCAGCGGCACGACGCGCCGGGCCAGCTCCTCGCGGGCCGGCTTCAGCAGGGCTTCGCCGGCGGCGGCCACGCCGCCGCCGACGCTGACCAGCCCGGGATTCAGGGCGTAGACGATCTGGGCCAGCAGCACGCCCAGGAAGCGGCCGGCGCGGTCGAAGGCCTTTTGGGCCGCCCCGTCGCCGCGCTGGCGCCGGGCGAAGACGCCGGCGGCGTCGAGGTCGCCGCCCTCGCCCGCGTACTCGCGGTAGCTGGCGACGATGCCGGCGGCGGAGCTCTCGGTCTCGGCGCAGCCGCGGTTGCCGCAGCCGCAGGGGCGCCCGGCGGGGCTGACCAGCAGGTGGCCCAGCTCGCCGGCCAGGCCGCAGGCGCCGCGCATCAGCGTGCCGCCCGCGACGATGCCCGAGCCGATGCCGCTGCCCAGGGTCAGGTGCACGAAGGGGTCGGGACGCCCGCCCTCCAGGGCCAGGTACTCGCCCAGGGCGGCGGCATTGGCGTCGTTCTCCACGCGCAGCGGCAGGCCCGCGGCGGCGGCCAGGTCCCGCTCCAGGTGAGCGCCGTCCAGGAAGCGCATGTTGGGCGAGCGCACGATGACTCCCGCCGGCCGCGAGAGGAACCCGGGGACGCCGACGCCCGCCGCCGCCACGCCGTGGTCGCGCCGGGCGGCGGCGATGATGCCGCGCAGCTGTTCGATCAGGCCGGCGTAGGAGCGCGCCGTCTCCTGCTCGCCTCTCGCGATGGGCACGGCGCCCGCACCATAGACGGCGCTCTTGACGGCGCCGGCGCCGACGTCGATGCCCAGGACGGTCACGGGGTCACCGAACGGGCCGGGCCGGGTTTGCGCCCCAGGGCGGCATAGTCGCTGGGGCCGAAGAGCAGGCGGTTCAGGCGGTCGACGTTGCCGTTGAAGGCCAGCGCCTGCGGCGCCGAGGGGTCGACCTCGGCCAGCCTCTCGCCGGCCGGCTCGGGCCCGAACAAAACCTCGACGGCGGCGAAGCCCGAGCTCTCCAGCAGGTAGCGCAGGTACTCGGGATGCAGCGGCCGCACGTGGCCGGGATCGAGGAAGTAGATGCGGCTCAGGGCGAACAGGCTCAGCGGGTTGACGGTCTCCAGCAGCAGGGGCGCTCCCGGGCGCAGGACGCGGAAGCACTCGGAGACCAGGCGGCGCAGGTACTCGGGCTCGAGGTGCTCGGCGACCTGCGCCGAGAACACGCCGTCGAGCGAGGCCGCGGGCCTGGCCTTGAGGAACTCCAGGGCGTCGGCCTTGATGCACTCCAGGCCCTGGTCGCGCGCCTCGGCGAGCATGGAGTCGGAGAGGTCCAGCCCCAGCCCGCGCCGGCCGCTGTCGCGCAGCAGGGCCAGGAACTCGCCGCGGCCGCAGCCGATGTCCAGCACCTCGCCGTCGGGCGGGAAATGGCCGAGGTAGGCGGAGAGACGGCCGGCGATCTCCCCGCGGCTGCCGCGGAAGCGCTTCTCGAAGTCGGCATACTGCAGCGGCGAGAGCCGCTCCTTGACCTCGCGCAGGCCGGCGGCCGTGCCGGCGTCCGCGCGGCGGTCGAGCCCGTCCAGCAGCCGGTCCAGGCGGTTCTCCAGCTGGGCGAAGCCCGCCAGCAGCGTCCTCAGGTTGGAATACTCGGCCTCGAGCTTCTCGATCTTCCACTCCAGCGACTTGAACACCGTGGTGGCGTGGTTGCCGGCATAGGCGTCCCACTCCTTGTCCTGGGCGGTGACGTACGCTTCCAGGACCTCCTGCAGGCGGGTGACGCGCTCCGCGACGCTTGCGTCGTTCCGGCGCGGCCAGTTCCGCTTGCCGAGCGCTCCGGCCAGCTCGCGCAGGGCGGCCCTCAGCTCCTCCTGCCTGGCCTTGCGCTTCTCGACCAGGTCCTCAATTACCCTTCTCATCCTTGCCGTCGTCTTTGCCCTTTTCCTCGCCCTTGACGGCGTTCTTGAAGTTGCGGATCCCCTGGCCCAGGCCCTTGCCCAGCTCGGGGAGCTTCCTGCCGCCGAACAGCAGGGCGATGACCACGACTATCAGCAAAATTTCCCAGATTCCGAGGCTTCCAAACATGGCCGGTCTCCTTAGTGATCGCTGGACTCATTATAAGGGTTTACGGGGAAGGGGTCAAGGAGTTCTGGAAACACTATTAAGGAAAAAGGTAAAAGGTAAAAGGAAAAAGTGATGAAGCAGGCAATGAGCCGAAAATTGCGGCGGGCACTGGCAGCGCTTTTTCTTACTTTTACCTTTTTCCTTTTTACTTTTTCCTTTAAAATGTGGAGATGAAAAGGAAAAAGCTGCGTGTGGTGATGGCGGGTTTCGGCAACGTCGGCCAGAAGATGGCTGCCATGCTGACCGGGGAGCGGGACAGGTACCCGGGGCTGGCGGGGCTGGAACTGGAGCCGGTGGCCATCGTCACCGGCCGCCACGGCGGGCTGGTTGACCCCAAGGGCATCGACCTGGGCCGGGCCCTGGCGCAGTACCGGGAGCAGGGCGGCTTCCCGGCCGCGCCCATGACCGCGCTGCAGGCGCTGGAGACCCTGGACTATGACGCCCTGGTGGAGATCTCGACCCTGGACATCGCCGGCCGCGGCGGCTTGGCCATGGCCCACGTGCGCGCGGCGCTGGAGCGGGGACGGCACGTGGCCACGGCCAACAAGGGACCGGCGGCCTTCGCCTACGCCGAGCTGGCCGCCCTGGCGCGGAAGAAGAACGTCCGCTTCCTGTTCGAGAGCGCGGTGATGGACGGCACGCCCATCTTCTGCCTGGGGCGCGCGTTGCGCGGGCTGAACGTGACCGGGATCTCCGGCATCTTCAACACCACCACCAACTTCGTCCTCTCGCGGCTGGAGGCGGGGGAGAGCATGGCGAGCGCGGTGAAGACGGCGCAACAGCTGGGCTTCGCCGAGGCCGACCCGGCCAACGACCTGGAGGGCTGGGACTCCTCGGCCAAGGTCTCGGTGCTGGCCAACTTCTTCATGGACGCCGGCATCGACCCGCTGCGCGTCGACCGCCGGGGCATCACCGGCGTCACTGCGGATGACGTGGCCCGGGCCAGGGCCGCGGGCAGGAGGATCAAGCTGGTCTGCCGCGCCTGGCGCGAGAATGGCCGGGTGCGCGCCGAGGTGAAGCCGCGCGAGGTGGAGGCCGGCCATTATTTCTCCGCGGTCAACGGCCGCGCCGCCGCCCTGCGCCTGGAGTTCGACATGCTGGGGCCGCTGTGGCTCCTGGAGGAGAATCCCGACCTGATGGATACTGCCAGCGGCGTCCTGCAGGACCTGCTGGCCATCGCCTCCGAATCCTGAGGAGAAACCCATGAAGGCAAGAAAGGTGATCGGGTTCTTCATGCTGCCGGCTGTCCTGCTGCTGGCGGCGCTGGCCTGGGCGCAGGTCCCCGGAGACCATGCCGTGCTGATCGGGGACTTCGCCTGGGAGCAGGCGCTGCGGAAGGAGCGGGCCGACAAGGACGCCGAGTTCAAGACGTCGGCGACATCGCCCATGGCCGGCCGCGAGCGGCTGACCATCGCCGGGAAGGCCGCGCCCTTCCATGTCATCCGCGACGGCAGGGTGGCAAATCCCGCCGACGCCGGCGAGGGCCCCGTGTTCGCCGTCATGCTCAAGGACGGAAAGTGGTACTGGAGCTCCGCGTCGGGCGTCGCCTGCAAGCGCGGCGAGCGGCCCGTGGCCCAGGAGAGCGAGGCGCTGGCGCAGGGCGACCTGTTCGCGGCCGGCCGGCTGACGCTGGGCGCCTACCCGGGGCCCGACACGTTGGCGCTGATCGTCTTCGATCCCGAGCGGCCGCAGGTTGTGCAGTTCGGGCACCTGCTCTATTACCCGCCCGACCGCCGCTACGCCGTCGCCGCCCGGCTCGAGCGCTTCCCGGAGATGAAGCCGCTGAAGATCACGACCACGCGCAGGCTGGAGAAGACCTTCTACCGCTACGGGAAGCTGCGCTTCCGCATCGACGGCAAGGACCTGGAGCTGACGGCGCTGAAGACCAGCCTGGAGGGAGCGGACGCCAGGTTCCTGTTCGTTCCCTTCAAGGACGACACCAACGGCCGGGAGACCTACGAGGTGGGGCGCTTCATCGACCTGGAGGAGCCCGAGGGCGGCGAGGTCATCCTGGACTTCAACCGCTGCTACAACCCGCTGTGCAACTACTCGCCGGCCTACAACTGCCCGCTGCCGCCGTTAGAGAACATCCTGGATGTCGAAATCAAGGCAGGTGAAAAAGCATATCCGCATTGAAACAGTAAGCAGTAAATCCCAAATCACAAGCACCAAACTCCAAATAAATTCCAAGTTCCAAATTCCAATTACCCAAACGAAAGCCCTTCCGTGTCACTTGCCTTCGTTTGGGTCATTGGTTCTTGGTGCTTGTTCGTGATTTGGTGCTTGGAATTTGGAATTATATTCTTACTTGTCACGCGTCAACCCCCTCGTCGGGGGCCTTCAGGGGCGTCACGCGTCACGATGGCTTGGAATTACCTGGGCGCGGGTCCGTGCAGCACGCGGCTCTGCTTCTTCAGCGGCTTGGCCCCCTGCACCAGGTCCCAGCCCGCGAGCCAGGTGACGATGTCGCGGTCGCCGTGCAGGATCACCGTGATGTCGTCATAATCGCCGCCGCCGACGGGCTCGGCCTCCAGGTGCAGCTGCACGCTGTCGTCCTTGGACTCGAGCTGGATCGCCCAGGTCTGCGAGTCGTAGGCGGCGATCTCGGCCAGCTCTTCATTGACCCAGGCGTTCATCGGCAGGTTGCCGATGTTGACGATGGTCACGTAGGCCTCGTATTCGATCTTCTGGCAGGAATTGAGCAGCAGCAGCGCCGCCAGCGCGGCCAGCCCGATCAGCATGCGTTTCTTCATCGCGTCCTCCGCGGGCGGATCCATCCGCCACTACTTGGAATGCAAGGCCGCTGCCAAGCCCGGCCGGCATTTGTGTCCCGAAAACGGGACGCTTGGCCGCCGCGTTTCGCGTTCCCTGCCTCCGGGCGTATAATACCACCTTGCGGAGGAAATGAACATGAAGTTGCGCATCGTTGCCGTCGTCGCGGCCCTGTTGGTGATGGCCCCCGCCCTGGCGGCGGGGGCGGACGAGATCAAGATCGACACCTGGCTGGTCTTGGGACCGGCCGAGCCGCTCGTTGGCGGCGAGACGCTGGGCGCCGACGCCGCGCTGGACTACGATTTCCTGCCGCCGGCGGAGCTTGAACCCGGCGTGGGCAGCGCCGTCGAGTGGACCCCGGGCCGGCGGCTGCCATGGCAGCCCGGCGCCGCCCGCTTCCTCGGCACGCAGTCCCGGCGCATCGTCTACCTGGCCGCCTTTCTGGAGGCGAGGCGCTGGCTGCAGGCCGACCTGAACCTCGACTCCGCCTTCCCGGTCCGGGTCTATCTCGACGGCGAGAAGGTGACGCGCGCCGCCGCCGCCGGCAAGAGCGTTTCGCCGCTGATCCTCCCGGCCGGCAAGCACCTCCTCCTGGTGAAGGGAGTCCTCCCCGCGGACAACGGCAGAGGCCAGACGCTGCAGGCGGCACTGGCTCCCAAGCCGGCCTTCAAGGGACAGCCTCCCTTAGCCAGCCTGGAGCCCGGCCGGCGCACCACTATGGACGACGTGCTGTACGCCGTGAACATCGACCGCGTCTCCATCTCGCCCGACGGCCGCCGGGTCGCCGTGGCGCTGAGCCGGCTGGAGCGCGGCGCCAAGACGGCGACGCGCTGGCTCGAGGTGCTGGATGCCGCCGGCGGCGGGCGCGTCTTCTCCTCGCTGGAGCTGGGAGGCGTCGCCGACTTCGCATGGCTGGGCGGCTCGCGGCGCTTCGCCTTCACCCGCACGGAGGACGGCCAGACCCGCTTCTGCCAATACGACCTCGACGACCGCTCCAGCCGCACGCTGCTGGAGGGGGTCAAGAACTTCTCCTCCTGGTGGTGGGCCGATGACGGCTCCTTCGCCGTCTATGCGACCTCCGAGCAGGCGGACGAGGAAAAGCCCTACCGCCAGGTGCGCGGGCTTGACGACCGCTTCCGCGTCCCCGAGCCGCGCTTGGCCCTCACCCTGTTCCAGCCGGCATCTGGAGCGCGGCAGCCGCTGTCGGGCTTCGGCGACAATTTCTCGCGGGTGCTCATCAGCCCCGACAACCGCTCGCTGCTGCTGGTCTCCACCGTGGAAGATCCCAAGACCCGCCCCTTCCACCGCAACCTGGCCGTGCTCCACGACCTGGCTTCGGGCAAGCGCGAGAAGCTGCTCGACGACCCCTGGATCGAAGAATTCGCCTGGGCGCCCGACTCGCGCCGCCTGCTGCTCATCGGCGGCCCATCGGCGTTCTCCGGCCTGGGCAGCACCCTGCCCAAGGAGACGCTGCCCAACGACTTCGATCACCAGGCCTATGTATTCGACCTGCGCACGCGCAAGGCCGAGGCGCTGAGCCGCGCCTTCGCCCCCTCGATCGACGAGGCCTTTTGGCATCCCAACGGCAGCCTGTACCTGAAGGTGACCGACCAGGACTACGAGCGCCTGTACCGTGGCTCGCCGGCGGAGCGCAAGTTCGCCCGCCTGGAGACCGGCTGCGACGCCGTGGAGTCCGTCAGCTGGTCGCGCGCCGGCCGCGCGGCCTACTCGGGTTCGGGGCTGGGCGCGCCGCAGAAGCTTTACGTTCTCGACCTGGGTGGCGGCGGCCGCGTGCTCAAGGACTACAACCGCGGGCGCTTCGCCGGCGTGCGCTTCGGCCGCCACGAGAACTGGAGCTTCAAGACCCAGGCCGGCCGCACCGTCGGCGGCTACCTGCTGTTCCCGCCCGACTTCGACCCGGCGCGCCTGTGGCCGTGCATCGTCAACTACTACGGCGGCACCACGCCGATCGGCCGCGGCTTCGGCGGCCGCTATCCCAAGGACTGGTACGCGGCCAACGGCTACGTCGTGTGCGTGATCCAGCCCAGCGGCTGCGTCGGCTACGGCCAGGAGTTCTCCAGCGTTCATGTCAACGACTGGGGCGAGAAGGCCTCCGACGACATCATCCGCGGCGTCGAGGAGCTGCTGCGCACCCGCCCCTACATCGACAACCGCCGCGTCGGCGCCATCGGCGCCTCCTACGGCGGCTTCATGACCCAGTACCTGGCGACCAAGACGAAGCGGTTCGCCGGCCTGGTCTCCCACGCCGGCATCAGCTCGCTCGCCTCCTATTGGGGAGTGGGCGACTGGGGTTACGGCTACAGCGGCGTGGCCAGCGCCGGCAGCTTCCCCTGGAACCGCAAGGACATCTACGTCGGGCACAGCCCGCTGTTCATGGCCGAGCGCATCGAGACGCCGCTGCTGCTGCTGCACGGCCAGGAGGACAACAACGTGCCGCCGGGCGAGAGCTACCAGATGTACGCCGCCCTCAGGCTGCTGGGCAAGGAGGCGGCGCTGGTCACCTTCCCCGGCCAGCAGCATTTCGTGCTGACGCCGCCGCAGCGCCTGCGCTGGCTGCAGACGATCATGGCCTGGTTCGACCGCTGGCTCAAGAACGAGCCGGAGTGGTGGAAAGAGCTTTATCCAAATTAAACGAACTGCGGCGGATCTTCGTGACGCGTGACGCGTAACGCGTGACAAGGAGCCGCAATAAAACGATCTCCGCAATGCCGCAGGAAGGAATAATCCGAAGTCCAAGCCCCTACATTGAATAACCCAATGGCCCCAATTGAGAAATGGCATTTGCAGGCCTTGGTCCTTGAGATCGGATTTCGATTTGTAGATTTTTATGCGTCAAGGCTGACTTCGCCAATAGGGCTGTTGCTCGTCACGCGTTACGCGTTACGCGTCACGATTGGTCGTTAGGATCCTAGCCCCATCTCCCGCAAGGCCTGATCATAAGCGTCTTGGCTGATCCAGCGGCGGCGCAGCATGCGCTGGGCGATGAGGCGCCGCTTGCGGTTCAGCCGCGGGCTGCGCTCGTCCAGGGCCGAGAAGCGGCGCGGGTTGGGCAGGATCGAGGCCAGGCGGATGGACTGCGCCAGGGAGAGCTCCGCCGCCGGCAGCGAGAACCAGGCGCGCGCGGCCGCCTCGGCGCCGTAGACGCCCTCGCCCCATTCGATCAGGTTGAGGTAAAGGTCCAGGATGCGCTTCTTGCTCAGCGCCCGCTCCAGCTTCCAGGCGATGGCCGCCTCGCGCAGCTTGCGCAGGACACTCTGCTGCGGGTCGAGGAAGAGGTTCTTGGCCAGCTGCTGGGTGATGGTCGAGCCGCCGCGCAGGACGCGCCCCTTCCTGACGTTGTCCTCCAGCGCCTTGCGCATCGATTCCCAGTCGAAGCCCTCGTGGGCGTAAAACTTGTCGTCCTCGGCGATCAGCACCGCCTGGATCAGGTGCGGCGCCATGCGCGACAGCGGCACGCGCCTCCAGCTGCGGCGCGCCTTCCGGCCCTGCTGCCTGGCCTGTTCGGCGCGGAAGCGCATCATGGCCGTTTCCCCGGGCGTCTCCTTCACCAGCCCCGCGACCGATGGCAGGGTAAGCCAGAAGACCGCGCCCGCGGCCAGCAGCAGCGCCAGCACGACAACGGCGGCGCGCAGGAACGGAGAGCGGCGCTTCTTCTTTCCCTTCTTCGCCATGGAGGGCAATGTAGCGGCAAGCCGGCCCGCTGTCAAGGGTAAAAAAGAAACCTCAGTGATTAGTAATTAGTGATTCGTGATTAGAAGGAGAACGGCACTTGGATGGTCCATTGCGGCTACAAATCGCGAATCGCCAATCACGATCGCGATGAGCTCAGCGAAAAATGATTGGTGATTAGAAAGAAACCAGGAAAAGCCTCTCCATTGCGGTTGCTAATCACGATTCACTATTCACTACTCACACAGCCCGCGAAGTCAAATGCCGGCCTCTTGGGCGCCGCTATTCCTTCGTGTAAACGCCGTAGTCGGCCAGGCTGCCATTGGCCAAGATCTTGAAACGGAAGGTGGCGGGCGTCAGCTTGATGAACCTCAGGTATTTGGGGCTTGGATCGGTTTCCCCCGCGGCGGCGAATATCTCCTTGATCTCATAGTACGCGTCCGAGGAGAGGTCGGTCAATTCGTAGCGGAAGGACGACTTGTCCGACAGGTGGTCCAGGTAAAACTGATAATAATCCCAGGGGGCGAGATGCGGCATTCCGTACATGTAGTCGTGCCAGACGGCGTTGTCCTTGGTGAACACCCAGCGCTTGCCGTTCACGCTCCGTTGGATGTAGCCCTGGTCCGCCCATGAGCCTTGTATCCAGGCAGGGGGCGACAGGGGAGAATCCATCTCTTGGGTGACGTCTTGGCACCCGGCAGTGAACAGGCAAAGAGCCAGGACCGTTGCAAAAAGAAGGCCAAAAAAGCGACTGCGTTCCATTCTGCACCTCTTCTCGTTCACACGAGGGCATCGTAAGTGAATAGTGATTAGTAATTAGTGATTAGTAAAAAAACGGGGCTTGGGCTGTCTATTGCCGTTACCAATCACTATTCACTCATCGCTCAAGCTCTGTCAGCTAAATGCCGACCTCCTTGGTGATCTTGACGAAGCGGCCCCACTCGATGGCCGGCCAGCTCTCGGCCTTGAGCGCGCCGTTGGCGCGGCTGAGCAGCGAGACCTTGGCCGCCGTCTCGTCGTTCTTTGCCTCGTAGATGTCCATGAAGTCGTAGGGGCCCAGCAGCGCGTAGTGCGCCCGCCACTTCACGTCGGGGCACAGCTTGTCCACCTTCTTCTTCCACTCCTTGCCGATGGCCCCGCGGCGCTTCAGGTCGGCCGAGATCTCCGGGGTCATCTTGGTCATCAGCACATAGGTTCCCATCCTCCACCTCCCGTTGGCTCGATTCTATGCCTTAGCGGAAAATCAAGCAATCGTGACGCGTAACGCGTGACGCGTGACGAGAAAGATGAGAATTAGGCGTACAGCAGACGGGAAGAATCAAAGCACCAAACTCCAGACACCAAATTCCAAATAAATCCCAAGTTCCAGATTCCAATGTCCGAAACCAAAGCCCTTTCGGTGTCTTTATTTGGGTCATTTGGTCATAGTGTATCGGAACTCATTTGTGATTTGCTGCTTGATGCTTGGAATTTGGCCTTTTCCGTCCACTGTATACCGTATGCCGCAAACCAAGCGCTGTTCAATGCTGTTACTCGTCACGCGTCACGCGTTGCGCGTCACGGAGCCTGGCTAGAAACTGCCGCCGGCCCCGAAATAGATCATTTCCTGGCGACGGGGCCCTGAGCCGCGGGCGAAGCCGATGGCGATGTCGGCGGTGGCGGCGCCGCCCACGGCCAGGCGCAGCATGACCTCGCCGCCTGCGGCGACCATGACCGGCATGACGACCCGGTACGAGTGGTAGCTGAAGGCCAGCCGCCCCAGGTCGAGGAAGGGGCGCAGCCAGATGCGGTCCAGGGCCAGGGAGGGGAGTATGCCGCGGTTGATGCGGAAAAGCGGCAGGCGGTACTCGGCGTTGAACTGCCAGCCCTCGTCGCCGTGGAACTCGTTTGTCGCGAAGGCGCGCAGCAGCCGGAAGGGGTGGCTGCTCCCCAGCCCGCTCTCGGCCACGAAGCCGCCCATGTCGTAATAGCGCAGGCCAGGCTTCCAGTTTTTGGCGGCGGCCAGGCGCAGGGCCAGGACGCCGGGACGCAGGAGCGGCAGGTAGATGCGCAAGTCGGCCTGGATGGCGGCGCTGGCCAGTTCGTTGCCCATGAAAGACGGCTGGATGGTCCCCTGGATCGCGAGGGACGCCCCGTCGGCTGGGGAGATCGAGTCGTAGTATTCACGGGCCGAGTTGAATCCCAGTCCCAGGCGGAAGCCGTTGCGGATGTCGCCCATGACGTCCTCATGGCCGCCGAAGATGCGGGTTCTCTTTTCCAGGTGCAGGTCGGCGTAGGCGCGGAACTGCGAGCGCTTGCGCAGGCGCAGCGGCCACAGCGAGGCCAGGGTCAGCTCGCGGGTGCGGATCGACTCGTCCCAGTCGCGGTCGTATTCCACGGTGCTGCCTAGGAAAACCGACAGGGTCGGGAACAGGCCGTCGAAGGCATAACGGAACAGGAAGTTGCCCCGGCGGCTGTCCAGGCCGTAGTACCCCTCCAGTTGCCACGAATGGATGCCGAGGGCGTCCTGGCCGCCGGTCATGGCGCCGGCCTGGACCTCGTCGCCGCCTGGGCGCAGCGCCGGCGACCACCAGCGGGGCAGCAGGTCGCGCCAGAAGCGGTAGGGGCGCGAGGCGGACGCCGTAGCGGCAACCGCCGCGGTTCTAGCATCGGAAATTCCCGATGCCACGGAAATTTCCAGCGGCGATTGCGGGATGAATTCGGCCGGGACCCTGGCGATCTCCTCGCCGCGGCCGGTGTAATGGGCGAACAGGACCTGCCGGCCGTCGGCGGAAAGGTCGAACTGCCGCGCACCGGCCAGACGCGGCTCATCGAGGCGCCAGGCGCCGCCCGCCTCCCTGGACCAGGCGGCCAGGAACGAGGTCTCGCGGCCGGTCACGATGAAGAGCAGCTTCCCGTCCGCCAGCCAGCGCGGCTGGCTCATATCGCTGCCGGCCAGCGAGAGAAAGCTCTCCAGGCTGCCGCTCTCGGAGAGGAACACGGCGATCCCCCAGGGGCCGCCCACGGGCTTGGCCGCCGCGGCGATCCGTGCCCCGTCGGGAGAAACGGCCGCCTGGGCCATGCCGGCGAAACCCATGGAGATGGAGCGCGCTCTACCCGTGTTGGGATCGAAGAGGGCCAGGCGGCTGCGGTTGTTGCGGCGTTCGACGCAATAGATCCGCTCGGGCTCGCCCGGCCGCGCCGGCACCGGGGCGGGACACGACAGCCGCTTTCCCTTCGAGAGCCGCTTCAAGTTTCCCGTTTTCAGGTCATATTCGTAGAGGTCCGAAAAGTCGCGGAACGAGCGGTACAGCTCCGTTGCCGACAGGAGCAGCCTGTCCCGGGGGCCGGCGGCCAGGGAGCCGACCGCGTCCTTTTTAAAGAGCACATGCTCCCTGCCGGCGCGGTCGATGAGGCGGACCTCGCCCCGGCTTCGGTAATCGCGGTGGTAGTAGGCCAGGGCGCCGTCGGCCAGCGAGCAGGGGTAACGGTTGGCGAATCCGTCCTTCGTGAGCGGCTCGACTTCCGGCCTCCGCCGCGGGCCTTTCCCCTCCCGGTACTCGTCCCAGAGTTCGCCCAGGGGCCTGCCGAAAAGCTTCCGGAAGTCGCGGCTCGCGCCCAGGGTGAGGATGCGGCTGGAGAAACGTTGCACGTAGCGGCGCAGGCCGGCGCTGCCGCTCTGATTGGCCAGGAACTCCATGAACCCGGCGCCGAACAGGTACTTGGACGTACCGCCGGGCCAGGCCGCCGGCACCCCGGCCAGGGAGCGCCAGGAGGGGAAGCGGCCGTCGCGGCGGGCCGCGTCCAGCATCAGCCGGTAGGGGGCGCGGTTCAGGCGGCCTTCGCCGGTGAAACGGGACTCGCCCTCGATGGCCAGCCCCTCGATCGCCCAGGGCGGGAGTTGCGCGGTGGGAAAGAATGCCGGGTTTGTCCCGAACAGGCGGCGGCCCAGGACGAATGGCGGCGCGCCGTCGTTCAGGGTGAACAGGTGGGTCATCTCATGGGCCAGGGCCAGGTCGAGCCAGCCGCGGCTGGCGGCGATCTCCGAGTCGGGGGGCGGCTCGGCCAGGTCGACGCCGACCAGGTTGTAGGGGTAGAAGGAGGCGAAGCCGTTGGCGTCGTCGCTGAAGTCGCTTAAAACGATGCGCGTCCGCCCGCGCAGGGAAAAGCCCCAGAAACGGGCCAGTTTGCCATTCATTGCCCCGGCAACGGCCAGCGCCTCGGCGGCTTCGGCGCCGCGCCCGGCCGGGAAGATGACGGTGATGCCGTTGCGGCCGATCTCGCGCCAGCGGACGTCCGGAGGGTGTTTCGCGCCAAAAACGACCGCCGCCGCTGCGCACGCCAGCGCAAGAAAGGCGAATTGCTTTTTCATGCGGACCTTTTTCAATTTTTTCGCGCGGCCAGTTTCTGCTCCCATTTCCAGGCGCTGGCCACGATCTCGTCCAGCGCCGGGACGGGCGGCGCCCAGCCCAGCTCGCGGCGGATCAGTCCCGGGTCGGCGACCAGCGCCGCCGGGTCGCCCGGCCGGCGGGCGGCATGGACCACGGGGAAGTCGATCCCCGTCACCCGCTTGGCCGCGGCGACCACGTCGAGGACGGAGTGGCCGACGCCGTAGCCGCAGTTGAAGGCGCGGCTTTCCCCGCCGTTCTCCAGGTACTCCAGCGCCTTCAGGTGGGCCGACGACAGGTCGTCGACGTGGATGTAGTCGCGCACGGCGGTGCCGTCGGCGGTGGGGTAGTCGTCGCCGAAGACCTCCAGGCACGGGAACCGGCCCAGGGCGGTCTTGAGCGCCCGCGTGAGCAGGTGGGTCGGCTTGCGGTAGTCCTGGCCCAGGCGGGCCAGCCGGTCGGCGCCGGCGGCGTTGAAATAGCGCAGGGCGACGTAGCGGAAGCCGGGACGGGAGGCGGCGGCGTCGCGCAGCAGCATCTCGCTGACCAGCTTGGAGGCGCCGTAGGGGTTGATGGGCAGCAGCGGCGCCGTTTCGGCCACCGGGATCGTCCCGGGAATGCCGTAGACCGCGGCGCTGGAGGAGAAGATGAAGCTCTTCACGCCGCTGGCCAGGCAGGCCTTCAGCAGGCGCAGGCAGTTGAACGAGTTGTTCTCGTAGTATTTCAGCGGCTCGGCGACCGACTCCTCGACCTGGATGAAGGCGGCGAAGTGCAGGACGCGGCGGATGCCGCGCGCGCGGATCAGGGCGCCGACCCGCTCCGTGTCGCCGGCGTCGCCGCGCACGAGCTCGCCGCATAGCATCGCCTCGGCGTGGCCCGACGACAGGTCGTCGAGCACGACCGGGAAGTATCCCTTTGCGTCCAGGTCGCGCACCACGTGCGAACCGATGTAGCCGGCGCCGCCGGTGACCAGAATCGGCTCAGCGGACGGCGTTTTTGGGGAATTCATGGCTCCAGTATAGGCAACAGCGCAACTGCAGTCAAGATTTGGCTGGAAATCGGCATACGGCATGCGGCGCACGGCAAACGGAAAAACAAAGCACCAATATCCAAGCACCAAATTCCAAATGAATCCAAGTCTCAATTTTCGAATTAGATGTCTTGTCGGTACCTTGGCCGATATTCACTTGGCTCGAGATCGTGAAATTGCGATTGCCGTAAGCCGTCTGCCGTATGCCGTACACCGAATTTATTAAACCTGTATCATTTTTACACACCAAGGCCGGGCGATAGGCGTGTGAATGATTGACACCCGGGCAAATATTGATTATAATTAGTGCTCATTTCCACTGCGAAATCAAACAACAAATAAACAGGAGGATTTGATGCGCAACGCTTTGATCATGGGAGCGGCAGGAAGAGATTTCCATAATTTCAACGTGTTTTTCCGCAACAACCCCGAGGTGCGGGTGAAGGCCTTCACGGCCACCCAGATCCCCGACATCGCCGGCCGCAAGTACCCCCGCGAGCTGGCCGGTGAGTACTATCCGCAGGGCATCCCCATCTACCCCGAGTCGGAGCTGGTCGAGCTGATCCACAAGCTCGGCATAGAGGACGTGTACTTCGCCTACAGCGACGTGCGCCACACCTACGTCATGGACAAGGCCGCCGAGGTGCAGGCCGCCGGCGCCAATTTCATCCTGCTCGGGCCCCGCGAGACGATGATCAAGAGCAGCAAGCCCGTCGTCTCCGTGTGCGCCGTGCGCACCGGCAGCGGCAAGAGCCAGACCACCCGCCGCGTCTCCCAGATCCTGATCGCCATGGGCAAGAAGGTGGCCGCCATCCGCCATCCCATGCCCTACGGCGACCTGGTGGCCCAGAAGGTGCAGAAGTACGTCACCAAAGCCGACCTGGCCAGGCACAAGTGCACCATCGAGGAGATGGAGGAGTACGAGCCCCACATCGAGAACGGCGTCATCGTCTTCGCCGGCGTCGATTACGGCGCCATCCTGCGCGAGGCCGAGAAGGTCGCCGACGTCATCCTCTGGGACGGCGGCAACAACGACTTCCCCTTCTACAAGTCCGACCTGGAGATCGTCGTCGCCGACCCGCACCGCGCCGGCCACGAGCGCGAGTACTACCCCGGCGAGGTCAACTTCCGCCGCGCCGACGTCATCGTCATCAACAAGATCGACACCGCCAACCTGCAGGACATCCTGCTGGTGCGCAACAACATCCGCGCCCTCAACCCCAAGGCCATCGTCGTCGACGCCGCCTCGCCGCTGCTGGTGAAGGACGGCGAGAAGATCCGCGGCAAGCGCGTGCTCGTCATCGAGGACGGCCCGACCCTGACCCACGGCGAGATGAAGTACGGCGCCGGCATCATGGCCGCCCAGAAGTACGGCGCCGCCGAGCTGGTCGACCCGCGTCCCTGGGCCGTGGGCACGATCGCCGAGACCTACCGCAAGTACCCGGGGATCGGCGTGCTGCTGCCGGCCATGGGCTACGGCGCCAAGCAGATGAAGGACCTGGAGGCGACCATCAACAAGGTCGACTGCGACCTGATCGTCATCGCCACGCCCATCGACCTGGGCCGCATCGTCAAGTTCAAGAAGCCCACGGTGCGCGTCGGCTACGAGCTCCAGGAGATCGGCTCGCCCAACCTGGAGCAGATCCTGGCCAAGAAGTTCAAGAAATAGCGTCCCCGCGAGGGAACCCGGCCGGCCGCCCCCCGCGGGGGGCGGCCGCCTATTTTCGGGGCTGGAGAAGATGAGAAAGAAACTTGCTTTGATCGCCTTCGGCGGCAACGCCATGCTGGAGGCCGGCGAAAAGGGCACGGCCAGGGAACAGTACCGCAACGCCCAGAAGGCGGCCCAGCTCATGGTCGAGATCGTGCGCAAGGGCTACGAGCTGATCATCGTGCA
>JAKLEC010000026.1 GCA_022711715.1 Acidobacteriota bacterium
AGCCCAAAAGCATCGCCAGCCAATAGGCGGTGATGCGCGGGTGCAGGGCGATCAGCGCCAGCTGCAGGAGCGCCGAGGAAAAGATGAAGGCGCGAACGATCAGGAAGACCCGGCGCGCGAGCAGGGTGCGGTCCGCATCGGCGAAGACCGGTGCCCCGGCTAGAAGCCGGGGAAGACGGGGAAACTTCAGGGTCATCTGGCCAATTATAGCCGCTATCCGCGGGGAAATGCAAATCACTCCGGCCGGGACGCCGTTCTCAGGAATCGAGTACCTGGCGGACCAAGGCCAGCAGTTCCATCGGCTTGACCGGCTTCAGCAGCAGGGGCACGTCCCCGCCCACGACGCCCTTCTGGGTGATGACGTCCGCCGCGTACCCGCTGACGAAGATCGCCTTGGCCCCGGCCCGGCAGCCACGGATCTCGTTGACCGTGTCGCGGCCGTTCATCCCGGGCATGATCAGGTCGCACAAGACCAGGTTCACCCGGTTGCGCTCGCGGAGAAACAGGGCCACTCCCTCCTTGCCGTCCTTGGCCTCGATCACCCGGTATCCGAATTCCTCGAGGACGGCGCGCATCACCTGGCGCACGGCGGCCTCGTCCTCGACCAGCAGGATCGTCTCCGTCCCCCGGACGGCCCATTCTTCCCTGCTAGGCGGGCTGGGGACGCGCTCGGCAACGCTCAGCGGCAGATGGATGCGGAAGGCCGTGCCGCGGCCCGGGGAACTCTCGAAGTTGATGAAACCGCCGTGCTTCTTGACGATGCCGTAGACGATCGCCAGCCCTAGGCCGGTCCCATGCCCAGCCGGCTTGGTGGTGAAAAAGGGCTCGAACACGCGCGACTTCAGCGACTCATCGATGCCGCTGCCGTTGTCGCGGACCATGATCCGGGCGAAGTCGCCGGCGGGAATCTCGCCGCTGGGCTCGTCCAGCCGGACGGCCGAGGTAGAAACCGTCAGCGTTCCGCCCTGGGACATGGCATCCCGGCTGTTGGTGGCCAGGTTGATCAGCACCTGCTCGAGCTGGCGAGGATCCGCCGCCACCACCAGGTCCTGGTCGGCCAGCTCCAGTCTGAACACGATATCCTCGCCGATCAGCCGGGCCAGGATACCGTGGAACGCGCGGATGGCGTCGTTGACCTCGACCGGGCGAAGTTCGACCTCCTGCTTGCGGCTGAAGGCCAGCAGGCTGTGGGTCAGGCTCGTCGCCCTCTCGGTCGACAGGAGGATGTGCTCGGCGTACTCCTTCAGCGTCCGGTTCTCCGCGACCTTCGTCTGCAGCATGGTGGCGTAGCCGACGATGGTCGAGAGGATGTTGTTGAAGTCGTGGGCCACGCCGCCCGCCAGGATGCCGATGGCCTCCATCTTCTGTGCCTGCAGCAGCTGGTCCTCCAGCAGGCGGCGGTCGGAGATGTCGCGCACCACGGCGAGCAGCAGCATGCCCGTGCTGAGTTCCAGGCGCTTCAGGGTGACCTCGGCGGGGAAGGTCATGCCGTTGGCGCGGCGATGAAGCCACTCGAATTGCTGTTGCTTGCCGGCCAAGGCCGCCTCAAGCCTTTTCTCGAGCGCTTCCCGGGAAATGCGGCCGTCCGGCTGCTTTTCCGGGGAAAAGCTCCTGAAGTCGGCGGTCGAGAACTCGCCCCGGCTGCAGGCGAAAAGCTCGAGGGTTTTGTCGTTGCACTCGACGGCGCGGCTCCCATGGAGCAGGAAGATGGCGTCTCCGGCGGTCTCGAACAGTGCGCGATAGCGCTTTTCGCTCGCCGTAATGGCCAATTCGGCCCGTTTGCGCTCGCTGATGTCCTCCAGCATGCCGATCATGCACTGGGGCCGGCCCGAGGCATCGCGGGTGACGAATCCGCGGTCGAGCATGCACACGTAGTGTCCCCGGGCATGACGCAAGCCGTACTCATGCACGAACGTCGCCCCCGTGCGCATCGACTCTTCCATCAAGCGGAAGGATTCCTCGCGATCCTCGGGGGCGACCATGTCCTTCCAGCCGGAATAGTCCGTTTCATTGATATCATATCCCAGCACCGAGTGGATGCTGCCGCTGCACACGATCCGCCCGGATGCGAATTCCAGTTCATAAAAAACCTGGTTGGAGGCGGCGACCGCGTTCTCGAAGCGTTGTTTCCAGGCCGCGATCTCCCGCTCCGCCCTCCGGCTTTCGGTCACGTCGCGGAAGCTCCACACCCGGCCGATGGGGCGGCCAGCGAGGAGCAGCGGCCGGGAATACCGCTCGAAGAAGCGGCCGTTCCTGAATTCCAGCAGGTCGAAGCTCTCGGCAAGCGGGTCGGCGTCCAATCCCCGGGTGCACTCGAGGAACCGCTCCGGATCGGACAGCTGCACGGACACGAAGGTCAGGGCTTGTTCGTTCAGCCCGGAGGCCAACAGGTCCGGGGGGATGCGCCACATATCCATGAAGCGCTGGTTGAAATGGCGTATGCGCCCATCCATGGCGACGGCCAGGATGCCGTCGGCCGTTGACTCGAGGGTGGCCGTCAGCAGCGAGATGCCGAGCTCTCGCTCCTCCTCGATCCGCTTCCGGTCGCTGATATCGACAAGGCTGCCTTGCAGTTTGGCCGGCTCGCCGTCGGGGTGAACGCACCGCGTCTGGATCAGCGCCGTGAACGCGCGGCCGTCCTTGCGCCGGACACGGTACTCGGGGAACGGCACCGAGCCGCCCGCGCGGATGATCTCGGCGTTCTCCCGGACGCGCGGCTGGTCGCAATCGTCCACGAGGGCATAGAAATTGATCCCGGCCGCGAGATCCTCCTGATCGAAGCCGAAGGCGTCCAGGCACGCCCGGTTGGCCTGGGTCACGGTCCCCTGCAGGTCGGCCTCGAAGATCCCGAAGGGCAGGGCGTCGAGCATTTCCTGCTGCCGCCGCCGGCACTCCTGCCAGTTCTCCTCGGTGCGCCGCCGGGCGCGCCGCTCCTCCTGCAACCGGGCCTGCGTCCTGCGGGCGCTCCCGACGGCCACGTATTGGAGGTACGCCATCAGCCCCAGGAGCAGCGTGTTGATCAGCCAGAAGGCCAGAGGATGCGGCGATGGCGGACGGCAGAAGCGGGCGATCGCCAGGGTGGCCAAGCTGCACGGAACGACGGCCAGCAGGCCGGCCAGGCGGCCCAGCAGCATCCCGGCGCTGAACACGACGATGAAGAAAGCCCAGGCGGCGCGCGCTCCGATCCCGCCCGGAACGATGGCGAAGGAAAGGACCAGCAACCCGTACTCGACCGCCAGCGCCCAAGCGGCCGCGCGCCACCGGCCTTTCCGGGCCAGCATCAGGATCCCGGCGTTGACCGCCAATGGCACGCCGGTCATCGCCGCCCAGCGGGTGACGGGCCAGCGCAGGACAATCCCCAATGCCGTGGCCAGGATGGTGTAGCCGAGGATCATTCCCTGCAGGTGGACCCCGATCGTGTCCGCCAGCTGGGCGTGCCGGGAATCGTTGGGAACCGGGAGGGACAGGAATCGCTCCCATTCTTTCCTCGCTCTCTCCTGCATGGTCCCATTATAAAAAAAAGAGACGCGCAAGTCCAACCGGCCGGCATCCGCCATTGCAAAAAAAAGATTAGTTCCTATAATGAAGCTCCCCCCGGCTCCGGCCGCAGGCGGAAATGGGGAAAGGAAGCGAACATGGCACGGAAAGTCGAAATGCCCGCGCGTCAATGGCCCGAGGTCATCGCCGAGATTGCCTCCGGCTTCATGCTGCTTGATTACGCATCCCGGACCCTTCTCTGGCAAAACCGGGCCATGCGCCGCCTGTTTGCCTCTCCGCCCCCGGGATATGATCAGACCGAGGAATTTTTCTTTCGCGAATGCCCGTACGGTAAGGTCGGACAGTCGCTGCAGAAGACGCTGGTCATCCAGGAGCGGACCATCGGCTATACCGTCCACTATTCCGGGTCCAGCCTGGGATTGATCCTGGCCGCTGACATCACCGGTCAGGCCCGCCAGCAGCGAATCGCCCAATTCTCCGATGTGACAAACGCGTACGACCGCCTTTTCTTCCACCTGGCCCACGAGATCGGCAATCCAATCAATTCCATCAAGATGACCCTTGACGTGCTGATTTCCAATTTCCAGTCCTACTCCCGGCAGACCCAGCTGGAGTATCTGGGCAACCTGCAGACCGAGTTCGCCCGCATGGAATTGCTGCTCCGTTCCATCCGCTCCTTCAACGATTTCGAATATCTGAAGCTGCAGGCCACGGACCTGCAGGCCCTCCTGCGCGAAGTGTCCCACGTTCTCCAGGCCAGGATGCAGGAAGAAAAGGTCGGCTTTTCCCTGCATCTCCAGAGCCGGCCCGCCTGGTCAGACTGCGACCCGCGGGCGCTGCAGCATGCGCTGAACCTGATCGCCGACAATGCCATCGAGTCCCTGGCCGGGCGCAGCGATCCGGCGGTGGGCCTCTCTCTCGAAGCGGACGAGTGCTTCTGCCGGATCCGCTTCCGCGACAATGGCGGCGGTGTCCCCGACGAGAAGAAGGAGGAAGCGTTTCTTCCCTTTTTTTCCAGCAAGCCGCATCACGCCGGCCTGGGACTGCCCCTGGCCCGGAAGCTGCTGACGCGGATGAACGGAACGATCGATCTCCGCTCTCTGCAGCCCGCAGGAACGGAGGTGTTCATCGTGCTGCCGGCGGTTCTTCCCCATGAACACTGAATCGCGCCAGCACACGGTCCTGATCATCGACGATGACCGTCTCCTCTGCCAGATGGCCAGCGAATTCCTCGCCAGCGACGAGATCAAGGTCATGGTGGCCCATACGGGCAAGGATGGCCTCGATCTGTGCGCCCGCAACCATGTGGACGTCGTCCTGCTCGATCAGAAGCTGCCCGACGGCGAGGGCTGCGACTTCTGCCCGCATATCATCGGCTACAGCGAGAACGCCAAGATCATCTTCATCACCGCATTCCCCAGCTTCAAGAACGCCCTGAAGGCCATTGAGAACGGGGCGTTTTCCTACCTGACCAAGCCGTTTGACCTCACCGAGCTGAAACTGGCCATCGGCAAGTGCCTGCGGATGAACGAGCTCGAACGGACCGAGGAGAGCGTGCGCTACCAGAACGCCCTCGACACGACCCGCGGCCTGCTGACCGGCGAGGAGGACGGCCCCGCCGACGTCAGGGAGACGATCATCACCGCGGCGGGAAGCAGCGCTCCGGTGCTGATCACGGGCGAAACCGGCAGCGGCAAGAGCCGGATCGCCAGGCTGATCCACGCCCGCAGCGGGCGCCACGGGCCGTTCATGGCCATCAACTGCGCCGCGCTGCCCGAGAACCTGATCGAAAGCGAACTGTTCGGGCACGAGAAGGGGGCCTTCTCCGGCGCCCAGGCGGTCAAAAAGGGCCTGCTGGAGATCGCGGAAAACGGTTCCCTCCTGTTGGACGAGATCAGCGAGATGAGCTTCCATTTGCAGGCCAAGCTGCTGGGAGTCCTGGACGAGATGAGGATCCGCCGCGTGGGAGGGGTTGTTTTTCACCCGGTAAGGGCGCGCATCATGGCCGCCACCAACTGCAACCTCGAGGACAAGATCCGCAGCCGGGAATTCCGCGAAGACCTGTTCTACCGCCTGAACGTCCTGCGCATCCATCTGCCGCCGCTGCGGGAACGGAAGGAGGAGATCCCGCGGCTGGCCAGGACTTTCCTCGAAGAGATGGCGCCGCAGCGCGGCTTGCGCCTGAGCGATCCGGACCTGGAGCGAATCCGCTCTTATCCCTGGCCGGGAAACATCCGCGAACTGCGCAACGTCATCGAGCGGGCGATCATCCGCGCCGGCGCTGACGGAGAACTGCGCGTGGCGCCCCTGCTGTCAGGCGGCGAAAACGGGCTTAAAGCGCAGGCAATGCAGGAAACCGGCGGCGAAATCCTCCCCTTGGAAGCCGTTGAGCGCCGGCACATCGACTCCGTGCTGAGAAGGAAGGGAGGCAACCTTGCCCAGACGGCCAAGGCCTTGGGTATCTCGCTGAATACGTTGAAAAGAAAACTGCGGCCACCGGACTGACGGCCGGCCGTCATTTATTGACAGCTTGTCCGGAATGGACAGGCAAAGAGGTGCCGGGGCCTGCGGTTCCTGAAGGGAACCGTTATCCTGCCGGGCATTCAAAATCTTCTTCGAATTGGCATGCGGATTGCTTGGATAGGGTGTGGGCAAACCAAGCAGCACGACACAGAACATCCTGATCGTCGATGACGAAAAGCTTTTCCTTAAAAGCCTCCGGGAAGGCCTGCGGCCCCACGCCAAGAAGCACAACTTCCGCATCCTCATTGCCGAGGACGGGCGCAAGGCCATCGATGTCCTGGAGAAGGAAGAGGTCCTGGCGCTGATCACCGACATCAAGATGCCCGAGATCGACGGCCTGCAGCTCATCGCATATGTCATGAACCGTTTCCCCCTGCTGCCGGTCGTGGTCATGACCGCCTATGGTTCGCCGCAGATCAAGAAGACCGCCGACGACAGGGGGGTCCTGCATTATTTGGAAAAACCCGTCGATTTCGACGAGATCATCAACATCATCCTGGAGCTGCTCAAGACGGGAAAAAGGCGCATCGTCCAGGGCGTCTCCCTGCCGTCATTCCTGCAGCTGCTCGAGATGGAAAAGACCACCTGCACGATCGCGGCAAGCGGCGAGGGCATCCGCGGGTTCATGCACATCCGCGACGGCCGCCTGCTGGATGCCAGGACGGAGAGGAACTCGGGGATGGAGGCGGCAATGGAGCTGCTCGGGCTGGATCCGATCGAGGTCGAAATCCGTGAAGCATGCCCGCCGCTCGCCGGATCCGCCATCGGTTCCCTGACCGAAGTCCTGCTGGAGGCCTTCCGCATCCAGGATGAGCGCCGTAGTCAGCAGGTGGCCGACGCCGAAGAATTGAGCATCGAGATCCAGGAGGAGAGCAGCTGGGATTCCGTGTCGGAGGACAGCCCGCCGCTCCAGGATGTTTTCGAGCTGGGAGAGCCCGTCGGGGAAGCCGGCCCGCCGATAGCCAAAGCCAACGAATGCAAATCGATACCCATGGCCACCGAGAGTGGCATCAAGGAGGTTCCCATGAATATTCCGAAGCTCAACAAGGCGATCGAATCGTTGAAAGAAAGCCTGGGAGCGGCGCTGCTGACCAGCGACATCTTCAGCACGGACGACGCCACGTCGATCGCCGGGTGGAATTCCAACCCGACGGCGTGCGCCGTCTTCAGCCAGTTCACGGCGATGGTGAACCGCTCGCTGATCGACGCCAAATTCCCCGAGATCGGCCGCTACTACCTGCTGGACCTGGTCGACAAGAAGATGGTCGTCGTCATTCCCATGGGCGATTTCCAATGGAGCATGCTGATTGACGGCACGAAGGCCCAGCTCGGCCTGCTCCTGAACCTGGCCATTCCCAAGGCCATCAGCGCCTTTGAAGAGGCCATCGTCGAGTGACGGCGAGCGTCGCTGCGGTCTGCTATCGTACACGATCAATGAAGAAGCGAAGGAAGGGAGTGATCACATGAGCAACAATCAAAAGGCGAAACTCTCGCAAGTCATCGCGGTGGACAAGGACAAGTGCACCCAGTGCCACGTCTGCATCGGGGTCTGCCCGGTCAAGTACTGCAACGACGCCTCGGATCTTGAAACCGGGATCACCGTCAACCCCGACCTGTGCATTGGCTGCGGGGCATGCATCCGGGCCTGCACCCACCAGGCGCGGATCATCGTGGACGACACGGAGCGCTTCCTCGCCGATCTGGCCAAGGGCGAGAAGATCGGCACGCTGGTGGCTCCGGCGGTGGACGTCAATTTCCCGGGCCAGATCAACCGGCTGCTGGGCTGGCTGAAGAGCGTCGGCGTCACCAAGAACTTCGACGTCTCCTTCGGCGCCGAAATCACCACCTACCAGTACCTGAAGGCGATCCGCAGCGGGGTGAAGACGCCGGTGATCGCCCAACCTTGCCCGGCCGTCGTCTCCTACATCGAGATCTACCGCCCCAGCCTGCTGCCCTACTTGGCCCCCAGCGGCAGCCCGACGATGGACATGGCGGTATGGGTGCAGAGCACCCACCCGGGCCTGAAGCTGGCCATGATCAGCCCCTGCACGGCCAAGAAGCGCGAATTCGAGGACCCGAACACCAAGGGACGGGTGCAGTACAACGTCACCATCGCCAGCCTGAAGAAGCACTTCAAGCAGAAGGGCATCCAACTGGACCAGTTCCCGGAAATCCCCTTCGACGGCCCGATGGAGGCGGAACGCGGCCTCCTGTATTCCCAGCCCGGGGGACTGTATGAGGCATTCAAGCGCTTCAAAACGCCTCTGAAGCTGCACCAGGTGCGGCGCACGGAGGGGATGCAGATCTACCATGAGTTCCTCGACGAGCTGGAGCGGGAGATCCGGGACAAGAAGTGCGACGTCATTCTCGTGGACATCCTGAACTGCGAGCACGGCTGCAACCGAGGCACGGGCACGGTCTACGACGAGCGGACCACCGACGAGATCCTGCGCCTCCAGTCCGATCGCCTCGAAAGCCGGCAGAAGAAGGCCTTCGCCGGCGAGGCCGAGGTCGAGCGGCTGCACAAGAAGCTCGAGGAGCTCGACGGCCTGGATTACTCCCGTAGCTACAGCGACAAGAGCGGAAACTTCACCCAGCTGGATACCCCCGACGAGGAGGGCGTCAAGGCCCTGAACATCGAGATGGGCAAGCTGGAGGAGAAGGACATCAAGAACTGCGGCGCCTGCGGCTACATGTCCTGCGAGGCCATGGCCAAGGCCATCCTGAACGGCCTGTACCGCCCGCAGCAGTGCCACCACTTCCTGGAAAACTACTACCGCCACCATTCCCAGGACAAGGAGTGAAGGTCGAACGAGGCATGAGCGGAATAAAATATTTCGAATGCAAGGAGGTTCATCATGGCTGAAAAACTGGAAATGATTTATCGCGTGGTGGAGGAGAAAGCCGGCTTCAAGGGAAGGATGAGGCTGGTGGTCAAGACGGGCGTGCCCCGCTCGGTGGCGTCATCCATGACCGACGACCCGATGATCGTGGAAAAGTTTAAAACGGCGGCCAGCGAAATCCTCGGGCACGACATTAACCTCCTGCTGGGACCGAGATGATCATGGCGGCCCTCAAGCTGACCCACCGCTTCGACGCCGACAGCTGCCGCCACTACGTCGGCGATCTGGTGTCGGTGCTGCACTGTCACCATTATGCCACCCTCTTCACCCAGCTGGCGATCGACTCCCGCGACCTGGTCGACGGGATACGCATCCTCCGGGAAGTGACCGAGGATGTCGTCCACGGCGTTCTGAAGGGCTATTTCGCCCAGAATGGAATTGCCGACGCCGCGGAGCGGCTGGCCCTCGGCCAACAGCTCTTCTCGTTCTACGGAATGGGCAAGATGTCGTTGGTGGCGCCCGGCGCCGGGGGCGGCACGGTGGAAATGGGCACCGCCCACGTGGACGAAGGCTGGAAAAAGAAATGGGGCAAGGCCGCGGCTCCGGTGAACCATATCGGCGCCGGTTTCATCGCCGGCCTGTTCGCCTCCGCGTATGACAAGCCGCCGCGATCCTACAAGGTCGAGGAGAAGCAGAGCCGGGCCATGGGCGCGGACAAGTCCGTATTCGCCGTCTCGCTGTAAGGAGGCACACAATGGCAATCGACAGGAATAAAGTCATCGCGGACATGTCCAAAGTCAAGGCGGAGCCCAATCCCGACGGCATCATCCCCGCCTTCAACGTCCTGGTCAACCAGTTCCCGGCCAACTTCTGGAACCGCTTCAGCATGCGCATGATGGACGCCGTCAGCGGGGACATCAAGGAGGCCGTCGAGGAGCTCCTGGTCAACGCCGCCCACGAATGCGGCTACCACACCGGCTACGGCATCATCACCTCGAAGGAGTGGGACGCCGCCGTGAAGCCGATGGTCGGAGGCGTGGAGGACGTCCTGCACGGGGCATATGCCGTCTTCACCGCCTGGGGCTGGGCCAAGGCCGAGATCGTCGAGCTGGTGCCGGGGAAGCGCATGGTCGTCAGGGCGTACGACTATTACGAGGCCGACATCGCCAAGGACTACCCGGCGAAGAAAGCCCCGCGGCCGATGGCGTTCATGATCCGCGGCGTGAGCGCCGCATTCATGGACCTGGCCTATGGCGGCGATTATGATCCGGCCGGCCAGAAGGGCCTGTACACGTTCCGTTGCCGGCAGACCAAGGGGATCGAAGTGGGAGACGCGTACGGCGAATTTGTGGTCGTGCCGTCCAGCGAATACTGACCCATCCGAATCTTGCCGCAACCGGTTTACCTGAACAACGCGGCGACCTCCTTCCCCAAGCCCCCCCCGTTGGGGAAGGAGGTGTGTTCCTGGCTCGACGCCCTGCCGTTCCATGCGGGACGCTCGGGATCGCCGGCCAGGGACCCGCTGCAATCCTGCCGTCAAAAGCTCGCCCGCATCCTGGGCGTTGCCGATCCGGCGCGCATCGCACTGAGCCGTTGCGCCACGGAATCCCTGAACATCGCCCTGCATGGCCTGCGCCTGAAAACCCCGACGGTGCTCGCCAGCGCCGCCGAGCACAATTCCGTCCTGCGGCCGCTGTTCCTGCTGCGCCGGATGGGAAGGATCGACCTGCACTTGGTCCCCTGCGACGGACAGGGACGGGTGCGCAGGGGGGAATGGCTTCGCCTCACGAAGGAATTGCGCCCGGCCCTGGCGGTGCTGACCCATGCGTCCAACGTCACGGGCGCCGTGAACCCGGTCACTGAGCTATTCTCAGCGGTTCACGAGTCCGGCGGTTTGACCCTGCTTGACGCATCGCAGACGGCCGGGCTCCTTCGCCTCGACGCGGGAGAGCTGCAGTCGGACCTTCTGGCCTTCACGGGTCACAAATACCTGCTCGGCCCGACGGGGACGGGCGGGCTGTACGTTCGGCCGGGGATCGACCTGGACCCGCTGCTCACCGGCGGAACGGGGGTGCGGAGCGACCTCCAGGAGATGCCCCCCGAGATGCCCATGCGCCTGGAACCGGGCACGCCCGCGACTCCCCTCTTTGCCGGACTGGCCGCATGCCTCGACTGGCAGGAGCAACATCCCCCGTCGCGGCCCTCCATGGACCGGATCCTCATCCGCCTCGAGGACGGGATGCGGCGGGCGGGCGCGCAGGTCATCGCCGTCTCCGGTCCGCGGACTCCGATCATTTCCTTCACGCTCCCCGGCTGGGAGACGGCCGACGCCGGCCTGGCTCTGGAAAAAGGCTTCGGCATCATCTGCCGCGCCGGGCTTCATTGCGCCCCTCTGATCCATGAAGCGCTGGGAACGTTGCCCGGGGGGGCCGTGCGATTCAGTCTTTCGCGGTTCACCACGGATGATGAGGTCGATGCCGCCGTGGATGCCGTGCGCCGGATGCTTCATGGACCTCGTTGAAATCCGCGAGCTGGAGGACTGTTTCGATGGCGGTTCGAAGCTGGAATATCGCTTCAGCGCCGCGATCGGCGACGAGTTCATGAGGCGGATGGCGGCGGGTTCGCGGCTCGACTTTTTCCCTGAATTCCCAAGGCCTTTTTTCAAGATCTTTCACGGAAACGGAATCCAGGTCAAGGGCGTATTGGGGGATTCATGTGTCGAGGTCTATTTCCCCCGCGCGGACATGAAGAAAATCCGCCGCCAGTTCGAAGAAGAAATCGGCCGCCTGCTGCCAAAGCGTTCCTAGGCTCCCGGCGCCACGGCCCATCCATTTTCACGCCGCTGCGCTCCAGGGAAGCGGCATTCGGGAAATCGGGCGGCGATTGCCGGCGGCGCGACGCGGCAACCGGCATGCGGCGAATGGCCGCAGATGCGCTTCCCGTCAGCCGCCGGGAAGGCGCGAAAAATTTTTCGAACCAAATACCTTGTAATAACGTATATTAAGCATGGGCAAGTACATGGCAGAAGACATCGACAACAAAGCCACACAACTGCGCAAGGGCATCCTGGAGCTGGCGGTAATGTCCGCCCTGCATGACGGCGCCCACTACGGATACTCGCTGGTCCGCTGCCTGACCGCCGCCGGCGCCGTCGAGATCAAGGAGGGGACGGTCTACCCCATCCTGGCCCGCCTGTCGCGCGAAGGCTTGGTCATTGCCCATTGGGTCGAGTCCAGCCAGGGGCCGCCACGCAAATACTACGAGTTGACCGCTGCCGGGCGCCAGACATGCGAGGCGCTGCAGGCCGAGTTCCGCCGCCTGGTGCGCCTGGTGAAGGACGCCGCGCGTCCCGCCGCCGCCCCGGCCGGCGCGCCCGAGGAGAAGAAAATCGCGATCGGGAGGAAACAACATGAATAGCCATTTCCCGCCGGCGGCGGAAAAGATCGTCGCCGACTACCTGGAAAAGCTCGGAGCCGGCCTGCAGGGGATGAACGAGGCCGACCGCGGGGAGGTGCTGGCCGAGATCCGCTCGCATCTGTACGAATCGTTCATGGCCGACGCCGAGGGCGACGAGATCGACCGCGCCCTGCGCGCGCTCAAGCGCCTGGGCGAGCCGGCCGACGTGGTCGCCAGCCGCGTCGGTCCCGGGGTGGGCCTCCTGGGGCGGCGGCGCCGCTCGCTGCCCTACATACTGGCCGGGGCGCTGATCGTCCTCTTCGCCGCGCCGCTGGGCATGGGCGGCCTGGGGGTGATCGTCGGCCTGCTGGCGGCGCTGGCCGGCCTGCTCATCGCCTACTTCGCGACGGCCGTGGCCCTCGTCCTATCCGGGTTCGCCGGCGCCCTGGTCGGCCTGGTGACCATCATCTCGCCTGGGGTCTTCCTGGAGATCAACCGCTGGGCCGGCGAAACGATCTTCCAGTTCGGGCCGTTCCAGCACAACCCCCAGGTGGCCGGGGTCATCGCCCTGATCGTCTCGCTGATGCTGGCCGGCCTGGGGCTGCTCATGCTCTGGTCGGGCAAGTACATCTGGCGCGGCCTGCGCCTCGTGTTCCGCCTGATCGCCGGCAAGGCGCATTCGCTTTTCGCGCGCGGCCGCCGGATCGCTTCCGCGCCCTGAGGCGGGATCAGCCGCCGGCCCGACCCTGCCGGCAGGCGGCGGCGAGCTTTCGGCGCAGCAGCACGTAGGCGAAGGCGAACAGGACCCCCACGGCCAGGTCGACGGCGCGCAGATCGACGCGGCCCGCCAGCAGCCCAGCCCAACGCAGCGTCGCCAGCGCCGCCAGCAGCCCGCTCACCGGCACGAGCAGCGCCGTGCGATGCCGCGCCTCCTCGTATATGCGCAGCAGGACCCAGCAGGCGGAAAACAGATACAGCGGCTCCAGGACGATATACAACAGCCAATGGGGGAAGAAATCGGCGGTGGCCAGGTAGCGCAGGGCAAAATAATGGAGGAAGACGAACATCAGGGCGTTGCGCCCCGGCAGGGCGAAGAACTCCGCCATGACGGGGAAAACGCCGCCTGCGCGCCCGACCATGGCGCGTGCCAGCATGAAGAACAGGCAGGAGGCGAGCAGCGCCAGCAGCGCATAGGAGGGCGACATGGCGAACTTGTCCGGCATGCGCCGCGACAGTGCCAGGCTCAGCGCCGCAGCAACCGCCAGCGCGCCGGCCAAGCGCGGGATCCACTTCCGGCGCAGGGAGAGCAGCAGGACGCCGAAGAGGAAGAAGCCGAGCCAGGGGAAAAGGGCGAATCCCCTGCTGAAAAGCAGGTTGAGCGGCGCGCCGGAAAAATCCGCGAGCACGAGCTGATGGGTGAAGAAGGGCAGCGGGAAGAGCCAGCCGATGACCAGCGGCTCGCGAATGCCCCGGCTGAGCAGGAATAGAACCAGTACGGCCATGGCGATGCACTGCAGGAATTCGGGAAAGATCCGCGGCGGGCCGCCGTGGGCGACGACGACCTGGGAGATGCCGCCGAAGAACAGCAACAGCGGAAAAGCCAGGTGATAGAGGTCGAAGCGGCGATTGCCCCGCGTGCGTTCGATCAGGACGATGGTGTTCATCCCCGAGCAGGCGAAGAAAAGCGGGGCCGCGAATGTGCCGAAAGGAAGCAGGCGCGCGGAGATGAAATGGGCGGCGATCATCAGCAGGCAGGCCATGCCCTTGGCGACGTCGATCTCCGCGATGCGCCCGCTGGCGCCGGCCTCGTACATGAAGCTCCTCTGTTTTTCGCGCAAAATTTCAGGATGTCTTTATAGCCGATTTCCGCCTTCTAGTAAATGGTCCCCCAACCGCGGCGCGAATGTGCTACAATCGCCCGGGCGGGGCCGCCGCGCCTGGAGAAGGCCATGACCCAGATCGATCTGGTCCGTTTTGCCTCGGTCCGGCACGACAGCGAGGCGTTTGCGCGCGACCGCGACCGCTTCCTGGAACCGTTGCGCTCCGCGTTCGCCCTGCGGGAGGCTGACGCCGGCGAAAGCCCCGCCGGCGCCCTGCAGGTCGCGTTCATCGCCTCCGGCGGCAGCGAGCAGGATTTCCGCCGCCGCTACCCGGGGCTGGAGAAGCCCGTCGTGCTCCTGGCCGACGGCCTGCACAACTCGCTGCCCGCCGCGCTGGAGATCTCCGCCTGGGTGCGCGGCCAGGGGGAGCGGGCCGAGGTCGTCCATGGCTCCCCCGGCCGCGTCATCGCCAGGCTCGAGGAGCTGGCCCGCTTCCGGCGCGTCCGCCGCGAGCTGCGCGGGCCGATCGCCGTCATCGGCGAGCCCTCGGACTGGCTGATCGCCTCGGGCGTCGACCGCGAGGCCGCCGCAGCCCTTTGGGGGACGCGCTTCATTGACGTCGACCTGCGCGAGGTCGGCGTCCCCCCGGTTCCCGGGGAAAAGGCCGAGGCACTCGCTCAGCAGTGCATGGACCGCGCCGATGGACTGGACGGGGTCGACAGGGAGACGGTTCGCCGCGCCGCCGCGCTGTTCCCGGCACTGGAGTCCCTGTTCGTCCGCCATGGATTGAAGGCAGCCACCCTGCGCTGCTTCGACCTCATCGGCCCGCTGGCCACCACGGGCTGCCTGGCCCTCGCTTTGCTGAACGACGCCGGGCGGGTCTGCGGCTGCGAGGGCGACGTTCCCGCCGTCTTCACCATGCTCCTGGCCCGCTCCCTGACCGGCGCGCTGCCCTTCATGGCCAACCCGGCGGTCATTGACCCGGAGGGCAACGAGATCGTGCTGGCCCATTGCACCGTGCCCAGCCGCGCCGTGAGCGCCTTCCGCCTGCAGCCCCACTTCGAGACCAACCAGGGGGTCGCCCTCTGCGGCGCGTTCCCGGCCGGGGCGGCGACGCTCCTGAAGGTCGGCGGCCCCGACCTGGGAAGCTACTTCGTCTCGGCGGCCGAATCGCTGCCCACCGCCCCCGTGGCCGGCCTCTGCCGCACCCAGGTCCGCCTGCGCCTGCAGGAGCCGGCGTCGTATTTCCTGCGCTCCGCCCTGGCGAACCATCACGTGCTGATCCAGGGCGATCATGCGCAAGAGATCGACGACTTCATGAGCTTCCATGGAGCAAAGAGAGTCGGCATTCGTAATTCGTAAACCGGAATTCGTAATTCGGAAGAGGAACAGCACAAGGTCGAACTATTGCGGCCACGAATTACGAATCACGAATCACGAATTACGGCCTTCACTGAAACGCATACCGCCCATCCCGAGTCACCCATACCGTGGGAAGGCGGTGACCCCTTTCGAAATGATCGTATCCCTCTTTCAAATTGCGCCAGAATTCCATCAGCCCGGGCCGGCGCCAGGCCTCGCGCTCCAGCCTCAGCCAGCCTCCGGCGAAGCGGCAGGGAAAAATGTGGACCGCGATGCGCGCCTGGCCGGAGTCGCGGGCGTCGATTGCCGCCAGGTAGACCTCCTCGATCGGGTCATCCAGGAGGGGGATGCAGCCGATGGTGACGCACGAGCCGTGGATGAAGATGTCGCCCCCCAGGTCGCCGTCACCGCCCAGGATGCGGTCCGCCCGATTCGGGTAGTCGACGCGCAGGGACAGGTGGAAGCGGCTCCAGGGATTGAAGCCGCTGACATGGTAAAAGCCCTCCGGGACCTGCAGGTCGCCCTGGCGGCGCTTGGGGCCGATCGTTCCCGAGGAGGCGCAGATGGCATACGTCTTGACCAGGGTGAAGGGGGCGGCGTTGTCATCGCGCGCCCACAGCTCCAGCTCGCCCTCCATCTTGAACGCGCGCAGGAAAATCTCCCGTGCGGGATAAGTCAATCCGGCCGCCCGGAACAGCGCATCGAGCCGCGGCTGCGCCTGGGCACGCGCCGCCCGCACCCGCGGAAAGCGCTCCTGCCCGCGGCGGAACGCGCCGCCGGGGACAGGCCTCGCCAGGCAAATACACAAAAAGCACAGCAGGAAGAGCCGCCGCTCCGGATGCAACCGCCGCATGGCCGGATACTATCCGACCGGCGTAAAAATGGCAAATGCGGGCGGCGGATTGGACGAGGAGCGCATGCCCGCACGCCGCCGCGATTGACATCCCGACAAAAAAAGGCTATAATAGAGCAAATTGAGCCCGCCGCTCCCCGCTGTTCACAGGAATAAATGAACTGATGCCAGGCCCTCGGCCCGCATCCCGCCATTGAGCCCTGAACTCGATCCGGATCGACACTCCATCGTGGCATGCCGTCACGGCGGGCGCGAAACTGAACACCAAGGAAACATCATGAAACCTCAAGAAAAGAAATCCCCGCAAAAACAGACCGGCCCGCAGGCGGCGCGGCATCGGCCGGAGATCCGCCATCCCCGGCTAGCGGATTTCCGCCGCGCAGACGAGGAGGCCCAGCAGAACGGAGTTCAGGCGCCCCACCCGGCGGCAGCGGGCGTTTTCGCCTCGTTGCTGCCCGAGCTGCAGCGGGCGATCGCCGAGGAGGGCTATGCCGTCCCGACTCCCATCCAGGCCAAGGCCATCCCCCATTTGCTGGAAGGCCGCGACCTGATCGGCTGCGCCCAGACCGGCACCGGCAAGACGGCGGCCTTCATGCTGCCCATCCTGCAGTACCTGATCCAGAACCGGCGGCCGCCGGCGGCCCGGCAGACGCGCGTCCTGGTGCTGGCGCCCACCCGCGAGCTGGCCGCGCAGATCGGCGCCAGCGCCGCGGCCTACGGCCGCCACCTGCGCTTCCGCCACGCCGTCGTCTTCGGCGGCGTCAGCCAGTTCCAGCAGGTGCAGGCGTTGAACCGCGGCCTCGACATCCTGGTGGCGACACCGGGGCGGCTGCTCGACCTTATGCAGCAGGGCCACGCCGGCCTGGACGCGGTCGAGATCTTCGTCCTCGACGAGGCCGACCGCATGCTCGACATGGGGTTCTTTCCCGACATCAAGCGGGTCATCGCCAAGCTTCCCAGCCGGCGCCGCTCGCTGTTCTTCTCGGCCACCATGGAGCCCGAGGTGGTGGCCCTGGCCCGCACCCTGGTGCATGACGCGGTGCACGTGACCATCGCCCACGAGGCGCCGGCCGTCGAGCGCATCGTGCAGAAGGTGATGTTCGTCGACCGTGAGCGCAAGGACGTCCTGCTGGCGTCGCTTCTCGCCGATTCGCGCTGGGACCGCGTGCTGGTCTTCACGCAGATGAAGCACATGGCCAACAAGGTGGCCAAGAAGCTGGCGGCCGCCGGCATCGCCGCCGCCGTCATCCACGGCAACAAGAGCCAGGGGGCGCGGACCGAGGCGCTGGCCAGCTTCAAGGAGGGGCGCGCGCGCGTGCTGGTCGCCACCGACATCGCCGCCCGCGGCCTGGACGTCGACAACATCTCGCACGTCATCAATTACGACCTGCCCCTGGAGCCGGAGGTCTACATCCACCGCATCGGCCGCACCGCCCGCGCCGGCGCCGGCGGCGATGCCGTATCCTTCTGCTCCGCGAGCGAGCGCGAGCTCCTGCGCGCCATCGAAAGGACGATCCGCGCCGCCGTCCCGGTCGATGCCGCCCACAAGTTCCATTCCGAGGCCGCCAGCCGGGCGACCGGCGCCGACGCCCGCCCGGCTCCCAAGGAGCAGCGCGGCGGCAACGGCCGCCAGCGGAGCCATGCCCCGCGCCCGGCAGCCAAGCCCGCCCCGAAATCCTATTTCCAGGCCGGCCGCAGTCATCATCGCTGAGAGCTTGCAAACGCCGGCCGCGCTTGCTATAACCCGGCCATGGCCAAGAAGCTGGCGTACGAGCGCTACCTGTGGTTCCACGAGCGGCTGCGGGCCGGGAAATTTCCCAAGATCTCCGACCTGGCGGCGAAGTTCGAGATTTCGCGGCGCCAGGCGGCCCGCGAGATCGAGTTCATGCGCCTGTTCCTCGACGCGCCCATCGAATACTCGGCGGAGAAGGGCGGCTATCGCTACACCGACGCCAACTTCCAGTTCCCGGGCGCATGGGTCTCGGAGGAGGAGATCGTCTCCCTGGTCGTCGCCCGCCGCCTGGCCGCCGCCCTCCCCGACCGCGAGCTGAAGAGGAAATACGACCACTTCCTGCGCAAGGTCGGCGGCGACATGGACCTCGACCTCCTGGGCCTGGAGGCGAAGGTGTCGCTGAAGAACGTGCGCTACACCCGCGTCGAGCCGGCGGTCTTCCAGGCCGTACTGCGCGCCCTGGCCCGCGGCCGGCAGCTGGCCATCACCTACGCCCCCGCCGCCGCCGAGTCCCCGTCGCGGCGCAAGGTCGATCCCCTGCACCTGCTGGTCTACATGGGCAACTGGCACCTCATCGCCTGGTGCCACCAGCGCCGCGCGGTGCGCGACTTCCTCCTGTCGCGCATGCGCTCGGCCGAGGCGCTGGAGACGATCGTGGAAAGCCATGCCGATGCCGGGGAGATCAAGGAGCGGATCGAGAAGCGCTACGGCATTTTCTTCGACGGACCCGAGCGCCGGGTCGTGCTGCGCTTCACCCCGGCCGGCGCACGCCGGGTCCGCGACCAGGTATGGTTCCCCGGCCAGAAGGTCGAGGAACGGCCCGACGGCTCGCTGCGGCTGGAGTTCCCGGTGGCCGACTTCCGCGAGGTCGTGCGCGACATCCTTCCATTCGGCGCCGACGCCGAGGTCCTGGAACCGCAGGAGCTGCGGCGCCTGCTGGCCGGCACGATTACGAAGATGGCCGGAGTCTACCGCGGGAAATGAACTAGCGCGGGTCGACGGGCCCGCCGGAAGGAAGGGGCAGGGGGCCGAGGCGCGCCTGCGGCAGCGGCAGGGCCCGGGCGGCCGGCCGGGTCGACAGCGGACCCAGCATCAGGGCGCAATAATTCTGGAATGCGGGCAGCGCCTCCCTGGACAGCGGCGCCAGGCTGGGAGACTGCAGGCGCAACGGATTGAGATAGCGTCCGCCGCGGACCAGCCCGTAGTGCAGGTGTGGCCCGGTCGACAGGCCGGTGCTGCCCACGGTGCCGATCACCTGCCCCTGGTCGACGCGCTGGCCGGCGCGCAGTCCGGCGGCGAAGCGCTGCAGATGATAATAATGGCTGGTATAGCCGTTGGCGTGGCGCAGGCTGACATAGTTGCCCCGGCCGTTGTCGCGGCCGCGGGCGGTCACCACCCCCGAGGCGGTGGCCCGCACCGGCGTGCCGTAGGGCGCCGCGAAATCGGTGCCGTTGTGCTGCCGCGAGTAGCCCATGACCGGGTGGCGGCGCATGCCGTAGCGCGAGGTGACATGCACGAACGGCAGCGGGCAGCGCAGGAACATGCGCTTGGTCGAGCGGCCGTCGGGATGGTAGAAGCCGCTGCCGCCGCCCGGCGCGGGGTAGCGCACGACCTGGATGGCCTTGCCGCCATTCATCAGCTCGGCGGCCAGGATATCGCCGTAGGCCGCCAGCCGGCCGTCCAGGTACTTCTTGTCCAGCACGGCGGCGATGGTGTCGCCGGGCTGGATGTCGCGGTTGAAGTCGACGTCGTATTCGAACATGCGCGACAGCGGATCGAACAGCTCCATCGTCTCGCCGCTGGCCAGGGTGGCTTCGTACAGGGAGCTCTCGATGCGCAGGCGGACGGTCTCGCGGCGCACGTCGTAGGGCACGGCGGCGACGCGGCCGCGGAAGCCGCCGCCGGGGAGGCGCACCGCCTCCAGGAAACGGTCGCGGTCGATGGGGTAGACCAGGTTGCGCAGCAGGCCGTTTTCAAAGAACAGCGTCATGGCCTGGCCGCTGCGGATGCGCGCCAGGTCGTAGGCGGGCCTGACGTCGGCGACCAGGCGGGCCGCCTCGCGCGCGTCCATGCCGCCGCGCGCCAGCGCCGCGGCGCAGCAGTCGCCGGGGACGATGTCCACCTGCACTTCGAGCGCCTCGGCCAGGACCGCGTCGTGGTACTCGGGAGGCGGAATGACGTCGCGTTCGGGCTTCAGGAGAAGCCGCCAGGCCAGGATCCCGGCAAGGATGAGCGGGGGGAACAACAGGAGGAGCCGGCGGCGCTTGCGGGAGAGCATGAAGCTCGGGCTCGAGGTCATGTCGCCATTGTACCCCAGGAAGAGCCCGAAAGCAATCCGCTCAAGGGCTTTAGGGAAGAGAGTGGGAGGACAGAGGGAAAGGCAGAGGGAAGATAAAGTGGAAAAAAATTCCTGAAATGGCTCATCACACTCTCTCCCCTCATTCCTCCCTTGCTCTTCCCTCTATCTTCCCTGAGATCGACGACCATTCACTTGTCTGCTGCCACAAAGAGGAATAGAATGCCCTGCACGTGGAGGCCCCGATGACCAACGAAAGTGAATTCGGCAGCCGCTTCGAGCGCGTGTTCGTGGGATTCCTGGCCGTGGCCACGGCCGCGCTGCTGGTTTACCTGGCGGTCCAGGGTCCCCTCTTCCTGGGCGCGATCCGCTACAAGACCCACCCGCTGATCCTGAACCAGCTCCTCGGCCAGGACGCGGTGAACCTGCTCCTGCTGAGCACGCTCTCCCTGGCCGGAGGCGTCCTGCTCTGGCTGCGCCGGCCGCTCGCCAAGTACCTGCTGCTCGCCACCCCGCTCTACCTGATCTATTTCGTCCTGAGCTACACCATCGGCTGGGAATGGAGCTCGCCTGCCTATGCCGGCAACAGCGAGAGATATTTCTTCCATTTCCTGTTCATCCTGGTGGCGGCGCTGGTCGTTATGCTTTATTCCCTATCGGTCTTCCCCAAGGATCGCATTGCCCGATTCAGCAGGAAGGGGCTGGCCGTCTACTCGGTGCTGCTGGTCCTGTTCCTGCTCATATTCGCCGCCATGTGGATGAAGGAGGTGTTCGAGGTCATGGCCAGGGGAACGACCCGCGCATATGACATCGCCCCCACGGCCTTCTGGATGGTCCGCGTCTTCGACCTGGGCTTCACCATCCCGTTGGGGCTGATCAGCGTCTACCTGCTCTGGACCCGCCCCGCCTCGTCGTTCCCGGTGCAGTTCATGTTCTACGGCTTCTTCACCACCATGGTCACCGCCGTGGTCACCATGGGGGCGATCATGGGGTTCAAGCACGATCCCACCTTCCTGTGGCGCGACCTGATCGTCTTCCTGGTGCTGGGAGCGCTGGTGTTCGCCGGATTCGTCTACATCCTGCGCGGATTCCGTCCCAGGAGCTGACCGGGTCCCCGGCACTCCGCCCTCGCCCGCGATCTTCTCCCCCAACGACAGCGAGAACCGGGACTCCTGCCGCAACAAGCCATCCGCTGCGGTGAAAGCATGACGGTCGAGGGGAACTGAGCCGAAACGCCCCGAGTACTCCCCAGGACCACAAGGAGACCGGCAACCGAGACCCCTGTTGTAACTCGCTCCCAACGGTTCTCCACATGCATGCGCATGGTTGAGATAAGAAGGCGCATCCCATATTCTATAGTCAAGGAGCCGCCCATGAAAAAAGTCGCCTTGGTTTTCATCCTGTTCGGCTGGTTGGGCTCAGTACTGGCCGCGAGGCCGCCGAAGCTCACGCTGCTGGCCCCGCAGGATGGAGCGAGCTGGAAGCTCGGCTCCAGGCAGACGATCAGTTGGAGCGTCGTGCCGGAGATCGAAGCCACCATGTACATCACACTGTGGGGCTATAACTCCGCCCGCCAGGTGATCCCCTTTGGAGTGCTCGGCGAAATGCCGTGCAAGGCCGGCAGATTCCTGTGGCAGGTGGGAAACTGCCCGTCGCGGAAGGTCAACCCGGGTGATTACTTCATCCGCATCTGGTTCTTCCAGGGCGCGGAAAAGATTATCGCCGGCAACGCAAGCCCGTTCCACATCACGTCGAACTGGATCATCATGAATTGAATAAAAGCCGGCGTCCGCCCGCGATCTCCCGGAAAAAAGAGATTTCGGCTTCAGTTTTCTCAGGTCGCGCAAACAACGAGGGACAGAGGACCATAACGTGTCCAGCTTTGCCTTCAAGGCGTTTTCATGCTACAATCCTATCTCCACGGCAGTTAAAAAGACGCCGTTTTCAACGCCATGAAGGCTTCATCCCCAGCGCGGAGGGGTGCCGGAGCGGTTGAACGGGACGGTCTCGAAAATCGTTATACCGGGTGACT
>JAKLEC010000027.1 GCA_022711715.1 Acidobacteriota bacterium
CGACTACCTCCTCTGGTACAACACCCGCAAACCACACCGCGGCCTTGGCAACCTTACCCCTATGGAGTACTATGCTCAATCAGCTCGCCTTCAAGGGCAGCAGTCCAATATGTAATGGACTCCTACAGGCCCTTGCCGTGCCGGCGCGGCCGTGGTATTCTGTGAAGTGAATCCCCCGACCCCCGGAACCGCCTGCAGGAAGATCGCCGCCTTCTGGTTGCCTCTCTTCTCCACCTGGCTGATGATGGGAGTGGAGGGGCCGTTCATCGCCGCCGTCATCGCGCGGCTCGCCGGCCCCACGTTCAACCTGGCCGCCTACGGCGTCGCCTTCTCGCTGGGCATGTTCTTCGAGTCGCCGATCATCATGATGCTCAGCGCCGCCAACGTCCTGGTCAAGGGGCGGCGCTCCTATCTCAAGCTCCGCCGCTTCAATCTCCTGCTGAACCTGCTGATCACCGCCGCCATGGGCGTGGTCCTGGCCCCGCCGCTGTTCGCCGCGCTGACCGAGGGGGTCATCGGCATGCCGCCGGAGGTGGCGCGGCTGACCCGGCGCGCCACCCTGCTCCTCCTGCCCTGGCCGGCGGCCATCGGCTTCCGCCGCTTCTACCAGGGGATCCTGATCGGCAACCACCTGCCGCGGCGGGTAGCCTACGGCACGCTGGTGCGCCTGGGCTCGATGATGACGGCGGCGCTGCTGCTTGACCGCTTGTCATCGCTCCCCGGCGCCTGCGTCGGCACCGCGGCCCTCTCGGCCGGGGTGGTGATGGAGGCGCTGGCCAGCCGGATCATGGCCGGGGCGCTGGTGAGGCGCCTGCTGGCCGGCGGCTCGCCTGGAGCGGCGGAGGATCAGGCGCCAAGCCGCCGCGAACTGGCCGCGTTCTATTTCCCGCTGGCCATGACCTCGCTGCTGGGACTGGCCGTGCATCCCCTGATGTCGTTCTTCCTGGGCAAGGGGCGGCTGCCCATCGAGTCGCTCGCCGTGCTGCCGGTGGTGAATTCCCTCACCTTCCTGTTCCGCAGCGCCGGCCTCTCCTTCCAGGAGGCGGCCATCGCCCTGCTGAAGCGCGGCGGCGACAGCTACCGCCCGCTGCGCCGCTTTGCCTGGCTCCTGGCGGCGGCCACCTCGGGGCTGCTGCTGGCGATCGCCTTCTCCCCGGCCGTGGGCTGGTGGTTCCGCGGCGTCTCCGGGCTCGCTCCCGCCCTCGCCGGGCTGGCGGTCGTCCCCATCCGCATCTTCGCCCTGATCCCGGCCCTCGAAGTGCTGCTCGCCATCCAGCGCGCCCGCTTCGTCGTCGCCGCCCGCACGCGGCCGATCACCCTGGCCACGGCCATTGAGCTGGGGGTCATCGCCTCCGTGCTCTGGCTGGCGGTATCGCTGAGCGGCCTGGTCGGAGTCACGGCCGCGGCCGTCGCCGCGATGAGCGGGCGCGCCTGCGCCGTCGCCTACCTGCAGCGGGCGCTGGGGCGGACGGCGCGGGTCGGCTACGCGGGGGCTGCCTGAGGGGGAGGACGGCCGCAGCGGCGGAGCGGCTAGCGCTTCGCCAGCAGGTCGTAGAGGACCTTTGCGAAGAGGAGCAGCAGGGTGAAAAGGAACACCGGTCGGATGACCCTGCCGCCGCGGCGGATGACCATCCGGCTGCCGACCAGGTTGCCGGCGATGCCGGCGACGGCGGCGGGAATGCCGATGGCGTAGATGACCTTGCCGTGGGCGACGAAAGTGGCGACGGCGGCGGCGTTCGAAGCCAGGTTCACCACCTTGGTATTGGCGTTGGCCGTGACCAGGTCGTATTTCAGCGCCAGGGTGAAGAACAGGATGAGGAACATCCCCATGCCCGGGCCGAAGAACCCGTCGTAAAAACCCAGCAGCAGGGCCGCGGGCGCGGCCACGAGGAATTTCCGGCCGCGCGGCAGGTCGGCGGAGCGGTCCACGCCCCCCATGGAGCGGTTGGCCAGGGTGAAGACGGCCACCAGCGGCACCAGGATGACCAGCAGCCAGCGCAGGAAGGCCGGGCTCAGGAGCAGCACGGCGCTGGTGCCCAGGAACGAGCCGCCCAGGGCCAGCAGGGCGCTGAGCAGAGCCACCGGCGCGTCGATCATCCCGTGCCGGTGGTAGCGCAGGGTGGCGAAGAGGGTGCCGAAGCTGGAGGAGAACTTGTTGTTGCCCAGGACGAAGTGGGGCGGCAGGCCGGCGGCCATGTAGGCGGGCACCGACAGCAGGCCGCCGCCGCCGGCGATCGAGTCGACCAGGCCGGCCAGGAAGACGGCCGGCAGCACGATCAGGAAGACGTGGAAGGACAGTGCCATCGGGGCGTCAGGACCCGGCGTACTGGTCGTGCCAGAGGTGGAACTGCATCAATGCCCAGAGGCGGTGGGCGTGGTCGGCGCGGCCGGACAGGTGCTCTCCGATCATGGCCGCCACCTCGGGCCAGGAGAAGTAGCCCATGGCGCGTATCCGTTTTTCCGCCAGGGTTTCCTGCATCAGCTCCTTCAGATCCGCCCGCAGCCAGTTCTTGATGGGGATGGAGAAGCCCTCCTTCTGGCGGTAGATGGTGGCGTCATCGAGGATTCCCTCCATGGCCTTCTTGAAGAACCACTTGCCGGTCCGGCCGCGCACCTTCCACTGCGGGGGCAGGGAGAAGGCGAACTCGACCAGCCTGCGGTCCAGGAGCGGGGCGCGCGTCTCCAGCGAGGCGGCCATGCTCATGCGGTCGACCTTGACCATGATGTCGTCGGCCAGGTAGGTCTTCAGGTCGAGGTAGAGGTCCTGGTTGATGCCGGCGAAGCGGCGGCCCCGCTCGAAGAAAGCGCGGAACGGCTCGCGCTCGTGCAGCTCGGCCGCCCCGCTGCGGGCGAAGAACTCGGGACTGTACAGCCGCTCCTTCTGCCGGGCGGTCAGGAAGATCATCCAGCGGAAATGGCGGTCGGCCGGCGGGTTGGCGAAGCCCTCGGCGAAGCGCTTGAGGCGGTTGACCGTCCCCTTCTTCATTTCGGTGGGCGGCAGGCGGCGCAGGGCGGCGCGGCCCAGCGCCGTCAGCGGGCGCAGCGGGGCCGGGTCGAGGAAACGGGCCAGCTTCTGGGCGGCGTAGTGCTCGTAGCCGCCGAAGACCTCGTCGCCGCCGTCCCCGGACAGGGCGACCGTGACCTGCTCGCGGGCCGTGCGCGAGACCAGGTAGGTGGGGAAGTTGGAGAAGTCCCCCAGCGGCTCGTCGAGGAAACGCGCCAGGAGCAGCACCAATTCGCGGATGTCGGCCTTCAGCGTCCGCTCGTGGTGCTCGGTCGCGAACTTCGCGGCCACCCGCCGCGAGTGGGGCAGCTCGCTGTAGGAGCGCTCCTCGAAGCCGATGGAGAACGTGCGCACCGGCAGCGACGAGGCGCGGGCCATGAAGGCGACGACGGCGCTGGAGTCGATGCCGCCGGAGAGGAAGGCGCCCAGTGGGACGTCGGAGATCATGCGCAGGCGCACCGACTCCTCGAGCAGTCCGAGGAACTCGTCGCGGGCGCGTCCGAAGTCGCGCGGGCCATCGCGCGGCCCGACGTCCCAGTACTCGCTGACCTTCGCCTGGCCGTCCGCGAAGACCAGGACGTGGCCGGCGGGGAGCTTGCGCACCGCCCGGAAGATGGAGCGCGGGGCCGGCACGTACTCCAGGGTCAGGAAGAGGTCGAGCGCCTCGGGATCGATCTCGCGGGGCACGCCGGGGAACTCCAGGATGGACTTGATCTCCGAGCCGAAGACCAGCCCGCCGCCGATCTGGGCGTAATACAGCGGCTTCTTGCCCAGCGGGTCGCGGGCCAGCACCAGGCGCCGGCGCCGCCGGTCGTAGATGGCGCAGGCGAACATGCCGCGCAGGCGGTCGGCGAAGTCGAGGCCGAACTCCTCGTAGAGGTTGACCACCACCTCGGTGTCGCTCCGCGTGCGGAAGACGCGTCCGCGCCCCTCCAGGTCGCGGCGCAGCTCGGGGAAGTTGTACACCTCTCCGTTGTAGGCGATCCAGCAGTCCCCGGTGCTCGAGGCCAGGGGCTGGTGGCCGGTCGTGAGGTCGATGATGCTCAGGCGCCGGGCGGCGAGGCCGACGCCCGGTTCCAGGAAGAAGCCGTCATCGTCCGGACCCCGATGGACGATGCGGTCGTTCATCCGCTTCAGGGTGGCGGCGTCGGCACCCTCCTGGAGATGGAAAAATCCGCAGATGCCGCACATGGTGTTATGAATCAGGGCCGCAGGGCGCGGCGGGCCCGGGAGAGCCCGCGCGCCCGGACTGGCGTCCCGCGGCCGAACCGGGAAGCGCCGCCCCCGCGGGGGTCACCGCTTCCCAGCGCCGGTACGAGCGGCCGTTCTGTCCGGGCAGGTTTTACTTGAAGCTCTTGACCGCGTCGTTCTCGTTTTCGAAGGTCTCGAAGACGGTGATCAGCTTGGTGACCATCATCAGGTCCTTGACCTTGTTGGTCAGGTTGGCGATCTTGACCGCGCCGCCTTCCTTCTTCAGGGTGGTGTAGGAGCGGACGACTTCGCCCAGGCCGGTCGAGTCGAGGTAGGGCACGTCGGCGAAATTCAGCACCAGCTGCTTCTCGCTGGCCTTGATGGCCTGGTTGATCGACTGCCGCAGCTCCTCGATGCCGTCGCCGAACAGGATCTTGCCCTTGAGGTCAAGGATGGTGACGTTCCCGCTCTTCCTTTTTTCTATCTTCATGTTGTTCTCCTTGTGCGGCCTCGAAATTACTCTATAGCATAGCGCAAGCCTTTTTTCAACTCCCCGCCGGCCGCGCCGCACAAAATCATTCCGCGTTCACGATCTCGTAGTCGGGGCAGCCGAAGCCGAGCTCGCGGGCGTAGTCGATCTGCACGCGGTGGGGGATGTCGTAGGCCAGGGCGGTGAGGGGCCTGCCGGCCCGCTCCTCCACCAGGTCGAGCGAAGCGGCGTCGATGGCCACCGGGTCGGCGGCGGCGAGCACGCCGATGTCGGGGACGATCTTCTCGTAGCCGCCCATGCAGTCGCAGTCCTTGCTGATGCGCGAGAGGAAGTTGATGTAGGCGATCTTGCCCTTCTGGGCCTCGGCCACGCCCCAGGCATGCTCGACGATCTTGCGCTGCAGCTGCTCGTAGGTCGCCGACCAGTTATAGCCGATGGCGTCGAAGCGGCAGACGGTGAGGCACTCGGCGCAGCCGATGCACGCCTTCTTGTCGATGCGGGCGACGCCGTCCGTGACGGTGATGGCCTGGGCCGGGCACCAGCGGACGCAGGCGGCGCAGCCGGTGCACTTCTTGCCCTTCACCGAGGGCTTGGCGGTCGAGTGCTGCTCGAGCTTGCCGCGGCGGCTGGCGCAGCCCATGCCCATGTTCTTCAGGGCCGCGCCGAAGCCCGAGGCCAGGTGGCCGGTGAAATGGGAGACCACGACCAGGGCCTGGGCCTTGACGATCTGCGAGGCGATCCGGACCTTGCGGTAGATCCGGCCCGGGATGGGAACCTCCAGCTCCTCGTCGCCGGTCAGCCCGTCGGCCATGATGATGGGCATGCCGGTGTTCTCGAAGCCGAAGCCGTGGCGCTGGGCGAGCTCGATGTGGCCGACGGCCTGGTGGCGCATGCCGCTGTACAGGGTGGAGGTCTCGGTCAGGAAGGGGAAGGCCTGCCGCTCGCGCGCCAGGTCACCCAGCATCTTGAGAAAAACGGGACGGACGTAGCCCTTGCCGTTCTCCTCGCCGAAGTGGGTCTTGAGCGCCACCAGGTCCCGGGCCTGGATGAAGGAAAACAGGCCGATGCGGCGGAGCATGGCTTCCAGCCGGCGCGCCACCTGCACGTCGGGTTCGTTGTCGGCAACCGCCAGGAAGTGCACTTTTTCTTTCATCGGCATCCTCTCATACGGGGCTATGATATAAAAAGCATATTGTTATCGGCATTCTTTGAGGCATCAAGCGGCGCACCCCCTCGGCAGGCGGCCGGCAGCCGTCCGCATCCTACCATGGCGGTGGAAAAAGTCAACGGCCGATGCGCGCGGATGGGAAAAAACGATTGAGATGCTCCATAATGCTTGACTTTTCATTTTCCACATGCCACAATCCCATCCAGCAGGAGGTCAGCATGAACAAAAAGTACCTGGCCGAGGACATCGCCAAGAGGATCTCCATAAAAAAGTACGAAGCCTACAACTTCATCGACCTGTTCATCGAGGTCGCCCTGGACAACCTCGGCAAGGGGCGCAAGCTCGTCCTCTCCAAGTTCGGCACGCTCATCATCAAGAAAAAGAACAAAAAGCGGGTCATCAACCCCATCAACCGCGAGCCGATGATCATCCCGCCCACCAAGATCGTGAAGTTCATCCCCTCCGAGAGCCTCAAGAAGAAATTCGAGGGCAATGGCTGACTTCGGTGAGGAGCAGCTTCGAAGGATTTCCTTTCACCTCCTGACCTTCCAGAACCCGCGGGCGCGGCAGCACGTGCTGCGCAACCGGGTCAAGATCGCCGACTTCTTCCGCCTGCTGCCGCGCGAGCTCGAGGCCAGCGGCCTCTTTCCCGCGGAGGTCAGGGCGGTGCGCGAGCGCGACTGGGCCGCGGCCGAGCGCGAGATCGCCCGCCTGGAGCGCAACGGCATCGGGATCATCTTCCGCGGCGAGCCCGACTACCCGCCGCTGCTGGACCGCATCTATGACCCGCCGGACCTGGTCTACGTCAAGGGCGACCGCCGGCTGCTCACCCGAGAGACGCTGGCCGTGGTCGGCTCGCGCCGCGGCGGCGCCTACGGCCAGGCGGCGCTGAATCGCGTCCTGCCCGACTGCTGCCGGGCCGGGCTGGTCATCGTCTCGGGCATGGCCTACGGCGTCGACTCCATGGCCCACCGCCTGGCGCTGCGCGAGAACGGCGGCACCATCGGCGTGAACCCCGGCGGCCTGCTGCACCTGAGCCCGCCGGGCAACTCCGCCCTGATCGGGCGCATCGTCGAGCGCGGGGCGGTCATCAGCGAATTCCCCCTGGACGTGGAGCCGCGCCCCTTCCTGTTCCCGGTGCGCAACCGCGTCATCTCGGGGATCTCGCGGGCGGTGCTGGTGGTGGAGGCGGCGCTGCGCAGCGGCTCGCTGATCACCGCCCGACTGGCCCTGGACCAGGACCGCGAGGTGCTGGCCATCCCCGGCAACATCGACTCGCTGCTGAGCCAGGGGACGAACTGGCTGCTGCAGCAGGGCGCCAAGCCGATCACCGCCGCCTGCGACATTCTCGAGGAGTTCGGCCTGGCCGCGCCGGCCGGCGCGCGGGCCGAGGCCGCCCTGAGCCCCAAGGAGAGGCGGCTGCTTGACTTGTGCGGCGAAAATGATGTAAAAGATATCGATTTTCTGGTGGAAAAGCTCGAGCTGCCGCCCGCCGAGACCCTCTCGCTGCTGATGGGCCTGGTGCTGAAGAACCTGGTCGTCGAGGAGGCGGGCGGCTATCGAAGGACGCATCATGGCTAAGAAGACGCTGGTCATCGTCGAATCGCCCGCCAAGTCGCACACGATCTCCAAGTACCTCGGCGACGACTTCGTGATCAGCTCGTCGATGGGGCACGTCCGCGACCTGCCGGCGGCGGTGCTGGGCATCGACCTGAAGAACCACTACCGCCCCTGTTACGAGAACCTGCCGGGCAAGGCGCCGCTGATCAAGGACCTGCGCAAGCAGGCCCGGGCCGCCGAACGCATCCTGCTCGCCTCCGACCCCGACCGCGAGGGCGAGGCCATCGCCTTCCACCTGCAGCAGATCCTGCAGGAGGACAACCCGCGCATCCTGCGCGTGCTGTTCAACGAGATCACCCGCTCCTCGGTGCTGGAGGCGGTGGAGCATCCGCGGACAATCGACGGCCACAAGGTCGAATCGCAGCAGATGCGCCGCCTGCTCGACCGCCTGGCCGGCTACAAGATCAGCCCGGTGCTGCAGCGCAAGATCGGCGGGCCGCTCTCGGCCGGCCGCGTGCAGTCGATCGCCCTGAAGCTGATCGTCGAGCGGGAGCGGGAGATCCGCGCCTTCGTCTCCGAGGAGTACTGGACCGTCGCCGTGGAGCTGCTGGGCTCGCGCAAGCCGCCCTTCACCGCCAAGCTGGAGAAGCACAAGGGCAAGACGCTGGCCATCCCCGACCGAGACCGCTGCGGCGCCGTCCTCGCCGAGCTGCAGGGGCGCGACTACGTCCTGGACCGCGTCCAGCGCAAGGCCCGCAGGCGCAAGGCGCCGCCGCCGCTGATCACCTCCACCCTGCAGCAGGAGGCCTTCCGCCGCTTCAAGTTCCCGGTGAAGAAAACCATGCAGCTGGCGCAGCAGCTGTACGAGGGCCTGCCCATCCGCGGCGCCGAGCCCACCGGCCTGATCACCTACATGCGCACCGATTCCTTCCGCGTCTCCGACCAGGCGCGCGACCAGGCCAGGGAGTATATCGCCTCCGCGCTGGGCAAGGAGTACTGCCCGGCCACGCCCAACGTCTTCAAGCGCAAGTCCAAGATCCAGGACGCCCACGAGTGCATCCGCCCCACCTTCCCCTTCCATCTCCCCGAGGAGATCAAGGGCGACCTCAATCCCGGCCAGCTCAAGATCTACCAGCTCATCTGGGAGCGATTCTTCGCCTCGCAGATGGCGGACGCCGAGATCGAGGAGACGCAGTTCGACGTGCGCAACGGCGACTATCTCTTCGTCGCCAAGGGCGAAGTGGTGAAGTTCAAGGGCTTTCTGGCCGTGCTCAAGGGCGACGGCGAGCAGACGGTGCTGCCGCCGCTGCAGGAGAACGAGGTCCTGCAGCTGCTGAAGACCGATGACAAGCAGAATTTCACCAAGCCGCCGCCGCGCTTCACCGAGGCCTCGCTGGTCAAGGTACTCGAGGAGAAGGGCATCGGCCGCCCCTCGACCTACGCCAAGATCATCGATACACTCAACAAGCGCGAGTACGTCGTCAGCGAGGAAAAGAAGTTCCTCCCCACCGACCTGGGCATGCGCGTGGTCGACTACCTGGAGGAGAATTTCCGCGACATCATGAACTACAACTTCACCGCCGAGCTGGAAAAGGAGCTCGACGAGGTCGCCGAGGGCCGCCTCGACTGGGTGACCGGCATCGACCGCTTCTACCAGAAGCTGGCCCTCGACCTGGAGAAGGTCAAGGACGGCAAGAAGGTGGAGCTGCTCACCGGCGGCAAGTGCCCCGAGTGCGGCGGCGACCTGGTGAAGAAATACTCGCTGCGCACGCGCGGCTGGTTCGTGGGCTGCTCCAACTACCCGCGCTGCCGCTACACCGAGAAGGCGACGGCGAACAACGAGCGGGTCGGCAAGGACGAGATCATGGACAAGCCGTGCCCCAAGTGCGGCAAGCCCCTGGTGCGGCGCTACTCGCCCAAGACCCGCCAGTACTTCATTGGCTGCTCCGCTTACCCCGCCTGCACCCATATCGAGAACGACGCCCAGGAGCTGGGCCCCTGCCCGCAGTGCGGCAAGCCCCTGACCAAGAGGTTCTCGCGCAAGACGCGACGCTACTTCGTCGGCTGCTCGGGCTACCCCGAGTGCCGCTTCGTCCAGAAAGGGTGAGCCGCAGGATCACGATCATCGGCGGCGGGCTGGCCGGCGCCGAGGCCGCCTGGCAGGCCGCGCGCCTGGGCGTCGGCGTCGACCTGCACGAAATGCGGCCGCAGGTGATGACCGAGGCCCACCAGGGCGGGATGCTCGCCGAGATGGTCTGCTCCAACTCGCTGGGCGCGGAGGAGGTCACTTCGGCCGCGGGGCTGTTGAAGCGCGAGCTGCGCCGGCTGGGCTCCCTGTTCCTGCGCCACGCCGAGGGGGCGCGCGTGCCGGCCGGCGGCAGCCTGGCCGTCGACCGCCAGCGCCTGGCCGCCGGGTTGACCGCCGAAGTGGAATCCCGGCCCGGCGTGAGCCTGATCCGGGGCGAGGTGCACGCGCTCCCCGCCGGCGACGGGCCGCTGATCGTCGCCAGCGGGCCGCTCACCAGCCCAGCCCTGGCCCAGTCCCTGACCGGCCTGACCCAGCGCAAAAACCTCTATTTCTACGACGCCACCTGCCCGCTGCTGCGCGCCGAGAGCATCGACTTCACCCGGCTCTTCGCCGCCTCGCGCTATGGCAAGGGCGCGGCCGACTTCTGGAACATCCCCCTCGACCGGGCCCGGTACGAGGACTTCTCCACGGCCCTGGCCGCGGCCGAGACCGCCGAGGTGCACGAGTCCGAAAAACGCCTCTTCTTCAACGCCTGCCTGCCGCTGGAGGAGATCGCACGCTCCGGGCCGCAGTCGCTGGCCTACGGGCCGCTGAAGCCGGTGGGCCTGGTGGACCCGCGCAGCGGCTCCCGGCCGTACGCCGTGGTGCAGCTGCGCCAGGACGACCTGCAGGGGAAGTTCTACCAGCTGGTCGGCTTCCAGACGCGCCTGAAGCACGGCGAGCAGCGGCGCATCTTCCGCGCCCTGCCCGGGCTGGAGAACGCCGAGTTCGAGCGCTTCGGCCGCATGCACCGCAATACCTACGTCAACGCGCCGCTGATCCTCGACCGCTTTTCGCGCTGCCGCCAGGATGGCCGCGTCTACTTCGCTGGCCAGATCTCGGGCGTCGAGGGCTACATCGAGTCGGTCGCCTCGGGGCTGGCCTGCGGCCTGTTCGCCGCCTGGGACGCCCAGGGCCGGGAGAAGGCCGAGCTGCCGGCGGACACCGCGCTGGGCGCGCTGCTGGCCGCCATCTCCGGCGCCGGCTGGCGCGACTTCCGCCCCTGCAAGTTCAGCTTCGGTCTTCTCCCCGACCGCGGCGACGAGCCCCGCGACAAGAAACGCAGGAAGGAGCTCAAGGCCGAGCGGGCTGGCGAGGCCCTGGAACGATGGATCGCGAAAGCCGGCATCTGAGCCAGTATGTCGCCTGGCTGCGCGACATCAAGAAATTCTCCCCGCACACCGTGCGCGCCTATGCCGGCGACATCCGCCGCTTCCTGGAATACTTCGCTTCCCGCGGCGGGGAGCCGGACCGCGCCGGCGCCCGCGAGTGGATCGCCCATGTTTTCGCCGGCAGCCGCAACCGGGCCACGGTGGCGCGCAAGGTCTACGCCGTGCGCTCGTTCTACGGCTTCCTGGTGCGCAGCGGCGCGCTGGCGGCCAATCCCTTCGACGGCCTGGGCGCGCCCAAGCAGGAGAAGCGCCTGCCGCGCGTCCTCAGCGAGGAGGAGATGAACGCCTTCCTCGACGCCCTCCCCGAGGACGACTTCCTGCGGCTGCGCAACAAGGCGCTGTTCGAGCTCCTCTACGCCACCGGCCTGCGCGTCTCGGAGCTGACCGGCCTGCGCCGCGGCGACCTGCTGCTGCGCGAGCGGCTGGCGCGCGTCCTGGGCAAGGGGCGCAAGGAGCGCATCGTCCCCTTCCACGAGGAGGCGGCCGCGCTGCTGGAACGCTACCTGCGCCGCCTGGACGCCGAATTCCCCGACGGCGGCGAGCGCGTCTTCGTCAACCGCCGCGGCGGGCCGCTCACGCCGCGTTCGGTGGAGCGCATCCTGAAGGCGGCCTGGCGCGACCTGTCGCGCTCGTTGTCCGGCGTCCACCCGCACCTGCTACGCCACTCGTTCGCCACCCACCTGCTGCGCCGCGGCGCCAACCTGCGCGCCATCCAGGAGCTGCTGGGCCACTCCAGCCTGGCCACCACCGAGAAGTACACTCGCCTCGACCTCTCCGACCTGCTGCAGACCTACCGCCGCTGCCACCCGCGCGAAGAGGGCAAACCGTGACGCGGCGCGGCGCCTTCTTCCTGCTCCGCCTCGCCCTGGGGCTGGGGCTGCTGCTCTACCTGGCGCTGGTGATCGCCCGGCCGCGGGAGATCGTCGCCGTGCTGGGGCGCGCCTCGCTGGGGCTGCTGCTGCTGGCCTTCGCCCTGCACGCCTTCGGCCTGCTGTTCTCGGCCCTGCGCTGGAAGCTGATCCTCGACCGCCAGCAGGCCGGCTTCGGCCTGCTGCGGCTGACCGGCTCGTTGCTCGTCGGCTCCTTCTTCAACCTCTTCCTGCCCACCCGCTTCGGCGGCGACGTCGTCCGCGTCAGCGACACGCGGCGCATCGGCACTGGGCTGACCGGCTCGCTGGCGGTGGTGGTCTACGAGCGCATGAGCGGCATCGTGGCGCTGCTGGCCTTCGCTGTGCTGGCGTCGCTGCTGCGCCTGGGCTTTGTCCGCCGCATGCCCATGCTCTATGTCTCGCTGCTGGCCGGCGTCGGCGGCCTCGCCCTGCTGGTCTTCGCCTGGAAGCGTCTGCCGCGCGGCTGGCTGGCGTCCCGCCCCTGCCGCCGGCCCTGGCTGCGCCGCCTGCTCGACCGCCTGGACGCCTTCCACGGCGTCATCCTCGACTTTCTCGGCGATCCCGGCCTCTTGCGGCGGGTCCTCTTCTGGGCGGTCCTGCTGCAGTGCAACGTCGTGCTGCACTACTTCGTCATCGGCCGGGCGCTGGGCCTGGCGCGCATCCCGCTGCTCGACTACTTCTTCTCCATCCCCATCATGCTGTTCGTCCTCTCGCTGCCGATCTCCATCAACGGCCTGGGGGTGCGCGACCTGTTCCTGGTGCAGCTGTTCGTCCAATACGGCTACCCGGCCGAGTTCGCCATCGCCTTCTCTGCCGTCGACCTGGCGTACAATGCCGCGCTAGGGGCCATCGGCGGCCTGGTCTACGTCTTCCGCCGACGATGAGCCGGCGCAGCAAGCTCCTCGTCCCGGCCGTCGCCCTGCTGCTGCTCTTCGCCTCCAGCCAGGACAAGCTGCGCGAGATCCAGAAACAGATCGACGAGGTGCAGGCCAGGCTGGCCGCCAGCAAGCGGGACAAGTCATCGCTGCTGAACGACATCTACGCCCTGGAGCTGCAGACCGAGGCCACGGTCATCGAGCTGAACAAGGCCGACCTGCAGCTGGGCGACGCCCAGGCGCAGGTGGCGCGCAAACAGCGCGAGGAGTCGGCGCTGCAGCTTCGCGTACGCGACTCGCGGGAGCGGGTGCGCCGCATCCTGCGCGTGCTCTACAAGATGGGCGACCTGGGCTATGTCAAGCTGTTCCTGAACATCGGCAGCGTCGACCAGCTGTTCCGCAATTACCGGTTGGTGCGGGCCCTGATGGACGACAAGATCGTCGAGATCCGCCAGATCCGCCAGGACATCGCGCGCCTGCAGCGGCTGCAAGCCGAACTGGGCGCCGAGGTGGCGCGCCTGGACCGGCTGCGGGGCGAGAAGGCGGTGAGGCTGGCGCGGCTGCACGCTCTGAAGCGCGACAAGCTGGACATGATCGCCCGCGTCAACCAGCAGCGCGACCTGAACACCCGCCTGCTCGACGAGCTGCGCACCGAGAGCGAGAACCTGACCCGCTTCCTGGACCAGAAGGCCGTCCAGACCGCCGCCGGCGCTACCGACCTGGGGCCGCTGCGCGGGCGCCTGAGCTGGCCGCTGCCGGGCGTGGTCATCTCCAGCTTCGGCAGGAAGAAGAGCGCCCGCTTCAACACCTACACCATGAACAACGGCATCGAGATCAAGCCCGAGCGCGGCGACGAGGTGCGCGCCGTCGGCGGCGGCGAGGTGATCTACGGCGACTACTTCAAGGGCTACGGCAACCTGCTGATCCTGCAGCACGCCAACGGCTTCCATACCCTCTACGGCCACTGCGAGCGGTTCCTGAAGCGGACCGGCGAGCGGGTGGCCCCTGGGGAAGTGGTCGCCCTGGCCGGCTCCTCGGGCTCCCTCTACGGCAAGGCGCTGTACTTCGAGATCCGCCAGCACCGCAAGCCGCTCGATCCCTTGCTGTGGCTGGAGAAAAAGTGATAGAATCACCCTCCCGCCATGACCCGTAGAACGAAGATGCCGCGCCGCCCGCCCGCCCGCAACGGCCGCCATGCCGCCATCCTCTCCTTTGCCGCCTTCGGTTTCATCGCCCTGGCGATCGTCGTCGCCCTCGAGTTCATCGACTACCACGCCGGCCGCTACTCCTTCATCTTCGACCGGGTGCTGGGCCTGGGCCGCAGGGTCCCGGCGGCCGACTCCTTCCAGCGCGACCTGGCCGAGTTGCTGGCCGGCCGCGGCATCCCCCACGACTTCGTCCGCGACCGCGACGGCATCACCCACCTCAAGATCGAACTGGCCGCGCCCCTGTTCGCGCCGCTGGCCCGCGACCTGCAGCGGCTGGTCGCGCGCCGCGGCGGCGTGCAGGTCTTAAGCGAGATGCAGGGGATGCGCGAGCAGGTCGTCTACCTCTACCAGGTGCGCTTCGACCGCCGCCTCACCCACATCATCCTGGTCAGCAAGCGCCTGCCGCTGCCGGCCCGCGCCGCGGAACCGGCCGGCCCGCGCCGCGCGGAGGGCGCCCCGCCCGCCCCGGCGGCGAACGCGAATGCGCGGGCCAGGGCCGCATCCCGGGGCACGCCGCGCCTGGCCATCGTCATCGACGACATCGGCTACGCCGACCTGGTCTCCGACCAGCTCCACGAGCTGGGCATTCCGGTCACCGGCGCGGTCATCCCGGCCGCACCCTACGCCCGCAGCGAGGCGCAGCGCCTGCATGCCTTCGGCCTGGAGCAGATCGTCCACCTGCCCATGCAGCCCAAGGACCCGGCCAACCACCACCCGCGCGACCAGTTCGTGCTGCTCGACTCCGCTGACGGTGAGATCGCGGCGCTGGTCGACGGCGCCCTGGAGGCAGTGCCCTACGCCCGCGGCGTCAACAACCACATGGGCTCGCTGCTGACCTCCGATGAGGCGGCCGTGCGCCGGGTGCTGGCGGCCCTGAAGGCGCGCGGGCTGTTCTTCGTCGACTCCAAGACGGCGCCCAGCACCGTCGCCTATGCCCAGGCCCGGCGCCTGCAGGTGCCGACCGCGCTGCGCGACGTCTTCCTCGACGACGAGCCGACTTACGAACACGCCGCCGCGCAGCTGCGCCGCCTGGTGGAGATCGCCCGCCAGCAGGGCCGGGCGCTGGCCATCGGCCACCCCTTTCCCACCACCCTGGCGGCGCTCAGGGACTCGATCCCCTGGCTGAGGCAGCAGCGGGTCGAGATCGTGTTCGTGTCGCAGATCCTAGAGTAACTCAACCAAGCTTTCGTGACGCGTAACGCGTGACGCGTGACGAGAAACAGCACTCGGCGGACGGAAATAGCATAGTAGCGGTTTTCTTGATGGGGCGATCCCCTCGCCGGCGGGATTAAGATACGCGACAAACCCTGATGGATGCGAGAGGTCGTTGGAACGGCAGGAGGGTTATTGCGGCTCCTTGTCACGCGTCACGCGTTACGCGTCACGATAGTTCAATTTCAAACCGAGACGCGCTACTTCTCGTATGATTATCATTGAAAAATGGAGGGTCACATGACGGCACATAAGATCGACTACGCGATCCACGGCGACGACATGCAGGTGGTGGAGATCGAGCTGGACCCGGGCGAAACGGTGATCGCCGAGGCCGGGGTGATGAACTGGATGGAGGACGGCATCGTCTTCGAGACCAAGATGGGCGACGGCTCCCGGCCCGAGTCGGGGCTGATGGACAAGCTGTTGTCGGCGGGCAAGCGCGTCATCACCGGCGAGTCGGTCTTCATGACCCACTTTTCCAACGCCGGGTCCGGCAAGAAGCGCGCGGCCTTCGCCGCCCCTTACCCGGGCCGGATCGTCCCCGTCGACCTGGCTGCCCACGGCGGCGAGCTGCTCTGTCAGAAGGACGCCTTCCTGTGCGCCGCCCTGGGCACCGGCGTCTCCATCGCCTTCACCAAGCGCTTCGGCGCCGGCCTCTTCGGCGGCGAGGGCTTCATCCTGCAGAAGCTGCAGGGCGACGGCCTGGCCTTTGTCCACGCCGGGGGCACAGTCATCGAGAAGGAGCTGCGCGGCGAGACCCTGCGCGTCGATACCGGCTGCCTGGTCGCCTTTTCGCCGGCGCTGGACTACGACATCGAGATGGCCGGCAGCCTGAAGTCGATGTTCTTCGGCGGCGAGGGGCTCTTCCTGGCCACGCTGAAGGGGACGGGGAAGCTCTATCTGCAGACCCTGCCCTTCTCGCGCCTGGCCGACCGCATCATCTCCGCCTCGCGGATCGGCATGGGCCGCAAGCAGGACGAGGGCTCGCTGCTGGGCGCCTTCGGCAGGATGATCGGGGGCAAGTAAGGGTTCTCAGAAGCTCTACGTGATAGTGGTAGTGATAGTGGTAGTAACAGCAAGGATCAAACTCCTGCCTTTCTCTTTCACTTTTCACTGAAGCTCGTTTGTTTGCTGTTGCCGTTAGCCGTGCGCCATCTGCCGTTTGTCGTTCCTGAACATGGTACGTGGTACGTGGAACCTCTGGCCTCGCAGTTCTGAAGTTGACAAGGCGGCGTTTTGATAATAGAATGATTTTCCCTTAAAGGAGGAAACAATGGCATTGACGATCATCGATACCTGCATCAGCTGCGGCGCCTGCGAAGCGGTCTGCCCCGTCCAGGCCATCTCCCAGGGCGACCAGTACTACGTGATCGACGCCAGCAAGTGCGTGGAGTGCAAGGGCCATTTCGAGGAACCGCAGTGCGCCTCGGTGTGCCCCACCGATTCCTGCGTCAAGCAGTAATCCGTCCCGTTCCCCCTTTTCCGCCCGCCTTCGTCCCGTCGAGGCCGGAATTGCGCCCCGAACCTGAATGCCCCCGGCCATGAGCGCGCCGGGAACCTTCCGCCGCGTCGGGGTGCCGCTCATCCTCTTCCTCCTCACCCTGGCCTTCACGCTGGTCATCGGCGTCCAGTACCACATCTCCTATCATGAGGTCCGCCTGGGGGCGGGAGAGGGCTTCTGGGGCTTCCTCTGGCGCCATCCCCGCGCCTGGCTGTGGGGGCTTTCCTATTCCCTGCCGCTGCTGGGCATCCTGCTGGTCCACGAGATGGGCCACTTCCTCGCCTGCCGCCGCCACGGCATCGCGGCCACCCTGCCCCATTTTCTGCCGGCGCCGACCCTGATCGGCACCTTCGGCGCCTTCATCAAGATCCGCTCCCCCTTTTCCTCGAAGCGGGCGCTGTTCGACGTGGGCCTGGCCGGCCCGCTGGCCGGGTTCCTGGCGGCGCTGCCGCTCATCGCCGCCGGCATCGCTTCCTCGCGCGTCGTCGAGCGCGGGACGCTGGCGGGCGGACTGAGCCTGGGCGAGCCGCTGCTCTTCACCCTGCTGGCCCGCCTCATCGTCGGCACGCTGCCGCCGGGGAGCGAGCTGCTGGTCCATCCCATGGCCTTCGCCGGATGGTTCGGCCTGCTGGCCACGGCCTTCAACCTGTTCCCCATCGGCCAGCTCGACGGCGGCCACATTCTCTACGCCGTCGCCGGCAGGAGAAGGGCGTACGCCGCCGGCGTGGCGGCGGTCGCCGTCCTGGTCGCCCTGGGCGTCTTTTTCTGGCAGGGCTGGCTCCTCTGGGCGCTGCTGGCCACGCTGATCGGCCTGCGCCACCCGCCGGTCTTCGAGGCGGAGCGGCTCGACCGCCGGCGCCGGCTGCTGGCCGTCGCCGCCCTGGCCATATTCGCCCTCTCGTTCACGCCGGCGCCCCTGGCCCTGGTCCCCTGAACGCGGTTCCCAAGGCGCGGGCCATGTGCTATGATTTCCGGATGAAAAGGGCCTTCGACCGCTACGTCCTGAAGGAGATCGCATCGCCTTTCGCCATCGGGCTGCTGGTCTACACCTTCACCCTGCTGGTCAACCAGATCCTCCTCCTCTCCAAGACCCTGATCACCAAGGGGGCGACGACCGGGACCATCCTGAAGATCCTCCTCTACATGCTCCCCGACCTCCTCTCCTTCACCATCCCCATGGCCACGCTCATGGGCGTGCTGGCCGGCATGAGCCGCCTGAGCTCCGACTCGGAGATCGTGGCCTTCCGCACCATGGGCGTGCGCAACCGCCAGCTGCTGCGGCCGGTGCTGCTCTTTTCGCTGGCCACCTGGCTCGTCTCGTCTTGGCTGATCATGTTCCTGGCCCCCGAGGGCAATTACCGCTTCAACCGCCTGCTCACCGGCGTCGCCCTCTCGCAGGCCGTGTCGGACATCAAGCCCGGCGTCATCTACCGCGGCCTGCCCTTCACCACCCTCTATTTCCCCGACCAGGGGCGCGACGGCGAGTGGCGCAGCGTCCTGCTGTACTCGACCAAGAAGCCGGACGAGGACACGCTGATCCTGGCCCGCAGCGGCCGCTTCCAGAAGGGCGATCTGCAGAAGGAGAGCGCCATCGTCCTGCGCGACGGCGCGGTGCACGCCTTCAAGAAGGAGGAGCCGGGCCAGTACTCGCTGACCCTCTTCTCGCTGAAGAGCGAGACGGTCAGCAGCCTGGTCCCCTTCCGCCAGCGCCGGCGCAGCACCCAGCTGGTCCTCCCCGAGCTGCTGCGCCGCCTGCGCGCTGCGCCGGGAGACGTGATGCTGAGCCTGGAGTTCCACAAGAAGTTCGCCCTGCCTTTCGCCTGCCTGGCGCTGGGCTTCCTGGGCATGTCGCTGGGCATTTCCACCCGCAAGGGCGGCAAGACCAGCGGCTTCGTCATCTCGCTGGGCATCATCTTCCTCTATTACGTGTTCATGACCGCCGGCCGCAACCTGATCGTCAAGCGCATCGTCTCCCCCTTCTGGGGCTCGTGGGCGCCGACCCTCTTCCTGACCGCCCTGGGAATCTGGCTCTACCGCTTTTCCTCGCTGGAGAAGGCGATCAACTGGGAGCGGCTGCTGAATTTCGGCCCGCTGCGCCGCCGCCGGCGGCCGGGCGCCGCCGCGGGACTCCAGGGGGCGCCAGAGCCGGGGCGCCGGCGGCGGCTGAGGCTGCCCATCCTCGACCTCTACGTCCTGCGGCGCATGCTGCTCATCTTCTTCTTGGTCGTCGCCTCGCTGCTGCTGGTTTTCTACGTCATCAACATCTTGGAGTACGTGGACAACATCATCGAGAACCAGGTGCCCTTCGCCACCCTGCTGCAATACAACCTCTACAACACGCCGGAGATCGCCACCATCATCCTGCCCATCGCCATCCTGACCGCCGTGCTGCTGGCCTTCTCGCTGATGAGCAAGAACAACGAGGTGACCGCCGTCCAGGTCAGCGGCATCAGCCTGCTGCGCCTTGCCCTGCCGGCGCTGGCCCTGGGTCTCCTCGTCTCGCTGGGGGTCTTCTTCATCCAGGAGGGCGTCCTTCCCGAGGCCCGGCAGCGCGCCATCCGCACGCTGGACGTCATCCGCGGGCGCCAGCCGGCGGCCGAGGTGGAGTTCGCCCGCAACTGGGTGTTGGGGGAGGGCAACCGCATCTACTTCTACGACTTCTACGAGAAGCGGCGCCGGCGCTTCAGCCAGTTCAACATTCTCGACCTGGACGACCAGTCCCGGCTGAAGGAACGCCTGTCGGCGACGAGCGCCTCCTGGCAGAAGGACGGCGCGCTGCTGCTGCGCGATGGCTTCCGCCGCAAGTTCCACGGCCAGTTTCCCGGCGTCCTGGTCCCCTTTCAGCGCCTGCGCCTGAACGTCCCCGAAAGCCCCCCGTTCTTCACCGAAAAAGTCCGCTTTGCCGGCGCCATGAACAGCCGCGACCTGCGCGACTATGTCCGCTACCTGGAGGCGAAGCGCAGCGACCCAGCCCGCTTCCGCGCGCAGCTGTACAACAACTACGCCTTCCCCTTCTCGGCGCTGGTCATGGTCTTCATCGCCATCCCTTTCTCCTTCCTGATGGGCAACCGCGGCGCCCTGTTCGGCATCGGCATCGCCGTCGGCGTCTCCATGGTCTACTGGGGGATGCTGGGCATCTTCAACTCCCTGGGCACGACCGCGGCCATGTCGCCGCTGCTGGCCGCCTTCGCCCCGCCGGCCGCCTTCTCGCTCGCCTCGCTCGTGCTCTTCTTCCGCATCCGCACCTGAGCCGCCGCCCGCTGCGGGTTCCCATTCTCCGGCGAATGTGATAGAATTTGCTGTCACGCTGTCCGGACCAACCAAACCGAGGTGAAGAATGGAGAAGGAAGAACAAAAGGCGAACCAGGACGCCCTGGAGCGGCGCGCCAAGCGCAAGCCCTCGCCGAAAAAGAACCAGCTGACACTGGTCCCCCTCTACTGCAAGGGCTGCGGCCTGTGCGTCGACATCTGCCCCACCGGCACCCTCCAGCTCTACGACGACCCCAAGAACAAGTTCGGTACGTCGGTGAGGATCGACGCCCCCGACTTTTGCATCGGCTGCCGCATGTGCGAGCTGCAGTGCCCCGATTTCGCCATTTTCGTGAACTACGAGGAAGAGAAGAAGAAGGAGGCGGCGAAATGAGCGCGCGCAAGGTTCTGCAGGGCAACGTCATCATCGCCAAGGCCGCCCTGGCGGCGGGCTGCGATTTCTTCGCCGGCTACCCCATCACCCCCTCCTCGGAGATCGCCCAGTACATGTCCAAGGAGATGCCGCGGATGGACCGCACCTTCATCCAGATGGAGGACGAGATCGCCTCGCTGGGGGCGTGCATTGGCGCCTCGCTGGCCGGCCGCAAGGCGATGACCGCCACCAGCGGCCCCGGCTTTTCGCTGATGCAGGAGCATATCGGCATGGCGGTCATGGCCGAGGTGCCGGTGGTCATCGTGAACGTCCAGCGCGGCGGCCCCTCCACCGGCATGCCCACCAAGCCGGCGCAGGCCGACATGATGCAGACGCGCTGGGGCACCCACGGCGACCATCCCGTCATCGCCCTCTACCCGGCGTTCGCCGACGAGATGTTCAGCGAGACGGTGCGCGCCTTCAACCTGGCCGAAAAGTACTGGAACCCGGTGGTGCTGCTCTCGGACGAGGTGCTGGGCAAGGCGCACATGGACGTGGAGATCCCCGAGCCCGGCTCCTACGAGGTCTACTGGGAGAAGACGCACCAGGTAGTCGATTTGAACATCTACGACCGCCAGATCGGCGAGAACCCGCCGCGCGTCGACTTCTTCAAGGGCTACCCCATCCACATCGACGGCCTGGAGCACGACGCCCACGGCTGGCCCTCCTTCGACGCCAAGACCGTGGACAAGATGCAGCGGCTGCGCATGCAAAAGATCTACCAGAACCTCGACGACATCATCCGCTACAAGGAGTATTTCCTGGACGACGCCGAGGTGCTGGTCTTCAGCTTCGGCATCTCGGCGCGCTCGGCGCTGGCCGCGGTCAAGGCGGCCCGCGAACAGGGCGTCAAGGCCGGGCTGTTCCAGGCCCTGACCGTATGGCCCTTCCCGCGCGCCGCCCTGCAGGAGCGCTTCAAGCGCACGAAGAAGGTGCTGACGGTGGAAATGAACCTGGGGCAGATGAAGTACGAGGTGGAGCGCGTCGCCCCGCCGGGGGTGGAGAAGCAGACGCTGCTGCGCGCCAACGGCATGCCCTTTTCGCCCGACGAGGTGCTGGCCGCCATCAAGGAGTTCGTCAAATGAGAGATTACGAGAAATACATCCGCTACCGCACCTTTCCCACCCCCTGGTGCCCCGGCTGCGGCGACGGCGTCATCCTCAAGTCGATCGCCATGGCGTTCGCCGAGCTGAACCTCGACCCCGACGACATCATCGTCGTGGCCGGCATCGGCTGCTCGGGACGCATGCCCACCTACTTCAACACCAACACCCTGCACACCACCCACGGCCGCGCCCTGACCTTCGCCACCGGCATCAAGCTGGCCCGGCCCGAGAAGCTGGTGGTGGTCATCTCCGGCGACGGGGACGCCACCGCCATCGGCGGCAACCACCTGATCCACGCCGCCCGGCGCAACATCGGCATCAAGATGATCCTGGTCAACAACGGCATCTACGGCATGACCGGCGGCCAGGTGTCGCCGCTGACGCCGCCCACGTTCTTCACCGAGACCACTCCCTACGGCAACATCGAGCCGCACTTCAACGTGCGCACGCTGCTGACCGCCGCCGAGGCCTCCTTCGTGGCCCGCGAGACGGTCAACCGCCTGATGCAGCTGAAGCAGGTGATCAAGAAGTCGTTCCAGCACAAGGGCTTCTCGGTGGTGGAGGTGATGAGCAACTGCCA
>JAKLEC010000028.1 GCA_022711715.1 Acidobacteriota bacterium
CTCGGCCAGCAGGATCTCCTGGCCCTGGACGTCGATGCGCACGGTGCGGTGGCGGTTGTCGACGTAGGCCTTGAAGGGGACGATGACCGGCTCGGCCTCCTTGAGCAGGTCGTTCTTGGGGCCGTCGATCTGCCCCTCCATGACGTTGTTCTCGTCGATGTAGGCGTAGTAGACGTTGTTGGGCGAGCGGTCGGTCTGCGACTCGCGCTCGTCGGAGGTGTAGAGGGTGTAGATGCCGTAAGTGCCCTGGATGTCGGGGGTGCCCATGCCGGCCAGGGTGCGCTGCCTGCTCTCCGAGGGCGGGTAGTTGGTCGGCACCTTGAAGATGGTGGCCGGGATGCCGCGCTCCTCCAGCGAGTCCCAGAACGCCGGCCCCTCGCGGCGCAGCACCACCTTGCCCGGCTTGAGCGGGATGCGGTAGCTGCCCAGGTTGACCATCATGCGCGAGGGCAGCGTCTCGCTCTGGGCGAACATGGGGAAATAGGTCTTGGGGTCGCGGTGCAGGAAGTCGAAGATGCCGGTGACGCCGGGGTCGGCGCCGGAGATGAAGCTCCCCCAGGCCACCGGGCTCTGCGGCGGGATGCTCGAGCGCATCATGGTGAAGGCGCCGCGCTCGCCCAGGCTGCGCATGGCGGGCAGCTGGCCCTGCTGCATCAGGCGGTTGACGATGCCCGGGTCCATGCCGTCCAGGCCCAGGATCAGCATCTTCCTGCCCATGGGCCGGCCGGCGCCGAAGTTCATGAACGGGGCCGCGGCCGCGATGGCGCCGCCGCTCTTTATAAAGTCTCGTCTTTTCATCGGATTCTTCCTTGGGAGGTCAATGGCTGCCTAATAATATACCAATTCCGTCACGATTTCAACCGCTTTGCAGGCTTTCGGCCGTGGTTGCATTCGCCCGTTGCCATCGGTTACCATCGGTCATGCGCGACGCGTTCACGCCGGTCTTCCTCCTGGCCCTGGCCATGCTGTTCCTGGTCCATGGCCTGGCGCCGGCGGCCGATATGCTCCGCATCCTGGCCCTGTCCGCCTTCACCCTATTCCTGGCCCTGTTCGTGCTTGGGAAAAACAGGGCCGCCTACGCGCTGGTCGCGCTGGCCCTGGCCGCACTGCTGGCCTCGGCATATCTCCGCCAGCGCGAGGGATACGAGCTCGGCCGCGGGCAGCGCTTCCCGGCCGGCGACTACGTCATGCTGCGCGGGAGGCTGCTGGCCTATCCCGAGATCGGCCGCGACCGTTCCATCCTGGCACTGCGCGCCGATCCGGCATCTGGGCCGGGCGGCAACGGCCGGCGCGGGCTGGTCTTCCGGGTCGCCGTCAGCGGCGACCTGCGCGGCCTGGACCGCGGCAACCGGCTGGAGATCGACGCCCGCGTCGACCCGCGCCGGCCGAGCCGAAATTTTTTCCCGAGCGCCTACGAGTCGTTCCTGCTCAGCGAGGGGATCGAGCAGTCCGCCTTCTGCAAGTCGGCGCGCCTGGTGCGGGTGACGGGGCGGGCGAACCTTTTCTGGCGCTTCGTCGGCGCCTGGCGCAACCGCGTGCGCGCTGCAATCGAAAGGCGCTACCTGGCCGCGGACGGGACGCTGCGGCCGCAGGGGGTGTTCTTGGAGGCGACGCTGCTGGGCGACCGCGGCCGGCTCGAGAACGGCGAGCAGGAGGCGCTCATCGGCAGCGGCGTCTTCCACCTGCTGGCCATCTCGGGCGGCAACATCGCCATGCTGGCCCTGGTTTCGCTTTTCCTCCTCCGCCGGCTGCGCCTGGGGCTCAAGGCGCGCTATGCCGCCGCCGCCGTGCTGCTGCTCCTCTACCTGGCCCTCTCGGGCTTCGACGTCTCCGCCGAGCGGGCGGTGCTGATGGCGCTGCTGGTCTTTGCCGGCCGCGTCTGGTTCATGGACGTCGAGCCGGCGAACCTCCTCTCCTTCTGCGGCCTGCTGCTGCTGGCCGCGAACCCGGCGCAGTTCCTCGACCCCGGCTTCATCCTGACCTTCGCCCTGACCGCGGCCATCCTGGCCGGCCGGCCGCTCTTCCTGCCCCGGCTGCGCGCCCTGCCGCGCTGGGCCGCCGAGCTGGTCGCGGCCAACTTCTCCGCCGGCATACTGGCCCTGCCGCTCTCGCTCCACTTTTTCCAGCGCTACGCCTTTTCCGGATTGCTCAGCGGCCTGCTGCTGGCACCGCTGGCCGCCGGCGTCACGGTCTGCGGCGTGCTGCTGCTGCCGCTCTCCTGGCTGCCGGCGGCGGCATCGGCGGCGCTGCTGCCGGCCGGCGTCATGCTGGACTTCTTCTTCGCCGCCAGCGGCTGGATCGCCCGCCATGCCGGGCTGAACGTCTTCCGCCCGTCGCCTCCATTCTGGCTGGTCGTGCTGGCCGGCGCGGCCTTCTTCGCGGTTGGCCGCGAGCGGCTCGGGCGCGCCTGGCGCGGCGTGGCGGCCGTGATCCTGGCCGGAGTTCTGCTCTTCGTTTCCCTGCCGCCGCGCCGTTACCGGCCGCCGGGTCTCGAGCTCTATTTTCTCGACGTCGGCCACGGCGATGCCATCGTGGCCGTGCCGCCCACCGGGGACGCCCTGCTGGTGGACGGCGGCGGCTCGAGTTTTTCCGAGTTCCAGGTCGGCCGCCGGCTGGTCCTGCCCTTCCTGCTGCAGAAGCGCATCCATGTCCGCTGGGCGGCCGCCAGCCACTTCCATCCCGATCACGCCGAGGGGCTGGCCGAGATCCTTCCCATACTCAGGCCGGAGGAGCTGTGGGTATCCTCCTCGGCGACCGGCGATCCCCAGTGGCGGGGCCTGCTTGCTGCCCGGCCGGCGAAAACCCGGCTGGTCAAGATTTTTCGGGGATTCGGCCGGCGAGCGGGCGGAGTGACGATCGCCTGCCTGGCGCCGCCGGCGTTCATCGAGGCGGAGGCGGCGGAAAACGCCCATTCCATGGTCCTGCGCGTGGCGGACGGCCGCTTCTCCTTCCTGCTGGCCGGGGACATCGAGAAACGGGGCGAAGAGGAATTGGCTTCGGCTTGTGGCTCCGGTCTCGCATCCTCCGTCCTGAAGATCCCCCACCACGGCTCGCGCACCTCCTCGTCGGCCCTGTTGTGCGACGCGGCGGCGCCGCTCCTGGCCGTGATCTCCTCCCAGGCGTTCAGCTCCTACGGCTTCCCGCACCGCGAGGTGCTCGCGCGGCTGAAGGAGCGCGGCATCCGCTGGCTCAATACGGCCAGGAGCGGAGGCATCAAGGTCGCGGTTGTGGATGGAAAAATGAATGTCGAAGTATCTAAGTAATAGGTCTTGGCGGACGGCGTACGCCGTATGCCGAGTCCGGGCCGGCGCTTGACTAAACCGGCCCGCATCTCTACAATCGTCCAATGATTAAAAGCAAAATCGTGATCCTCTCGATATTCCTTCTGCTGCCGGCCCTGCTCCATGCCGCCGACAAGGCCTATGTGATCGCCGAGTTGAAGCCCGCGGGCAAGGGCGTCCAGCTGGTGCTGCGCGACCTGGAGAACGAAGGCAAGCTCTTCCAGCTGGTCGTCTACGAGCAGGACCGGCTGGTCGACCTGGCCGAAGGCCGCGAGGTGCCGGGGACCGGCCTCCGCCAGGGCGACATCCTGTTCCTCGGCTCGGGCAAGCAGATGTTCATCGCCCCCGGCCGGACCGTGCACGCCAGGCTCGCCGCCGGCCAGCCCGAGGAGGCCAAAACCATCAATGAGCTCAGCCGCAGGCTCGCCGCAGGCGCGGGCGCCCCGCGGCAGGACGCCGGGCCTGCGATCGCTGACGGCGCCGGCGCCGAGCTCGACAAGGTGCGGCGCTCCTTCCTGTTCGTCCTCGAGTTCGCATTGGGCGCGCCGTTCACCGCCGGCCAGGAGCGGCTCATCCTGGCGCAGTTCGGCCCCGGCTGGTGGGCGGGCAAGAGCGCCGAGGAGAGGAAGTCGTTCGCCCAGTACCCGCAGGTCGTGGACTGGATCCTGAAGGCCGGGCAGAAAGACCTCGAGGAGATGCGCAAGAGCCTGGAGGAGACGACGCGCCAGTGGCTGAAGGAGTCGCCCGCCTCCGACCCGGTGGTGGCCATGATCCGCGGCCGGCTGGCCGAACGCGGCCGGACGGTTGTTCCCGGCGACCCGCCGCTCACCGAGATGGCCGCCGCCGCCTTCAGCGAGCTGTACGCCTACTCCCGCCTCCTGCGCCGCAACACTTCCGCCCTGCCCGAGCAGGTCCCCGCCGCCGACAGCGCCGGGGCCCGCGCCGAGCTGCTGCGCGCCTGGCCGCGCTTCAGCGCCGCCGAGAAGGCCCAGGTGGCGACGACGCCCGGACTGTGGTTGGTGCTGCGCACCCTGGTCGCCCACGGCGACCAGGCCCAGCGGCGCCATGCCCTGGAGCGGCTCCTTTCCGTGACCTCCGGCGAGGCGACCACGGTCCGCGGCCGGCCGGCCGGCAAGGGCGACGACCCGGTGGCGGCCATGCTCAAGCACAACGTGCTGATGAACATCCAGCAGCAGACCTTCAACCAGTACATGTGGAGCCGGGGATTCAATTATCACCCGACCTACGGCAAGATGTGGTAAAAGCTGCGAAGCCAGAGGTTCCAGGTTCCACGTGCCACGTCCCACGTTGGGAAAGATTCCGCGATTTTAGCGGGATACGGCGTACGGCTGCAGCAAACAAACGGACTGCTCTGGGGGACGGAACTTTAATTTTTGACTTTTTTTAAGATTGCGGGAAATCCTTCCGGCCGGGGCTTCTTTCGGAAAAAAGCGACACGCATTGCTTCTGAAATCAAAAAATTAAAATATCAAAGTTCCGTCCCCTGGCAAATAGTTTAGCGCAATCGCAATTACTCGTCACTTGTCACTCGTCACTTTTTTATCCCGCCTGGCAGCAGATCCTGGCTACGCGCTTGGCGATGGCCAGGATGGTCAGGATGGGCGGGTTGCCCAGCGAGGCCGGGAACAGGCTGGCGTCGGCCACGAAGAGGTTTTCCGGCAGCCGGGGGTCGTGGAAGGTCCGGGCCTGCGCCGCGGTCAGCGGCAGCATCCCTCCGGGGTGCCCGGCGTTGAGGGTGCCGAAAAACAGGCGGCCCTTGTCCACCCCCGCCCGCTGGAACATCTCGGCGCATGCGGCCGCCGCCCGCTCCAGGCGCTCGCGGTCCCTGGCGGTCAACGGCTTGCGGATGCGCTTCCCGCTGATGCCGCCTTGGCTCTCGTCGGCCAGCTTGATCATCAGGCTGTATATGCTGCCGGCCTTATGGCGCCATTCGCGGTTGAAGAAGAAGCTGAGCAGGTCGAAGTAGGGCGAGATGATGAAACCGTCCATCTGCGCGGCGAAAGGCATGGGCAGCTCGCGGTCCTGGCGGCAGTCTTTCATCTCGGCGGCCACGCAGAGTACCGGATCCACGAACAGCGAGTCGTCGCAGCCGATGCCCGAGTCCTGCAGGATCCTTGGCGTTCCCAGGCCGCCGGCGGCCAGGACGACCAGGTCGGCGGGGAACCATTTCCCATGCGCGCCGTGCCGGGCCAGCACCCCGCGGGCTCGGCCCTGGTCGTGGACGACACGCACGGCTGGGTGGGAAGTCAGCAGGCGGGCGCCCTTATGCCGCGCCTGGTCCAGGAGCCGCCGGCTGTCCCACTTGACGCCGCTCGGGCAGCCCAGCACGCAGCGGCCGCAGCCGCGGCAATGGGCGTAGTCGCCCATCTTGGGCATGGGCTGCGGATCGAGCCCCATCTCCCGGCAGATCGAGAAAAAACGTGTCGTGAGGGGGCGCCAAGTTTTTTGATGGCCCGAGAACACGGGAATCTCGCGGGAAAGCCCGGCGAATTCCTCGTCCAGGTCGATGCCCAGCTCCTTCAGCGCCCCGTCGAAACGCAGGGCGTTGCCGGTGCTGAGGGTCGTGGTGCCGCCCGTGGCACGGCCGCTGACCACGAGCATGCCCGCGTCGGTTCGCTGGATCCTCATGGCCGGGAAGAGCCATTCAATCTCGCGGGCGTCGAACAGCAGCCCGGTCTTCCTGAGCTTGGTGATCAGGCCGAGGTTGAGGCCGAAAGGGCGGAACTCGCGGCCCGCTTCCAGCACCGTGACCTGGTATTTCCCCTGCAGCTCCCGGGCGCACATGGCGCCGCCGGCGCCGCTGCCGATCACCACGGCCCTATTCATCGTCACCCTCCCGGTCGATGCGGCCGCGGCAACGGTCGCTCCCTTCCGTCAGCCGCTCGCTGAACACGAGACGCCCGCCGCTCAGGCCGGCGACGATCCCCTCATCCATGGCCGACATGAAGCGGCAGATTTCCGGCGGATAATGAGCTGCGAGGGAGCAGCGGCGGATCGTCACGCCGCCGTGGGCGTCGACCGCCAGGTCGATGGCCAGCAGGCGATAAATCGCTCGCAGCGCAGCGGCCTCGTCGGCGCGGTTGCGGATGGGCAGCCGCGAACGGATGTCCCGGCCCAGGCGCACGGAGCGGTCGCGCAGCGTTTCCCTGACCGCCTGCTCCGTCCCGGCGGCCAGCGACCTTTCGGCTTCGGCGCGGGTGAAGCACGCGTAACTCTGGAGGATATCGGCCCGGGACATGGCGCGCAAATCGGGCGGCTGTTGTCCGAAGGCCTCGGCCGTCATTCGGAACAAGTCTTTGAGCCCCTTCTTCCCGCCGGCCAGGCGCAGGCCCCCCAGCATCAGCCGCAGGGTCAGGTTGGCCATGAGGCGGAGCGGCGCCTCTGCAGGCGGAACAAGCATAGCGCCAGGGCGCCGATGCCCCCGTCCACGACGGCGTTGGCCAGGCAGATCAGGTAGGGGGCGCGGCCGAAAAAGAAGAGCAGCGACAGTACGGCGCTGGCGAGCTTTCCCCATGCCAGCAGCATCGGGAAAATGGGATTCCCCGGCCTGCGAAACATCAGCCCGGCCAGCAGGGTGACCAGGACCATGTACGCCAGCGCCAGGACGGGGAAAAAGCTCCCGGCCTGGACCGGGGCGGGATACAGCCCCAGCGGTGCGGAAAGGCGGTTGAACCATTCGAGGATCGGTTCCGGCGCGGCATAGAAGGCCAGTCCCACGGCCGCGAAGCATGCGGCCATGGCCGCGCTGGCGAAGCGGTAGAAGATCAGTCCCGTGTTCTTCACGCGCGTCCTCCCTGGCGGCCGCGGAGATAGAGGCGGAAAAAGCCGGAGAGCTTCCCGAATTCGGCCTTGTCCGCCACCCGCTGCGAGGCGGCGATATCGAGGAACCCCCGGCCGTTGGCAGCGTCGCGGATCAGCGGAAAGTTGCGGTTGATGAAGCACAGGTCGCCGGAGGGGAAGCGTGCCTTCATCGCCGCGAAGATCTCCTTCAGGGGGCGGTCGCGGAGATTGCCGAAGGTCATGGGCGTGAACACGCAGGGGCTGACCTCGCCGCAGGCGTCGACGTAGACCATCTTGTGCCCGGCGTTGCAGCCGAAGTGCTCGCGGCTCTCGAAATGGCCCAGGTAGTTGACGGTCATGCCGGGGCGGCGGTTCCAGCGGTCCTGGATCGTGAACAACTCCCGGTGCTCCTCCGGACGGATCACCTGCTCCTCGTTCCAGAAGGCGGCCACCGACGGCTTGGGCTCGCACAGCCAGGCCTCGTCGATGCCCAGTCCGCGCAGGAACTCCAGAAACGGCTCGACCTCGTTGCGGCAGATCATCTCGCGATTGACCACCGCCGACACGCCGACCTGGATGCCTCCCGTCTCGCGGATCAGGCGGATGGCGTTCATGGCGGTGGCGAACGCCCCGGCCAGGCCGCGGTTGCGGTCATGAACCTCCGGCAGCCAGTGGTCCAGGCTGACCGACACCGAGAAAAGCCCGGCGTCCCGCAGCTCCCGCGCCTTCTCCCGGGTCAGGGTGCTGCCGGTGGTGAACAGCTTGACGGCGCAGCCGCCGGCGGCGGTCTCGACAATGCGCGCGATGTCCGAGTTCAGCAGCGGCTCGCCGCCGGTGAGTCCCAGCCAGCAGACGCCAAGCTCCTGCAGCTCGTGCACCGCGCGCAGGATGGCCGCCGTGTCCATGGCCTTGCCGCCGCGCTCGCGGCTGTAGCAATAGACGCACGCTTGAGGGCAGGCGTTGGTCAGGCCGATCTGGGCGTGGGAGGGGCCCAGAACGCGCTTCAGCAGGTGCAGGTCAACGAAGCGGGCGAAGGCCGGGTGGTTGAGGGGCGGCAGGTGGGAATGGACGATCCAGTGGCCGGCGCTGTCCTTGAGGCGGAATTTGTTGATGTAGCGCAGGAAGAACAGGTTCAGGGCCGGCGAGACGCGGGCCATGCGCGGCACGCGCCGCAACGTCTTTGCCAGGAAGATGGTGTTTTTCAACAGGGCCATGATTTGACGAGAATAATACTCCGACCGTGCGGCGGAACGCAAGTGATGAGTGATCAGTGATGCGAGATGAGAAAAAGCAAAGGTCCGGGCTTTTGCCTTGCCGTCTGCCGTACGCCAAGCCTCAGCCTTCGTCACTTGTCACTTTTTCAAAATACAGAATAAGCTCGATCCATCCACCTCGGTCAGGGTGATTTCAACGGGCAGTCCCGCGGCCAGGGAGCGGAACTCGTCCGGCGAGACCGTCGTGGCCGTGAACCCGTCCTTGCAGGCGATGAAGCCGTTCTTCGTCCGCTGCCAGTCGATCTCGCCCAGTAGGCCAGCGTCCGCCTGGAGCCGGAACCACTCCAGGCGCTGCTCCCAGAACTGCTCGGCATAGGTCGAGAAGAGTGCCGTGCCGCCTGGGCGGCACATTTTCAGCGCTTCCCGCAGCAAGGTCCGCTGGTCGCGATGGAAGGCCGAGATGCCGTTCTGCAGGCAGAGGACCACGTCGAAGCGGCTGTCCTCCAGGTTGAGCGCGGCCGCGTCCATTTCCAGGACCGTGACGTTGGCGAGCGCCCTGGCGGTCTCCCGGGCTAGGACTACGCTTGCCGGCGCGTTGTCTATGGCCGTCACCAAGCCTGCTTTCGCGGCCAGTTCGGGAAGAGTGCGGCCGTAGCCGCAGCCGAGGTCCAGGACTGAGTTGCCGGGTTTTATGAATTCCAGGGCGAAGTCGAGCTCTGCGCGCAGGTATTGCCGGACGCGCGGCGGCGCGATCTCGTAGCAGCGCCTCAGCTTCTCCGCCGCCAGCCTCTCGGCATAATAGTCGCCCATATTGCTTCTATTATAAATTCTGATCCCCTGTGTGGCAATGCGCGTCAAACTCTTGTTCAAGGTTAATGGGGGAGGTCAATAGCGAATGGAATCCTGAGTCAGGGGCTAGAATGGATTTGTGCAAAAAAAGCACCGTTCCCAATTCACGATTCATGAGGCAACCGGATCCCATTGCATATGACGTTCCGCCATTGCATGAACCGCGGGAACGGCGGGGAAGCCAACCTGTTTATTTCGCGCTTATATTAAAAATATTCAAAAAAATGTTTTATTTTGGCGAAAAAGGCATGTGAACCAGGTTGGGGGGAAAATATTTTCCTGATCTCCAAACAAAATTCGCACCTGGCGTTCATTTTTTATGACACAAATGGCGGCCCGCAGGCAAAAAATTCTGGCATCTATCTTGCTTATTCTTGATTGATGTTCGTGCATCTTCTTCTATAATTGAGTGATATGAATTGAAAAAAGGAGGGGCATGAAAAACTGGCTGGGAATCGGGTTGCTGTTCATCAGCAGCATTTTCATATGGGCCCGGAATGGCGATCAGGACCGGGAAGACCGCTACTCCCACGTGAACGAGAATGTGGAAGTGGTCAATATCGAGATGATCGTACGGGTGCAGAGGAACGGGCAGCCTGTGAGCGGGCTGCAAAAAGGCGATTTCATGCTGAAAGAGAATGGTCGCCCGGTCGAGATCAACGGCTTCCGCGAGGTGCGCCGCCGCATCAGCAAGCCGCCGGCAAATGAGGAACAAGCGCCAGTCGCCGTGCAGGGAGCGCCGGGGAGGCTCTTTGTCATCTGCTTCTGGCTGTGGGGACGTGAGGCCGCCTATTCCGAGACCCTGGATCGTTTTTTTCGTGACATCTTCCGCCCCGGCGATTACGTTATCCTGGCTCACACCAGGAATATCGCGGCGATCGGCTCGGTGGACCAGATCGCCCCGGTGCGGGCCAAATTCGAGGACGAATTGAAAAAAAGCATTGAGCTTGACAATATTACGCGTGCCCAGTTGTACGACCAGATCGACGACGCCATCAGCAGCTACTTGAACCGCGGTGCGAACGATCACGAAGTGATCGCGCGGATGACTCTGCAGTCAAGCATCGCCAACAGCTGGAAGGAATTCAAGGAGAGATTCCTCAAGGGCAACTCGGGCAGCCTGGTCCGCCTGGCCGATTCGATGAAACCCATCAACAGGGAAAAATGGATGCTGATCTTTCTTCAGGAGGAGCTTTTCCCGAAGTTCAACGAAAGCGGCGAGATTCCCGCCTTCCGCAACCGGCTTGAGGAGATGAGGAAGAGCCTGGGGGACCCGGTCACCATCTTCAACGAAAAAGTGCGTTCGTCTTTCATCGCCGCCGATGCCACGGTCAGCCTGATCCGTCTCAGCGCCCGCAGCCTGGAGAACCAGGGCCGCTCCCCCTATTACAGCCAGCAGGTCGCTTATTCGAACCGGGACGAGTGTTTTCAGCGGATCAGCCGCGTCACCGGCGGCACTGTGATCACCGACAACAACCTCACCCGCGCCCTGAACCAGGCGGCCGAAAAGGAAGACATCTGCTATGTCATCTCCTTTGCCCCGGAGGGCATTTCCAAGAAAAGGAAGATGAACTTGACCTGCCGGGACGCGAGCCTTGACGTGATCGCCGGCCGATATTTTGATCCGCAAGATCAGCAGGAGATGACGCTTTCCGATATCAGACTCGCCGATTCCACGCTCACCTTCAGCCTGCGCGGATACAGCCGCCTCTTTGAAGCCGGGCGCCTGCAGGGGAGGGTCCTGATCCGCGTGACATCCGACGGCGCCGGATCGGCCAATGTGGAAGGCGCGCGCGAGTTCACCCTGTCCGATCCGAGCGTGCGGATCCCGGTGACGCTGCGCCTGCCGCGCGGCCAGCGGTATGCTTTTACGATCCGGGTATTGGACCACATCAGCGGCCGTGAAACGGTCAAGCAAATCGTACTGCGTAACATGTGATTCCGGGCGCATATTGGCGACGTTCGTTGGAAGGTGCGGGGAGGCTGTTGGGGACGGTACCTGGGGACCTGTTGGACGGTACCTGACAATTTGACATTTAACGTGTTCAAGATTAATTGAAAACGGTTTTAGAATTGAGTATAGAGGTTCTATGGGCAAGATGAATCGAATATTTTTGCTTGTTGCCGTGATTCTTTTGATTGCGGTGGGCTTAAAGGGCGAGAAAACCTTCGTGATTAGCGGGACGGTGACGGACTTCAAAGGCCGGCCGATCGAGGGGGCCACTATTCGATTGAAGAATCGTGCATTCGAGAACCTGTACGAGACTCTGTCCGATCAGAAAGGACACTATTCCATGGCGGTGAAGGAAGGGGATTACTATTGCCTGTACGCCATCAAGGAGTCCGAATACCGGGTCAACCGGCTCGAGTACTGGGCGTGGAACGTGCCGGTCCACTTGGACATGAAGATCGATCCCCGGTATGACCGGATGGAGATATACGGGGTCAATGCCTTCGAGCCCCAGGTCACGCCCCAGGAAACCTACATGGTGTACTTCCGGCCCATGAGCCTTGGCAAATCGCTGGCCCTCGTGGCCGGGCGGAAGGTCGGCGAAAAGGAGTTCCAGGGCGCCGCACGGGCGGAAAGGCTCCTGAATGAGAAGGGCAAACTGATCGACGTAGCTCCCGACGCCATAACGGCCGAAGAGTTGGTCATGGAAATCAACGGTGCCCGGGCGGAAATCTTGGGGATCCAGAAAACGAGGGAATTCGCGAGAGGCTTTTTTTTCCACGGCTATCTCGTGCAGATCATGAAGCCTAAAAATGGCGCGCGGTCTATCCCGGGGTACGACCGCATCTCCATCACGCTCCACTCCAAGGAGACAGGCGAGAGCGGGATGGGGGAAGCATTCGTGTATGCCTTGGGGACGGAACTTTAATTTTTGACTTTTTTCCAACGACGGAGGAACTCCTCCGGTCTCAGTTATTCTTATTGGACTGTGTCGCGAACGTCCCCGTATAATTCAAAAAGTCAATTTTTAAAGGTCCGTCCCCAATTTGCCGGGGCGGGGCTTGACATGACGTTATATGTATTGTAGCATTACAATATACTATGAATACAATAACAAACAAGGAGGCGGCGCTGCTGAGCCTGCTGTCCGAAAAACCGAAGCACGCCTATGAGATCGAGCAGGACATCAAGGAGCGCGACATGCGCTACTGGACGGAGATCTCCATGTCCTCGGTCTACAAGCTGCTCAACAAGCTCGAAGCCCGTGAGCTGCTCCGGAGCACCGTCAGGGTTTCCAAGAAGAACGTGACCCAGAAGGTGTATGCGCTGACGGCCCAGGGCCGGAAGGCGTTCAAGGACAAGCTGCGGCTCCTGCTCTCGACCTGGGAGCCCTCCCGGCACCCGTTCGACATCGGCCTGGCCAGCCTGTGGCTGTTGGGCCGGCCGGAGGCGGTCGCCCTGCTGGGGAAATACGGCGAGCACTTGGATCGCATGCTCGGCTGCTACGCTGATCTGGAAAAATACCTCAAGAAGCACCGATGCCCGCCCGGGAACGTGCAACTGGCGACCCGGCGGCTGCGCATGCTGGACGGCGAGAAGAAATGGCTGCAGGAGTTCATCCGCGACCTGCAGCGCGGATAGAGGCGGAACGCCAGCGCCGGGTTGGCCGGGAAAGGAGCCGGCCGCGCCATGAACGACAGCATCGTCATCACCAACGCCAGCATCCATAACCTGAAGAACGTCTCCCTGGCGATCCCGAAGAACAGGATCGTCGCCTTCACCGGCGTGTCCGGGTCCGGCAAGTCCTCCCTGGTGTTCGACACGATCTACACCGAGGCGCAGCGGCAGCTAATCGAGACGTTCTCATCGTTCGCCCGGGCGCGCCTGCCCAAGCTGTCCCGCCCGCCGGTGGACGAGATCCGCAACATCTCGACGGCCATCGTCATCGACCAGAAGCGCATGGGCGTGAACCTGCGCAGCACGGTCGGGACGGCCACCGAGATCAGCACCTACCTGCGCCTGCTCTTCTCCCGCTGCGGCGACCCCTTCATTGGCCCCTCGTTCATGTTCGGCTTCAACCATCCCCAGGGCATGTGCCCCGACTGCCAGGGGATCGGCCAGGTGATCGCCATGGACGTCGACCGCCTGATCCGCTGGGATAAGTCGATCCGCGAGGGGGCCGTCGATCATCCCGACTACCGGGTCGGCGGCTGGCTCTGGCGGGAGATCATGGCTATGGACCTGTTCCCGGTCGACACGCCGCTGCGAGATTTCAGCGAGCCGGACCGGCAGCGGTTCCTCCATGCCGAGGGCATCCCGGTCGAACGGCGACACGGCGCGGGCATCTATACCAAGAATTTCGAGGGCGTGGCCCGCAAGCTGCAGCGGCTGCACCTGAGCCGGCCGGCGGAGCAGCTGAACCAGTCCCGGCGCTCCGCCTACGAGAAATATTTCACGCAGAAGGAGTGCCCCGGCTGCGGCGGCGACCGCATCAGCCCCCAGGCCCGGAGCGTCCGCCTGAACGGCCGCAACATCGCCGAGCTGTCGCGGCTGGAGCTGGCCGAACTGGACGGTTTCCTGTCGGGGGTGGACGGCGATGTCGCCCGGCCGCTAGTGGCGAAGGCAAGGCGGATCCTCGCGCACCTGATCGAGATCGGCGTCGGTTACCTGTCGCTGAACCGGCCGGTGTCCACCCTCTCCGGCGGCGAGAGCCAGCGGGTCAAGATGGCGCGGCAGCTGGACTGCGACCTGGTGGACATGATGTACATCCTCGACGAGCCGTCCATCGGGCTCCATCCCCGGGACATCGGCCAGCTGCTGGACATGCTGCGGCAGCTGAAGGACAAGGGGAACACCGTGCTGGTCGTCGAGCATGACCCCGCCGTGATGGCCTGCGCGGAGCACGTCGTGGACATCGGGCCCGGCGCGGGCAGCCTGGGCGGAGAGATCGTTTTTTCGGGCACGTTGGCCGACCTGAAAAGGCAGGAGCATAACCTGACCGCGCGGTACCTGAGGAAAAGGGAGCCGGCCCGCCGCGAGCGCAAGAAATGGACCGCCGCTATCGAGATCCGCGGCGCCACGCTGCACAACCTGAAGAACGTCTCCACCCGCATTCCCAGGGGTGTCCTGACCTGCGTCACCGGGGTCGCCGGCTCGGGAAAGAGCAGCCTGATCAACGACTTTTTCCTGGCCGGCAACCGCGACGCCGTCATTGTCGACCAGTCGCCGGTCGGCCGCTCCTCGCGTTCCAATCCCCTGACCTATATCGGAGCGTTCGAGGCGGTGCGCAGGGAATTCGCCAGGGCCGCGGGCAGGCCGGCGTCGCTGTTCAGCTTCAATTCCCGGGGCGCCTGCCCGAAGTGCAAGGGGCTCGGCGCCATCGCCGTGGAAATGAGTTTCCTGGACGAGGTGAAAATCGTCTGCGACGAATGCCAGGGGAAACGATACACCGAGGAGGTCCTGGCCCTGGCGGTCAAGGGTCGGAACATCCATGACGTCCTGCGCATGACCGCCCGGGAAGCCCTCGGATATTTCGATGACCGGGAGATCCGGCGCAAGCTGCAGGTGCTGTGCGAAGTGGGCCTGGACTATCTCGAGCTCGGGCAGCCCCTGAGCACCCTCTCCGGCGGGGAGTGCCAGCGGATCAAGCTGGCGTCCGAACTGCACAAGAAGGGCCGGGTCTATGTCATGGACGAGCCGACGACCGGTCTGCACATGGCCGACATCGACAAGCTGCTGGGCATCATCCGCGACCTGGTGAAGAAGGACAACACGGTGATCGTCATCGAGCATAACCTGGACGTGATCAGCCAGGCCGACTGGGTCATCGACCTCGGCCCCGAGGGCGGCAGCCGGGGCGGGGAGATCGTTTTCGAGGGGACTCCGGAAGACCTGGTGAAATGCGGGAAAGGCCATACGGGTAGATACCTGAACGATTTCTACCAGGGCCGCTGAACTTAGAAATCGGCAAGGTGTAGGTCTTGGGGACGGAACTTTAATTATTGACTTTTTTACAGCGGTGGAGGAGTTCGTCCAGTCCCAGTTTTTTTGCAGGATTTGCTATGATCGTTCCAATATGTCTGAAAAGTCAATTTTTAAAGGTCCGTCCCCAATTCGTAACCCGTTTGCGCCTGATTTCGTATAACTTGGCCGGATGGGACTGCAGAAATCCAGGGAATGGGGGAACAGCATGGAAAAGGAAAAAACACTGACGAGACGGAAGTTCCTGGTCCGGGCGGCACAGGGGGCGACCTCGGTGGCGGCGCTGCCGCTGATCGGGATGAGGCGGGCGGACACGCAGGAGAAGCCGGCGGAAGAGAACAATGCCGTTGCCGGGAAGAAGCCCATCACTCGCGTCCTGGGACGCACCGGCATCGAGATCCCCATCGTGAACATGGGGGTGATGAATGCCGACAACCCGGCGCTGGTCCGCCGCGCCTTCGAGTCCGGCATGCGCTTGTTCGATACCGCCGCCCATTACCAGCGCGGCCGCAACGAGGAGATGGTCGGCTCGGTCCTGCGGGAGCTGAAGGCGCGCGACCAGGCGGTCATCGTCACCAAGGTCTTCCTGCCGCCGCCGCAGCGCGAGATTCCCGCCGGGCAGGTCAAGGCCTTTTTCCTCAAGACCGCCGAGGAGAGCCTGCGCCGGCTGAAGACCGACCACGTCGACGTCCTCTTCTCCCACAACGTCTGGACCGTCGACTACCTCAAGAACCCGGGCGTGCTCGAGGCGCTGCAGCAGCTGAAGAAGCAGGGCAAGACCCGCTTCGTCGGCTTCTCCACCCACATGGCGATGGCGGAGTGCCTGGATGCCGCCGCCGGCATGGGCTTCTACGACGTCGCGCTGGCCTCCTTCAACTACTCGTTCCACGACTATGTGCCCCTGCACCAGGCGCTGGCCAAGGCGGCCGCCGCCGGGATGGGCCTGATGGCCATGAAGACCCAGTGCCAGCAGGACTGGTACCGCGAGGAGATGCCGCCGGAGCTGCAGGCGTTCTACGGCGGCCAGGTCATGCACCCGGCGCTGCTCAAGTGGGCGCTGCGCCACGACTTCATCGCCTGCGCCGTCCCCGGGTTCGTCACCTTCCAGCAGATGGAGGTGGACTGGGCCTGCGCCTTCGGCATCGAGTACACGCCGGAGGAGAGGAAGTTTCTGGAGGACCGGGGCGTCAAGCTGGCCATGGCGGCCGTCTGCCGCCGCTGCGGCGCCTGCGCCTCCACCTGCCCGCGCGGCGCCGACGTCCCCGAGCTGGTGCGCGCCCACATGTACGCCTTCAGCTACGGCAACCCCGGCCACGCCCGCCAGACGCTGGACGTCATCCCCGCCGGCCGCGGGCTGGACCTTTGCCGCGACTGCGACAACTGCCGGGCCGGCTGCGCCGGCAGGGTGCAGGTGGCCCGCCGGATCGGGCAGCTGAAAGAGGCGTACGCGTGAGGAGAAGCCGGCAATCGCCGGCTTTTTACAATGGGCGTCATTGAAGGAGGCAAAATGAAGAATGGGCACGCTCCCCTGGCAATCCTCGCGGTCATGGCATTCGCCTTGATGCTGCCGGCTGCGGCGGAGGAGAAGCCGACGGCGCCGCTGCGTCCCCACATGGGGCAGGTCATGTTCCCTTATCCCCCGTTGAACGCGGTGGTGATGTTCGGCGCCCGGGCGGAGGATCCCGCGCCGGCTTCGCGGCCCTGGAAATGGAACGGCCGCGAGTGGGAAGCGTTCGCCGGCGAAGCTCCGGCCTTCCACTACTGGAACGCCATGGCCTATGATTCCCGGCGGCAGCGGCTGGTGGCGTTCGGCGGGAAAGACAAGAAGCAGAAGGGCTACGGCGATTTCTGGGAGTGGGACGGCGGGAAGTGGAGCGCGATCGCGGCCAAGGTCCTGCCGCCGGGGAGGGCGCACTTCGCCCTGGCCTACGACGAGGCGCGGGGCCGGACGGTCCTCTTCGGCGGGCATGACGGCGACGCCATCCTGGGCGACACCTGGGAGTGGGACGGCAGCGAGTGGCGCCGGGCGGAGGGCCCGGCTCCGGCCCCAAGGTGCCTGCACACCATGACCTACGACCCGGCGAGAAAAAAGATCGTGCTGGTCGGCGGATCGGGGGACCCCGTGAACCGGATCGTCTTCTCGGACGTCTGGGAGTGGGACGGAACCCGCTGGACCGAGGTCAAGGTGAAGAACCCGCTGAGGATCAGTTACCACGCCGCGGCGTACAATCCCGCGGCGGGATGCCTGTTGGTGAGCGGAGGCTTCGCCGTCTCCCACAAGCCCCTGGCGGCGGCCTGGAAGCTTCGCGGCGACGAATGGCAGAGATCGGCAATGGACCTTCCTTCGCCGCTGGAGGCCCACATGATGGCCTGGGACCCCGATCGCCGGCAAATGGTCCTCTTCGGCGGCTGGGGCGTCGAGAACGGCAAGCTCGTGGCCAGGGAGGGGACCTGGATCTGGGACGGAAGCAAGTGGAGCGGTTTCTAGAGGCGTCGGGCGACAGACGTTAGCAAGAGGAATAATTGAAACAGCTGGCGCTTGGCGCAGGGCGTACGGCATTCGGTGGACGGCAGCAGCAACCAAACGAACTATCGTGACGCGTAACGCGTGACCCGTGACGAGGAGCAGCAGTCTCTGAATGCCGTCTGATTTAATGTCCTTGGCGGTAAAGTCTATTAAGGAGTTGACGGTTTATCACGGTTTCTTGCTGACACCGTCACTGGCACTTTTTTTGGGTAATAGTGGACCGGTTCGCGCGTCTATTGGGCATGGGATCAAGGAGATTGGTGTCCATTGATCCGGCTGCGGAATTGACATCCGCCGGGACTGTCCATAAGATGGGGGAACAGGGCCGGGATTCCGGGAGGAAGACCATGATGAGATCCAGCCGAACGGCGCCATGTCTTTCAGCATTCTGCCTGCTGCTCCTGGCCGCTCTTGCCGCGCCGGCGCAGCAGCTGCCGCCGCCCTCCAGGGAGCCGGTCGACGTGCCGCGCATCGAGGGCAAGGTCTCGGTCGACGGCCGCCTCGACGAGCCGGCCTGGCAGCAGGCGCTGATCCTCGACCTGCCGGTCGAGACCCAGCCGGGCGACAACATCCCCGCCTCGATCCGGACCGAGGTGCGCGTCTTCTACGGCAGGGACGCCATCTACTTCGGCCTGGAGTGCTTTGACCCCGACCCGTCCGCCATCCGCGCCCGCTTCGCCGAGCGCGACCAGTTCGAGTCCGACGACCTGATCAACGTCAACCTCGACACCTTCAATGACGAGCGGCGCAATTATTACTTCGGCTGCAACCCGCTGGGCGTACAAAAGGACGGCCTGGAGACGACGGGCGGTGACCAGTCCTGGGACGCCATCTGGGCGTCGGCGGGGCGCATCCACGAGCGCGGCTACACCATCGAGATGGCCATCCCCTTCTCCTCGCTGCAGTTCCAGCGCACCGCCGGGCCGCAGGTGTGGGGGCTGGACGTCTCGCGCTGGTACCCGCGCTCGCAGCGCCGACGCATGGGGCTGGTGCCGATCCCCCGGGACGACAACTGCTACCAGTGCCAGTTCATGAAGATCCGCGGCTTCGCCGGCATCAAGCCCGGCCGGCGCATCGAGCTCGTCCCCACCCTGACCGGCATCAAGACCGACGGACGTGATCCCATGCCCAATGGCGGCTTCTCCACGATTTCCAAGGACCTCGATCCCGGCCTGACCGCCAAGTGGGGGGTCACCCCCAACCTGACGCTGAACGCGACGGCCAACCCCGACTTCTCGCAGGTGGAGGCGGACGCGCAGCAGCTCAACGTCAACCAGCCCTTCGCCCTCTACTACCAGGAGAAGCGCCCCTTCTTCACCGAGGGCGCCGACTTCTTCAGCACGCCCTTCCGGGCGGTCTACACGCGCACGCTGCGCGATCCCCGCTGGGGGCTGAAGCTGACGGGCAAGGAGGGGGCGAACACCATCGGCGCCTACTTCGTCCAGGACGAGCTGACCAACCTCATCTTCCCCGGCAGCCAGGGCTCGGGCGCCGCCTCGCTCGACCAGCTCTCGTCGGGGCTGGTGCTGCGCTACAAGCGCGACCTGGGCAACCGCACCACCCTGGGGGCGCTCTTCACCAACCGCGGCGGCGAGGACTATTTCAACCGCGTCTACGGCCTCGACGGCGCGGCCCGCTTCACCCGCCGCGACCGGCTGACCTTCCAGTTCCTCGGCTCCTCCACCGCCTATCCCGACGCGGTCGCCCTGGACAACGGCCAGCCCCTGGGCACGCTGAGCGACCGGGCGTTCAGCGTGGAATTCCAGCACACCGGGCGCAACCTGCAGTATTACGCCGGCTACGACGACGTCGGCCCGGAGTTCCGCGCCGACCTGGGCTTCATGCCCAGAGTCGACTACCGGGAGCTCGAGGGCGGCGTGAGCTACGGCTGGCGCCGCAACCGCGGCTGGTGGTCGCAGATCCGCCTGGGCACCAGCTACGAGCGCTCCGAGGACCGGCAGGGCCGCTTCCTCTTCGAGATGAACAGCGTGAACCTCACCTTCCAGGGGGCCATGCAGTCCTATTTCTACGTATACGGCTACCGCATGCGCGAGGACTACCTGGGCCGAGTCTATCCCGAGTGGGCCGCAGAGACCCTATTGCAATTCCGGCCCATTGCCGCCATGCAGCTGACCCTCTACGGCAACCTGGGCGACGCCGTCGACTACGAGAACGCCCGGCCGGCATGGCAGGTCCAGGCCAACCCCGCGCTCACGCTCAACCTCGGCCGCCGCCTGGCCTTCGAGCTCGACCACAACTACAAGCGCATGAATGTCGGCGGCCGGGAGCTGTTCACGGCCAACATCACCCAGGCCAAGCTCATCTACCATATCAACCTGCGCCTGTTCCTGCGCACCATCGGCCAGTACGTCGACTACCGCTACAACGCCGCCAACTACACCTTCCCGGTCGACCCCGTTTACAGGCGCTTCTTCACCCAGCTCCTCTTCTCCTACCAGCTGAACCCGCGCACCGTGCTGTTCCTGGGCTACTCCGACAACGCGCTGGGCACCCAGGACTACCGCCTGACCCGCAGCGACAGGACCATTTTTATGAAAGTGAGCTACTCTTGGCAGATCTAGTACTCGTTGATGGGTAGAAATGTAGATGGGTAGAAGGGTTAGCTGCACTGACAGCGATCAGGCCAAATAGAATAATGCAAGACCTGGCCCCAATGCCTGGCAGAAAAACAACGAGGTGAAACATGAAATCAGCGGCCTTGTTCACGATCGACCATGAAAAATGCTCCCGCGACGGCCTGTGCGCCGCGGACTGCCCGGCGGGGATCATCGCCATGGGCGCAAGCGGCCCCGAGCCGGCCGCCGGCGCGCGGCGGCTGTGCATCAACTGCGGCCACTGCGCCGCCGTCTGCCCGCACGGCGCCCTCACCCTGCGCACCATGCCGCTGGAGCAGTGCCCGCCCCTGCCCGACGGCTGGCGGCTGACGCCGGCCCAGGTGGAGACGCTTCTCAAAGGGCGGCGCAGCGTGCGCTCCTACAGGCAGGAAGCGGTTCCCCGCGGCGTGCTGGCCAAGGTCATCGACGCGGCGCGCTTCGCGCCGACGGCGGGCAACGCCCAGGCCGTGCACTGGACGGTGATCTACGATCCCGACGGGGTCCGGCGCGTCGCCGGGGCGGTGATCGACTGGCTGCGCGAGGCGTCGCAAACGCCGGCGATGGCCTGGGCCCAGGCCCTGGTCGGCGCCTGGGAGAACGGCCGGGACCCGGTCTGCCGCTCCGCGCCCCACCTCATCCTGGCCCACGCGCCGGAGGCCCAGGCGCAGATGGCCGCTGCGGACGGGGCGATCGCCCTGACGTTCGCGGAGCTGGCGGCCGTTTCCCATAGGCTCGGAACGTGCTGGGCCGGCTTCGTGATGATGGCCGCTGCCAGGTCGGCGGCGGCGTCCGCGGCGCTGAACCTGCCCGCGGGGCACATGCTCCTCGGCGGCATGATGATCGGCTATCCCAAGGTGGAGTATCGCCGCATCCCGCTGCGCGACGAGCCGCGCGTGACCTGGAGGTGACCCCGGGGCCATTGAGGAAGGTACGGGTTGATGGGCTGCCGCAATGGAAGCGGAAACCCTGGAAAGGTTGAAGCCAACGCCCCAGGAGTGCCATAATGGCAAATCTTTGTCAGGACGGATATACCGGCAATGAATGTCATGAAGAGAGTGATGGTGGCGCCGTGCGGCATGAACTGCAACCTGTGCAGCTGGGTGCTGGACCCAAGCAAGCCGGGGTGCGTCGGCTGCCGGCGGCGGGGCAGGGGCTGCATCCACAAGAAAGGGCTGTGCCCGAAGCTTGCCAAGAGCGAGATCAAATTCTGCTATCTGTGCGCCAAGTTTCCCTGCCCGAGCCTGCTGCTGATCGAGAAGCGCTACCTCCGTGCGCATCACTATAGCTTCGTGGAGAACCTGAACTATATCCGCCAGCGGGGCATGCCGGCCTTCCTGAAGCGTGAATCAAAGCGCTATGCCTGCCCCTCCTGCGGCAAGCTGCTCACCGTGCACAGCGACATATGCCCCCACTGCCGGCAACGGCACGCCCGCAAGAACCGGCGCTGACCCGGCCTTTCTTTTTTCCGCCGGGTTTATTGCATTGAATTTCAGGGTGCTTGGTGCCGGGTCTT
>JAKLEC010000029.1 GCA_022711715.1 Acidobacteriota bacterium
TTGATGACGAACTCGGCGACCACGGGATTGTGGTCGCTGTCGGCGAAACCCAGGTCGCGCACGGCCACGCGGCGCACCTCGACGTTGTCCGACACCAGGAAGCCGTCGATGACGGCGACGAAGCTCTCGCCCGGGCGGTAGGGCGTAGAACTGGCGCGGACCGTCGGCCGGCCGGCATCCACCGCCCAGCGGAAGCCCGCGGGCGGGAAGCCGTCCGGCATCTCCACGTACCAGGCCGGCCGCGGACCGGTCCAGCGGAACCGCCCGGGATCGCTCCCGGGGAGCCCGTGGTTCCAGTCACCGCCGGCGATCACGCCGCTGCCCTTGCGGCGCTCGGCCAGCAGCCGTTCGCGCAGGAATTCCAGTTGCAACCGGCGGATGCGGCCGCCGCGGTCAAACGCCGAGAGGTGGAGATTGAACAGCACCAGCTCGCCGCCGCCGGCGAGCGGCAGGCGGCACTCGCACAGGCAGCGGTCCAGCTCGGCCAGCTGCCGCGGCCAGGGCTCCTTTCCCGGCAGCCGCAGTCGCCGCGCCACGTCCACGTGGAAGCGGCTGAAGGTCAGGAGGCCGCTGGTCACCGCTCCCATGGGCTTGTTCAGGGGAACCGGCACCCAGGGCACCTTGTAGTTCAGGGCGAAGACGCGGCCGTGGGCGGGAAGGCGGCCGGCGATGCCGTGGAGCTCGTCGATCCCGTAGCTGCGCGTGGCCCGCCGGTCCACTTCCTGCAGGAGCGCCAGGTCGGGGTGTTCCGCGGCCAGGAAGGCGGCGATGCGACCGACGGCGGCACCCGTCCGCTCGCGGCTGGCGCCGCGGGAGCCGCGGCCGCCGTCCATGAAGAAGTCGGCGCCGGCGTCCATGCCGCCATAGCCGATGTTGAGGGTCATGACCGTGAATGGCGTTCCCCTCTTCAGCCGGACGGCCGGATTGATTTCCGTTTCCAGCCCGATCTCGGGCCCGGGGCGGTAGTCGGCGAGGCTCATGAAGACCAGGTAGAGGCCGAAGACAAGGAACGGCAGGGCTGCCAGCCAGGCCAGCATTGTCATCGGCCTCCGCATCAGGAATGATCCGAACTAGAGTAACGAGTAACAAGTGACGAGTGACGAGAAAGGCACAGCAGAGACCCTTCGCACCATCCCATTGGCTCTCCTTGTCACTTGTTACTTGTCACTTGTCACTCATGCGAAAGCGGACATACGCTGCAATTAAAACGGCACGACCGCCTTGAGGCTCGGACCCAGGCGGACGGCCAGCTTCTCCAGCGTCTCGAGGTCGCCGGGGGTGAAATCGGGCCCGGGCTCGCTGAAGGCGCTGCGCTTGCGCGAAATCTGGATCACTCCCAGCCGCTCGTTGTCCACGGCGACGGCGACGCCCATCATCTTCCAGATGCGCCGGGACTCGCCGTTCTCCTCCTTGACGAACTCGTATTCGACCATGTGTTCGCGCTCCTGGAGGCGGTTGTCCAGGAAAGGGCGGCCGCTGCGGAAGATATTGGCGGCGATGGGCAGCTTCGCCTGGATCTCCAGCCCCTTGGCATCGGCCAGGTACTCCGGCCAGATGAAGGACAGGGAATCCCCGTGCTGCCACAGGAAGGCCACCTCGGATTTTTCGGCCCCGAACATGTCGGCCAGGAAGCCGGCCACGCGGTTGACGGCCACTTTAAAGCGCTCCGCGGCATCGAAATCGGGCGTGGTGATGAGCGCGCGCAACTCCTCGATCAGGGCATTGACGTCGTTCATGGTACGGGTCACCTCTGCGTTCCATCATAGCGCATGCCGCGCGGAAGCGCAAGAAGGCCAAAGAATGGATTGGTGCTCGTGTTAGTGTTAGCAACAGCAATCAGCGGAACTCGGCAGACGATCTACGACAAAACCAACTCGCCGTACAAGTAACCGCCCTACAGATCTGCCCAAAGTGCTCGTGACGCGTGCCCCCTTCACCACTCTATCCCTTTGCCTATCAGCCATTCCCCTTGATCTCCTACTCTTTACTTTTGCCTTGCGCGCAAGGCGTGCGCTTCGTCACTCGTCACTTGTTGCCAGGCCTCGCTGCGCGTTGACTCGCCGTGGCGGCCGGCCTATAATCCGCCGTGTCCGCCTTCAACCCGATTCCGGTCGCCGTACTGGCGCTCGTGCTCGCCCTCTATTACCTCATCCCGCGGCGGGGCCTGCAAACGGGGCTGCTGCTGGCGGCGAGCGGGGCATTCTATCTCTATTTCTTCGGCCGCGGCATCTGGCTGCTGCTGATCCTGGCGGCGGCGTTCTATGCCGGGGCCCTTGGCGCGTCCCGCGGCCACCCCGGCCGGCGAAGGCGCGCCTTCGCCCTGGCGCTGGCCGGCAGCCTGGCGCTTTTCCTCCTTCTCCGCTACGGACACGCGCTGACCGGCTTCCTGCCGCGATCGGCCTCCTGGGCAAAGACCGTCCGCAGCGGCGTCATCCTGCCGGTGGGGCTCTCCTTCTTCCTGTTCAAGGGCTTGAGTTACCTGATCGACGTCCGGCGCGGCAGGTCGGCCGCCGCCGGCAATCCCTTCCCCCTGCTGCTCTACCTGTTCTACTTCCCGCAGGTCACGGCCGGCCCCATCCAGCGCTGGGACTCCTTTCAGGAGAACGTCCGCCCGGAACGGCGCTGGGACGCCGCCGCCCTCTACCAAGGGGCCAAGCTGCTCCTGCTCGGCATGTTCAAGAAAATGGTCGTGGCCGACCGCCTGGCCTTCTACGTCAACCAGGTATTCGCCGCCCCCGAGGGCAAGGGGATGCACGTGGCGCTCGCCGCCTGCCTGTATTCGATCCAGATCTACGCCGACTTCTCCGGCTACAGCGACATGGCCAACGGCGCCGCCCGGCTTTTCGGGCACGCCGCCGTGCCCAATTTCTCGTTCCCCTATTTCTCGAGGTCGATCCCGGAGTTCTGGCGCCGCTGGCACGTCACCTTATCGGCGTGGCTGCGGGATTATCTCTTCCTCCCTCTCTCCTTCGCCGTGTCCCGGCGCCTGAAAAAGGAGCGGCTGCTGGGCCTGAAGGCGGAGCATTGGATCTACTCGTCGGCGACCCTGCTCACCATGGCCGCGGCGGGATTCTGGCACGGCGCCCGCTGGACGTTCGTCATCTGGGGACTGCTCTTCGGCGCATACATGAGCCTCGGCCAGCTGACCCGCAGGGCGAGGTCCCGGCTGCGCCGGAAGGTATTCGGGAACCATCGCCTTACCCGCGAGGGAGCCTCCATGCTCGCCAGCTTCGCCCTGGTCACCTTCGCCTGGGTGTTCTTCCGCTCGCCGTCCCTGGCGGCGGCCTGGAAGTTCATCGCCGCCGCCGGAGTCGGATTCCCGGCCTTCGGCCTGGGCCATCTCTACCTGAACCTGCTCCTGGCCCTGGCGCTGGCCCTGGTCGACCTGGCGCAGAAGAGCCGGCCGCGCTTCATCGCCGCCTTCCCGCCCTGGGGCAAGGCCGCCGCCCTGGCACTGGCCCTCTGCCTGGTGATCCTGCTCGGCGTGGACACCGGCAACGAGTTCATCTACCTGCGATTTTAATCGCGGAACCGGGCGTCCCGGCGCCCCAGGATCTTGCGCAGGTCGTCGGCCAGCATCCGGTTCAGCACCCGCGACCCCTTGTCGGAGAGATGGGAGTTGGTGACCCCGTAGCCGCCGTCGAGAAAATAATCGTCATGGCGCAGTTCGAAACGATCGGGGCGGTTGTAGTCCAAAACATGGACGTTGGCGAAGGGCCTGGCCAGGCGGCCCAGGTCGGCCATGAACTCGCGGCGCTGGAAATTGCTCTCGTGGGTGCCGATGTGGCTCGGCAGCGAAACGAGCACGACGGTCACCCCGTCCCGCTCCAACTCCTGCAGCAGCTTGAGAAACCATTCGCCCTCCTTGCCCGGGAAGGGGACGTAACCGTATTTCCGGAAGCGGGCCGGCCGCTGCGGGTCGATGGGGCTCAGCTTGCGGTAGCCCACGAAGGTGTCGATGTGAGCGGCGGAAGGGGGCAGGTCGGTGCGGTGGCGCTGGCCGGCGGTGCCGGCCTCGACCGCGTCATTGCCGCCGAGTGACTCCAGGAAATCGGCCAGGAACTCGTCGTTCTGGTTCTTGTTGGCCCACAGCAGCGAGAGGCCCCGGGCGTAGGGCGGTTCCGTCTGGCCCTGAAAGCGGTCCAGGAACGGGGCGTTGGTCTTGAGCTTGAACAGGAAGTAGTCCACGCCATAGATGAGCAGGCGCGGGGCGCCGGCGTGCTTCTTGTACTGCTCGTAAAAAACCATGTTGAACTTGGGCTTGCACTTGGCGCCGGCGATGCGGAAGGCGTTGAGCTTCAGGTACTTGTACAGGTAATAGGGATGGATGCCGCGCTGGGTGCGTGACGAGCCCATGATCAGGGTATCGAATGTTCCCCGGGGGATCGCGAAAAAATTGCGGTAGAAGCCGCGCTTGAGGATGAAGATGGAAAGCAGCCCCTGGCGTTCGAAGACCGCGCGCTGCTCGCGGCGGACGGCGAAGAACAGCAGGCGGTCGAACAGCAGAAAGCCAAGGGTGAACACCAGCAGCCAGGCGAACATGCGCCAGCCCTTCGGCGATATTCGCTTCAGAGGGGCGGCTTGATCAGCAGCCGGAATGCCGGTCATGCCGCCGCCTTATGCGATCTCAGTGACACATAACGAGTGACAAGTGACCAGGAAGAGGAGGGCTTGGCGTGCGGCACGCGGCGGACGGCGGACGGCAGCAGCAACTGAACGAGCGGATTTGACCACGTGTCTTTTCCCTGAACCGCTTGCCGCATGCCGATTAGGAATTTCAATAGCTCGTCGCTTTGCTGCACCTCGTCACGCGTTACGCGTCACGAATGCTTCTGATTTCACCATCAACCGCATGCCGTACGCCGTCTACCCAATGCCGAGTTCAGCACACACTTCGGTTCCCCATGCCCTATTTCTTGATCGGCACCACTCCCGCCAGCTCGCCGATCACGTTCACCAGCTCGCTCCCCTGGGGGAGGACCACCTTGGCGTTGTCCTTCAGCGCCACTTCGAGGGTCTGCAGCTTTCTCAGCAGCTGGGCGTTGCCGATGAAGTACTGGTTGGCCGCCTCGTTGACCAGCCGGATGGCCTGGGCTTCGCCCTCGGCCGCCAGGATGCGCGCCTGCTTGATGCCCTCGGCCTTCTTGATCTCGGCCCGCTTCTGGCCGTCGGCCTCGGTCTCCTTGGCGGTGGCGAAGTCGACGGCGGCGATCTTCTCGTTCTCGGCCTTGACCACCTTGTTCATCGTCTCCTGGACGTCCTTGGGCGGGTCGATCTCCTTCAGCTCGGTGCGCACGATGTCGATGCCCCAGCTGGAGGTTTCACTGCACAGCGTCTTGAGCAGCTCGGAATTGATGCGGCTGCGCTCGGAGTTGGCCGACTTCAGGGTCATGGTGCCGATGATGTTGCGCAGGGTGGTGCGGGCCAGGTTGACGATCTGGTACTGGTAGTTGTTGACGTTGTATTGCGACTTCTTGACGTTCTCCTCGTCGGACTTGACCTTGAAGTAGACCTGGGCGTCGACCCGGGCGTTCAGGTTGTCGTTGGTAATGATCTCCTGCGGCAGGGCGTCGACCATCTGCTCGGTGGTGTTCACCTGGTACAGCCGGTCGATGACCGGAATGATCCAGTTGAAGCCGGGCAGGGCGAAGCGCCGGTAGCGGCCCAGCCGCTCCACCAGGCCGCGGTGGGTGGGGCGCACGATGCGGATGCCCGACAGGAAAATGAAGAACAGGGCGATGACCAGAACGGCCCACAGGCCGATGACGGATTCGTTCATTGGCATTCCTCCTTCCATCCAAGCCGATATATACATGGCCGGAGGAGTGAAAGTCAAATCAGAAAGGCAGAAACGGACATCCGGCGACGGCGATCGCGATAGTGGCAGCGGCCGCACAAGGCAGACCGTGGTGAGCGGCTCATGGCTTTCGGAAAAAGTCTGTCCATCGAACCAGATCGTTCCATTGCTTTTGCTTGTCACGCGTCACGCGTTACGACGGTTCGTGGGATTTCCGTTACGAATTACGAATCACGAATTACGATTTACGATGGAGCGTCCTCGTGCTGCTCCTGGTCACTTGTCACTTTTCCGTGCCTGCCTGCTCCATAGCACGGTCAGGACCCCGACGGGAAACAGGACCAGGCCGGCCGGCAGGGTCATGGCCATGAGGCCCGGGACGTCGAGCAGCAGCCCGGCGAAGGCCAGGATCGAGAGCGCGGCCGACAGGAGGTAGAAGCCGGCGATCAGCGCCGACAGCCCCTGCCAGTTCCAGGCGCGAAAGAAAAGGACGATGGCCGCCGCCCCCCAGAAGCAGGTTCCCAGCTGGTTGAGGAAATATGCGGCCGAGCCCGGGGCGCTGAACAGCCAGGAGCGGGCCGCCTCCAGCCGGCCGGCGGCGAGGAAACGGGGCAGCAGGACGGCCTGGGAGGCGTAGGAAACGGAGCTCAGGACGAGATAGGCGGCCAGGAACAGGAGCCCCAGCCGCAGGAAGATCCCGCCGACGTCCAGGCGGCGCAGCTGGGCGAGCATCAGGTAGAGGAGCGCCGGCGCGATCAGCAGCGCCAGGACGAACTGGGCGCGGAACAGGGGCAAATGGCTCCGGGTCCAGAGCAGCTGCAGGTCGACGCCGTCCGCGGGACGCGCCAAGGCCGTCATCACGGTCCAGGCGACCAGGACCAGGGTGAACAGGATGCCGCTGACCGCCAGATGCCTGTTGTCGTTCATGCCGGATCCTCCATGAGAACCTGGCGCTCAGTATACGCCCGGCCGCGGCAACGGACAAGTCAGGCAAGCAGTCCGCGGAGCTTTTCGGCGGTCAGCGGCGCCGAGCCCGCGAGCCAGCCACTTGCACCGCATGACGAGAGGCGGCATGGGAAATGCTGCCGCGGTAGGTGCCGCCTGATGCGCGCTCCGCAAGCGCTCCTCCATGCCCTGCCCCCTTTTTTGCCCGCTATTTCCCCTCCAGCGCCACCCGGATCTCCCTTCCGAAGGCCACGCACTTTTCCCGGTCGGTGTGGTCATAGCTCTCGAAAGGGTAGCCGGCATTACGAAAATAGTTCTCCAGGCCGCGGTAATCCTCCGGCGAGAGGGTCTCTTTCTTCATCCAGCCATTGAACACACGCGACAGGAGAGGCTTGGCGCCACAGGCCCCGGCGAACATATCCAGGTAGCCACCGGCCTGGTCGGGCGGCATGCCGCAGACGACGAAGAGGGCGGCGATCCTGTCCTTTACGGCCGGGCCGTGCCTTTCCAATAACGCGGCCATGTCGGCGTGGAGGCGGTTGCCGTAGATCCCCGACCCCAGCACGACCCGATCGTAGCCGCCCAGGTCGCCGGCGCTTGCGGCCGCCACGACCGTTGCCCCCTCCCCGATCCCCTCGGCAATCCAGCGCGCCGTCTGCTCGGTGCTGCCGTAGCGCGAGGCGAACACGACCGCCACGTTTTTTCCATTTCCGGCCGCTCCCGGCACGGCCGCGCCAAGCGAAGCGCCGGCCATCACCGCCAGCAGAACGATGGGAACGAACTTCATCGGCCCTCCTCGATCCGGATGAGGCCATCCGGTCATCTTGAAGCCCGAATTGTGGATCCGCCGGACTCGAAAGTCAACCGGCGCCGCCAAAAGGCGGATGGCAGGAATTTTTCCTGACTCTTCACATTTTTTTCACAAAGTGCCATAATGGACTTTGGGAAAGATCACAAAATTCCCCGTTCTACCGCCGACCCAACTCCAGTCAGCACCCAATCCACGGCAATTGATGCATTTTCCTCGATTGATATTCAATTTATTGAACTCTTATCATCTGTTCTTCGGATCGCGAGACTCCCGTCGTCCACAAGCTCGCCTTCAGATCAAATTTCCTATAGGAGGGAAAACAATGAAAGGAAGGAGAACCCTTGCGGGGCTGGCGCTGTTCGTGCTGTTGGCGATCGGCGTTTGCGCCCAGCAGGTCCAGAAAGACCTGGTGTTTCAGGAGAACGACTCGCTGGACATGATCCGGCAGAAGATCGAGCGCAACAACTTCGGCTTCACCGTCGGCCACAACTGGGTGTTCGACATGTCGCCGGAGCAGAAGCAGGCCTTCTTCAGCCGTCATGCCCCGCGGAAGCCGCGCGTCTACAGCTACGCCGACAGCATCGGCCCGCTGACCCGGGAGCTGGGCAAGGCGCTGCCCGCCGCCTTCGACTGGCGCAGCTACAACGGCCACAGCTACATCGGCCCGGTGCGCGACCAGGGCAGCTGCGGCTCGTGCTACGCCTTCGGGGCCTCGGCCGCCGCCGAGGGCACGTACAACTTCGCCAACGGCCTGTACGACTCCAACTGCATCGACTTCTCGGAGTCGTTCATCATGTGGTGCCTCGGCTCCATCTCGCCCTACAGCAGCCACTTCGGCGGCTGCGACGGAGCCGACTACGACTACTATGAGCTCGAGGCGCTGGTGCAGGAGGGGACCATCCCGGAAGCCTATTTCCCCTACGTCATGTCCGATCCCGGCTGCACGCACTGGAACGACCCGCGCTATCAGTTCGCCGAGTGGCACCGCATCGGCTGCAACGACATCGACGCCATCAAGACGGCGATCATGACCTACGGCGTGATCGACGTGGCCGTCTACGCCAGCTCGGCGTTCCAGGCCTACAGCGGCGGCGTCTTCCAGGACTCCTATACCTCCTGCAGCTCCACCCCCTGCGACTACACGCCGACCAACCACGCCGTCGCCCTGGTGGGCTGGAGCGACGCTGACGGCGCCTGGATCCTGCGCAATTCCTGGGGCCCCTCCTGGGGCGAAAACGGCTACATGCGCATCAAGTACACCTCGGCGCGCGTGGCCTGCGAGGCGACCTACTTGGTCTACAGCGCCGCGCCCGGCCTGACGGTGACCTCGCCCTCGGCCGGCAGCAGCTGGGAGGTCGGCACCACCCAGTCGATCGCCTGGACCAAGACCGGTTCGCTCAGCGACTATGTGCAGATCGAGCTCTACAAGGGCGCCGCCAAGGCGCTGGACATCGCCGCGACGACCGAGAACGACGGCGCCTACAGCTGGGCCCTGCCCACCACGCTCACGGCCGGGACCGACTACACCGTGAAGGTGACCACCTCCGACGCCGCCTACAGCGATTTCAGCGACGCCTTCGCCGTCACCGTCACCGCGCCCGCCATCACCGTGACCTCGCCGGCGGCCGGCGCCAGCTGGAGCGTGGGCACCGCCCAGTCCATCGCCTGGACCAAGGCCGGCGCCCTGGACGACACGGTCAAGATCGAGCTCTACAAGGGCGGCCTCAAGACCCTGGACATCGCCGCCGCCACCGAGAACGACGGCGCCTACAGCTGGACCCTGCCCACCTCGCTCGCAGCCGGCAGCGACTACGTCATTCGCGTGACGACCTCCGACGGCGCGGTCTATGACGACAGCGGCGCCTTCAGCGTGGTCACCGCGGCGACCATCACCGTCACCTCGCCGGCGGCGGGCGTCACCTGGACCCGCAAGACCTACCACGACATCCTCTGGACCAAGAGCGGCACCCAGGGCTCCAACGTCAAGATCCGCCTCTACCGCAATGGCTCGCTCAAGCTGACCATCACCACCCGCACGGCCAACGACGGGGTCTACAACTGGAGGGTGGGCAGCACCCTGACCCGCGGCTCCGGCTACCAGGTGCGCATCACCACGACCGACAACCTGGTCGACGACTACAGCGACATTTTCAGCATCAATTGACCCTTCCCGGCGGCGCCGCTGGCGGATCGTCCGGCGGCGCCGCCCCATTTCCCGAACGGATACGACATCAAGGGAAGAGAAGGGAAGAAGGAGGGAGGAAATAGGGAAGAGAGAGTGGGAAGAGACCGGTCAGAACCTCTTTTCCACTCTGCCTTCCCTCTGCCTTTCCCTTTGTCTTTCCTCTCTCTTCCCTGAGTTCTTGTCATTCCCCTGAGCATGCGCTATAACCCGGCCATGGGAACCGTAAAAAAATCGATCCTGCTGCCGCTGCTGCTTCTGCTCGGCACCGGTCGCCTGGCCGCGGACGGCAAGCCCCATCTGCTGGCCTATGTCCAGAACATCATGAGCCACTCGGTCTCGGTCATCGACCTTGACGGCGACCGGGAGCCCAGGCGCCTAGAGCTTGGCCGCTACCCCCTCTACTCCGCCCTGTACCCCCCCGACCCGGAGAAGCTGCTGGTGACGCTGCACAACTACAAGCGAAGCGGAGACGACGACGCCCTGGTGCTGTACGACCTGCGAAGCGAGCGGGTCTTGAAGCGCGTTTCCTTCCCCGGGCCCGGCATGCCCTCGGGGTTCGCCCACGACGCCAAGCGCAACCGCATCTACCTCGCCGACGAGAACCGCCACCGCGTCGACGCGCTGGACGCCATTTCCCTCGAGCCGGTATTCGAGTTCCCCGCCGGCCTGATCCCCGTTCACGTCGACATCTCCCCCGATGGCAGATGGCTGGCGGTCACCAACCGCAAGAGCGCCGATTTGTACGTCTACGACCTCGATGATCCCGGCCGCGACGCCAAGACCGGCATTTTCACCATCCACCTGGGAAAAAGCCCTGGCGCCGCCTGGGACCCGGGCGTGCCGGGCGAGGAAATCAGCCACCCGCTGGACATCCACTTCGCCGCCGAGGCGAACCTGTGCTACGTGAGCGACATGCAGGCGCGCCAGCTGCTCGTCGTCGACATCCTCAAGCGCGAGGTCGCCGGCCGCATCCCGCTGAACGGCTCGCCGTTCGACTTCGCCCTCGATCGCGACCGCACCCGCGCCTACGTCTGCCTGGTCGACGGCGAGGCCGTGGCCGTGGTCGACCTGGCCGCGAGGAAGGTCACCGCCGAGATCACGGGGCTGCGCCTCAATCCCATCCATTGCGCCCTGGACGAGGAGGGCGGCCGCCTGGTCGTCTCCTGTTGGGGCGGAGCCAAGGAGGGCGGCGTCTACGTGGTCGACACGAGGACGCTCAAGGTGCTGCGCCACTTCCCGCTCAAGGGCGAGGCAGCGTCGATCGGCATTGCTCTGGCACGTCAGCCTTAGGAGCGAACACAGGGGAGAAGGTGGGAAGAGAAAGGGAAGAGAGAGCGGGAAAGGCCCTTTCCAAGCTCCATCCAAATTCCCGACCTTTTCCCTTCACGACCGACTCTCCATCCGTCGCGTCACACGTCACGGGAGCTTGCCATTCCTCGCCCATGGAAGTATTCTCTCGCCATGAATAAAGAATTGCGTTCGGCCGGTCCTTCGGTCGCCATGGTCATGCGGCGGCTCGTCTCTCCCGGTCTGATCTTCTTACTGATCCTCCTGCTGGCGCCAGCCGGCTGTTCACGGCTCCCAGCCCCTGATCAGGAGCCAAGCCCCGGGGATGCCAGCGACGCCTGTCCTTTCTGCATGGGAACCGGTGATGTTCCCTGCCTTGATTGCCAAGGCACGGGGACGGCGTCGTGCCCCGATTGCCATGGGAGCGGCATCAAGCTGGGGGCCGTGCCTTCCCCGGAAAATCCCGATGTCACCTGCTCGACCTGCCACAACTCCGGACGTGTCCACTGCGGCGCATGCTCTGGGGTCGGCCGCGTCGCATGTAGCCACTGCCGGGGGACGGGCCGGCATCCTTGACGGGTCCCTCTTCATGATATTTTCCGCCAAGGGCTGCCAAAACACACCGGCAGCCGTTATAATGTCCCCATGAACGTCGTCGCCTTCAACGGATCGGCGCGCCCGGAGGGCAACACCGCCATCCTGGTGCGCGAGGCATTCAAGGAGCTGCAGGCGGCGGGCATCGGGACCGAGCTCGTGCAGCTGGCCGGAAAGAGTCTGCACGGCTGCCGCGCCTGCTACGCCTGCTTCGACAAGAAGAACGGCCTCTGCGCCTGGAACGACGACTTCGCCAACGAGTGCATCGCCAGGATGTCCCGCGCCGACGGCGTCATCCTGGCCTCGCCCACCTACCACACCGACGTCTCCGCCGAGATGAAGGCGCTGATCGACCGCGCCGGCATGGTGGCCGGCGCCAACGGCGGCATGCTGCGGCGCAAGGCCGGCGCCGCCGTGGTGGCGGTGCGGCGCTCGGGCGCCATCCACGCCTTCGACACCCTCAACCACTTCTTCCTGATATCGGAGATGATCGTCCCCGGCTCCAGCTACTGGAACATCGGCGTCGGCCGCGACATCGGCGAAGTGGCCGGCGACGACGAGGGCATGGGCATCATGCGCGACCTGGGCCGGAACATGGCCTGGCTGCTGCAGAAGATCAGCCGCTGACAGGATAATCTCTCAGAGCAATGTCCTAGGAGAGCTGTAAGGTTCGAAGTTCGACGTCCGACGTAAAGAAAGCCAATCCGCTTGGATGCTGAAGATTCCTAATTAGGTGCTGATCGCAAAGTCGCTTTCACCGTAAACCGTATCCCATTAACCGTAAACCAAGTTCCTTCGCGTATCACGAATCACAAATCACAAATTACGATAGATTGTGATCGTGCTGTTACTTGTCACGCGTTACGCGTCACGCGTCACGATTGCTCGGCAATTATGCTACAATGGGCCAATGCCTTCCCGCTCCAGGCTTCTGCCGTCGGCCCTGACGCTGACCCTGGCCGCCACCCTGGCCCTGATGGGCTACGAGATGGTGCGCTCGGCCGCCTCGTCGGTCTTCCTGGCTCAGCACGGCGCCGGCCGGCTGCCCGAGGCGCTGATCCTGGTGCCGCTGGCCATGATCGCTCTCACCTTCCTCGTCAGCTGGCTGCTGCGCCACTTCGGCCCCGCGGCCACCTACTCCATCACCCTGGTCGGCTCGGGGCTGGTGCTGGCCGCCGCCGCCCTCGGCGCTCGCCATCATGTCCCCGGCAGCGCCTTCGCCCTCTATGTCTTCGCGCAGGCCTACATCGTGCTGATCGTCGAGCAGTCCTGGGCCTTCATCAACAGCCAGTTCTCCACCGACGACGGCAAGCGCTGGAACGGCGTCATCATCGCCATCTCCACCACCGGCTCGGTCCTGGGCGGCCTGCTCACCGGCATGCTGTCGGAGCGCATCGGCTCGGAGTGGATCGCCGTCAGCGCCGCCGCCCTGACCGCCGCCTCGGTCCTGCTCAGCCGCCGCGCCTTCCGCCTGGCCCGGCCCGAGCGCACCGCCGTTGACCGCCAGCCCGACAACGTCGCCGACTATTTCGCCTGGGACGTGCTGCGCGCCGATCCGACGCTCAAGCGGCTGGCGCTGATGGTCTTCGCCAGCCAGTCGATCTCGGTCCTCTTCGACATCGCCTTCCATCGCAGCCTGCAGGCCGCCATGCCGTTGCAGGATCCGCGCACAGCCTTCCTGGGTTTTTTCTGGGGCGGGGTGAACGCAGCGGCCTTCGTGCTGCAGCTGGGGGTCTGCCCCTGGCTGCTGCGGCGCTTCCCCCTGCGCCGGATCCTGGCCGCCATCCCCCTGCTCTATGGCGCCGCCGCCCTGGCCGGGATCTTCCTCCCCGTGCTGCCGGTGCTGGGTGCCGCCTTTTTCCTCTCCAAGACGGTCGACTACTCGGTCTTCCGCGCCTCCAAGGAAGTCCTCTACATCCCCCTGCCCTTCACTGCCCGCTACCGCGCCAAGCTGACCATCGACGCCCTGATCTACCGCTCGACCAAGGGGATCGCCTCGGCCCTGCTGAGCCTGGCCGCCCTCGCAGCCGGCACCCTGCCGCTGCGCCTGCATCCCATGCTCGCCTTCTTCATGGGCGGCTTCTGGCACGGGGTAGCGCGCGGGATCCCGGAACCGGCTGCCCGATCCCGGCAACCGGCGGACGGCTGACGGCGCACGGCCGCGGCATCCGATTTTTGGATGTTCCCCCGCTGTTATGATTGAACGAACCGTGATTTTTCTGAACCTGGCCAGGTCCATGGTCGTATTAGCCAGAAAAGGCGGTCACGTGAAACGAGGCGCATGGGGGTCGTTGTTCATTTTTCTGTCCCTGTCTCCCTGGCTGACGGCGGGCGGGCTCCTCAGGCCGGCGCGGGCGGAGAAGCCGCCGCTCATCGACGGCGTGCTCGACGACGAGGCCTGGAAGCAGGCGCAGGAGCTCTCGGGATTCAAGACCTTCATCCCCGACTTCGGCAAGGACCTTTCGGAAACCACGTCGGCCTGGATGGCCTACGACGAGGCGCACCTCTACTTCGCTTTCCGCTGCCGCGACCGCTCGCCGGAGAAGATCAAGGCCGCCATGGCCAGCCGCGACACGATCATGACCGACGACTTCGTGTGCGTCAATCTCGACAGCTTCAACGACCAGCAGGCGCTCTACGCCTTTTACGTCAACCCGCTGGGCATCCAGGGCGACAGCCGCTTCGCCAGCAACAGCGAGGACTTCAGCGCCGACTTCGTCTGGTCGAGCGCCGGCCGTCTGCTGGAGGACGGCTACGCGGTCGAGATCGCCATCCCCTTCAAGAGCATCCGCTACGCCGGCCACGAGCGGGTGGAGATGGCCGTCTTCGTCGAGCGCTACATCAGCCGCACCACCGAGCACGGCTCCTTCCCGGAGATGGATCCGGCCAAGGGCTACGCCTTCCTGTCGCAGATGCGGCCGCTCGAGCTGCGCGACATCCGCCGCTCCACCCTGGTGGAAGTGCTCCCTTCCGTCGTCTACGACCTCAAGCACGAGCAACAGGGCGGGAGCCTGCGGCGCAGCCGATCCCGGGGCGAGCTCGGCGTCACCGGCAAGCTGGGGCTGAGCTCGAAGCTGGTCCTCGACCTGGCCTGGAACCCCGACTTCAGCCAGGTCGAGTCGGACGCCGGCCAGGTCGACGCCAACCTGCGCAGCGACCTGTACTTCACCGAGAAGCGCCCCTTCTTCCTGGAGGGCGGCGAGATCTTCCAGATGGCCGGCTCCAGCCCCTTCCTGTACGCCGTCCACACCCGGCGCATCGTCGACCCGCTGCTGGGCTTCAAGCTGTCGGGCAAGCTGGACGGCCACAACACGCTGGCGGCCATCTTCGCCGTCGACGAGGACGCGGACGATCCCCTACACGCGGCGTCGGGGGCGGAGAACGCCGCCTTCACCATCCTGCGCTACAAGCGGGCGCTGCGCGGGGACGGCTACCTGGGGGCGTTCTACACCGGCCGCGAGCAGGGAAGCGATTCCAACCGCGTGGCCGGCCTCGACGGCCAGCTGCGGCTCTCGCCGTCCAAGATGCTCAGCCTCCACGGCTTCGCCTCGTTCACCGACAACCCGTCGCACCCGAGGAAGGAGGGGCTGGCCCTGGACGCCTACTTCAGCCACTCGACACGCGACCTCGACCTCGGGGCCGGCGCCTTTCTCATCGACCGCGGCTTCTTCAGCGAGAGCGGCTACCTCACCCGCGGCGGCCTGGCCGGCGTCGAGTGCATGGTCATCCCTATGGTCTATCCCAAGTCGGGCCCGTTCCGCCGCATCAGGCCCCGCTTCGCCGGCGGCGCCTACCGCGACCTGGAGTACCGCATGAACGAGGCGCTGGGAAGGGTCGGCGTCGACCTGCTGCTGCCGGGGAACGCCAACCTGACCCTGGAGGGCTGGCTGTCCAGCGAGGTGTTTCTCGGCCGGCGCTTCGACATCAGCGCCTGGCGCGTCTATGGCAGCAGCTGGCTGAACAAGAAGCTGTACGTCTATCTCGCCTTCCGCCGCGGCAACCAGGTCCGCTACGTGGCGGACCCGTTCCAGGGATACGGGGACACGGTCTCCGCGATCCTGCGCTGGCTGCCCCGCAAGAAGCTCGACTGGGAGCTGCGCCTCACCTACGCCGACCTGTTCGCCAGGGCCGGCGGGGCCAAGGTCTACGACTACGCCATCCTGCGCAACAAGCTCACCTTCCAGGCCAACAAGTACCTGTTCTTCCGCGGCATCATCGAGTACAACGACTACCGCCGCAGGCTGCTGACCGACCTGCTGCTCTCGTTCACCTACATCCCCGGCACCGTCATCCAGTTGGGCTACGGCTCGCTGTACGAGAAGTACGATTGGCTGGACGGTGAGTACCGTCCCGGCGACCGCTTCCTGGAGATGAAGCGGGGATTGTTCTTCAAGGCGTCTTACCTCTGGCGGCTTTGAAGATACCTGAGGTTCGACGTCCGAAGTTCGACGCTGCCGGCCCCGCCCGGGGCGCCGTCCCCGAGGAGGATTGCCTCCGAGGGGTATTCGCCGTAACCAAAGCCTTTCGCTTGGAAATTCGAAACTAGTCAGCGGCTAAAAGGGCGACGGTCCATTGAGGTTCCACGTGCCAGGTTCCATGTTCCACGTTGAAAGCCATGGAACCTCGATGCTCTCGGAGACCATCACGCCGACCCATTGCTGCTACTCGTCACGCGTTACGCGTCACGATCGTCCATTTCTTTTCTGCTGCTGCCACAACCACTATTACTGCCACTTCTTACTGGCGGGCCAGGAATTCCTCGATGGCGGAGAAATACTCCTCGGGCTTCTCGACATGCACGAAGTGGCCGCTGTCCTTGACGATCCGCAGCTCGGCGTTCGCCAGCGACTGCGCCATGCGCTCCACCGCCGCATTGGGGATCACGTCGTGGTCGCCGTGGACGATCAGCACCGGGCAGGCGATCCCCTTCATCATGCCGTACAGGTCGAAATCCGTGAGATATGGGCCGAACATGGCCGAGCTGGCGAAGAACTTCTTCACCCGCGCCGAATCGAAATAGGCCAGCTTGTCCAGGTCCTGCCTGCCGGGATCGAAATAATAGGCCTTGAACCTCAGGTTGATCCATTTCCGGTAGAGCGCCGGGTCGGACTTCAGGGCAGGATCCTGGGACAGGGCGGCCAGCTGCTGCTTGTCCTCAGGGCCCAGCCGGCCGAGGATCGCCTGCTGGAACGCCGGCAGGAACTCGCTGCTGCCGGGCGCCGGCTCCAGCAACAGCAGCTTGTGCACGTTCTGCGGGTACTTGGCCGCGTACTGGACGGCGATGACCGCGCCCCAGGACTGACCGGCCAGGTCGACGGCGCCGAGCCCGAACGCCTTGCGTACCCCCTCCAGTTCCTCCACCAGGTCGCCGACGCCGGCCTTCTCGTTCTCCCGGAACTCGTCGGAGAGGCCGTTGCCCATCTGGTCGTAGAACACGAGCCGGTGCTTCGCCGCCAGGCGCGAAAAGGGCTTGAACAGGTAATCATGGGCCATTCCCGGGCCGCCGTGAACCACGATCAGGGGGGTGCCCTGGCCAACGGCGCGGCAATAAGTTCCCCGGCCGTTGATCTGCTTGATGCCGGCGAAGTCCTGCGCCGGCAGGGCGGCAAGGCCGGCCGAAAAGACCAGTATGCCCAGCGCGACGAGCTTTCTCATGGTCGTCTCCTCCTTAAGACGGTGATACGGATCGGAGGCGATCCAAGTTGCGCCGACCCAGGGAATGCCGCGGGCCGCGGACACCGATTTCATTTACGCCAGCGCCCTTCGTCCTCTCGCCCAAAATGCGGAGACAAGCGGGGAGGAGATTGAAAATCTGCCGCCGAAAGAATAGCATCTCCCTGGGCCCTGGCGCCCCGTGGAAGCCCTGCCTGCCGGAGAGCCGGTGCGACCGCTGGAACGGGTTGGACGGGGGGAGCAGCGCGGGGTTCATCGTGCTGACGCCCAGGGAAGCCAAGCGCCGGGAACACAGGAGACAAGGAAATGGCCTTCAACGAAGGAGGATGCGTCATGAACCAAGAAGCCGTTGCCGACCCCGCCCGGTCGCCATCCGGGGGGCCGGCCCACATTCTCCCAGCCATCCTCACGGCCTTCGTGCTCCTGCAGTCGGCCGGAGGGCTGCTCATCGGGGGATTGTACCGGGACAACGCCTGGGTGGTGTCGATCTATCGGGGGACCGACTGGGTGACGCTGCTGCTGGTCGTCCCGGTCCTGATCGCGTCCCTGCGTCTCGCCCGCGGCGGCTCGCTGCGGGCGCGGCTGGTACTGGCCGGCACGCTGTATTACGTTTTCTACAACAACGTCTACTACCAGTTCACTGCGTTCAACCGCTTCTTCCTCGTCTACGTTGCCATCTTCGTCCTGTCGGCCGCCGCGCTCATCGCCGTCCTGTTGGGCACGAACGCCGGTCGGGTCGCAGCGTCCGATCGGGTCCGCAAGCCCGTCAGCCTGGCCATGTTCGCCATGGCGGCGATCCTGGCCGTGATGTGGATCGGCCAGAACATCCTCTTCATCGCCGATGGCAAGGTCCCGCAGCTGATCGCCGACACCGGCGGGATCACGCACATGGTGGCCGCCCTCGACCTCACCCTGATCGTGCCGCTGCTGGCGCTCGGCGCCGCCTGGCTCTGGAAAGGCCGGCCCTGGGGCCGGGTGATCACGACCGCCATGGCCGTCCAGTGTTCCTTGATCACCATCGTCCTGCTCGTCGGCACCCCGTTCCAGGCCGCCGCCGGGGTGAAGGACGCGTGGGCCTTTTTCCCTCTTTGGGCGTTCATGGGGATCGTCTTCTGGACCAGCGCGGCGCTCATGCTGATAAGCATCGGCAAGGCGTCTGAGGGGCCCGACGCCCGATGTTCAATTCCCGGCTATCCTCCGCCGGAAGAATCGGGGCGCGTAAACGCGGGTAAGGCGTAGGAGCTTTTTTCCCTTTCGGTCAAGGCGCTTCCCATATCGCGATGCATTGTCTTGATGAAACGCATGACGCCGGTCAGGCAATTGCGTTTCCCCTGCCGTCCCATTATCATCAGAACATGAAAAAGAGACTCCCAGCGAGCCTGGCGGCCGTCATCGCCGCGTTCCCGGCCATGGTTTACCTACTCCTGCCCCCGCGCGTCATGGCCCAGGCGCCGGCGCCGGCCGCCGCCTTCGCCATCCGGCTGGAGCTCGACGCCGTGAGCCCGGCGGGCTCCCTGTGGCTGAAGCTGAGCGGCGAGAACCTCGGCCGGGAGCCGGTCACCGTCATCCGGCCGCGGCGGCACATGCTCGACATTACCGGCGGCTGGGGCGGCTGGACGCTGGTTGTAACCGGGCCGGGGGGCGAATATCATCCCCCATTTTTTGCTGAGGGCCCCTTCCAGCCCCCGATGGCCAACGACGTGATCGAGCTGCTGCCGGGAGAGTCCTTCTCCGTGCGCGTCAACGTCGGCCGCTGGATCGCCGGCGGCGAGATCGACCGCGAAGGCTCGCGCCCGCTGGCCATGACCGGCGGCTCCTACGGCCTGCAGGCCGCGTACGCCACGCCGGCGTTTCCAGTGATGCACCTTGAAAGCGAGCTTGAAGCGGCGAAAAAGCGGCCGCTGACCCTCATCGCCGGCCTCCGCTCCAACACCGTCACCGCCCGCGTCCGGGAGGACGCCGTCGAGCCCCAGATCACCGCGCTGCGGGAGGAGGACGGCCTTGCCCGGCAGGACGCGGTGCAGGCATTGGCGCGCATCGGGTCCGCGGCGGTTCGCCCGCTGATCACCGCTCTGGGCGACGGCAGCCCCACCGTCCGCCTGCACGCCGCCCAGGCCCTGGGGCTCATCGCCGATACCCGCACCGTCCCCCCCCTGATCGCGGCCCTGAAGGACCCGCGACCGGAAGTGCGCACCCAGGTTGCAGCGGCGCTGGGCAGGATGAAAGATGGCCGCGTCTTCCAGCCGCTGTCCGGATCCCTGCGCGGTGACGGCGATGGCGCTGTCCGGCTCCAGGCGGCGAGGGCGCTGGGGGAACTGCGCGATGCCCGCGCCGTCCAGCCGCTGATTGCCGTGCTGGGCGACGACGATCCCGATATCCGCTCCGCTGCCGTCCAGGCTCTCGGTGGTATCGGCAGGCCGGCCTCCGATGCGCTCCAGGCCGCGCTGGGCGACAAGGACGCGCGCCGCCGGCAATATGCCGCGCAGGCGTTGGGCGAGATCAGGGACCCCCGCGCCATCGCCCCGCTCATCGCCATCATGAAGGACCAGGAGCCCTATGTCCGCTTCCATGCCTATCAGGCGCTGGGCCGCATCGGCGAGCCCGCCGTGGATCCCCTCATCACCGCGCTGCGCGACGGCCACGCCTGGGTCCGCCTCAATGCCGTGCACGCTCTAGGAGAGATCCAGAATGCCCGGGCCGTCGGCCCGCTGATCGCGGCATTGCAGGACAAAACCGGAAAAGAGGACCTCAATTCGCTTCTTTTTTTCCGCCTTCAGGCCGCCGAGTCGCTGGGGAAAATGGGCGCGCCGGCCGTCGCGCCTCTGGTGGCGCTTTTCCAGGAGTCCCGGGACAGATACGTGTACTTTTTCGCCGCCAACGCCCTGAGGCAGATCAAGGATCCGCGTTCCGTTGAGCCCCTGATCGCCGCCCTGGCGAGCCAGGACGATAATCGGCGCTACGTCGCCGCCCAGTCCTTCAGCGACATCCTGGATCCCCGGGCGGTCGAGCCCCTGATCGCCGTATTGAAAAACGACAACCGGGGCATGCGCATGGCGGCCGCCGAAGCATTGGGCAGGATGCGGGATGCCCGGGCCGTCGGGCCGCTGTCCAAGGCGCTCCAGGGCGCCGACCCGAATTACCGGGAGATCATCGTCCGGGCCCTGCGAAGCATCGGGACGGAGAGCGCCCTGGAGGCGGCAGGAAAAATCCGGGAGCCTTGAGGGACGGCGGATTGGTTTTCGCCATTTTGATAAACCTGAAAAAAAAGTCGGATTCCGTCCGCGAGGGACGCGAATATCCGGGCGCGGCGCTTGCCGGAGCGGGGGCCGGGCGGCTCAGGAGAAGTGGAGGGGGAAGCCGGCTTCGCCTGAGATATTCCCGAGAGCCGCATATCTCTTTCCCAGG
>JAKLEC010000003.1 GCA_022711715.1 Acidobacteriota bacterium
GGTGCTGGTCAGCGCCCGCGGCGCCCTGGCCACCTGGACGCGCATGGAGTCGACGGGCCGCAGCCCCAAGGACACCCTGACCGTCCGCCGCCCCGAGATCGAGGCCGAGATCGACTGGGATTCGCCTAACAACCTGCCCCTGGCCCCCGAGACCTTCGCCATGATCCTCGAGGATGCATTGAATCTGGTCCGTGGCAAGGAGCGCCTGTACGTCACCGACCGCGTGGTGGGCGCCGACAGCCGCTACGCCCTGCCGGTGCGCACGGTGAGCGACCACGCCAAGACCGCCCTGTTCTCCGTCACCATGTTCCGGCCGGTCCCCCGCGACATCGGCCGCAGCATCTACCACGACCAGCCCTTCACCCTGCTGGCCCTTCCCGCCGACAAGCTGGACAAGCTGCGCTACGCCGGCAAGCTGCGCAAGCTCGCCGACGGGACGGTCTCGGACATGGTAGTGGCCATGGACTTCGTGAACCGCGTCGGCGTGATCATCGGCTCGGCCTATATGGGCAGCGTCAAAAAGCTGATGTTCACCGTCATGAACTACCTGCTGCCCAAGTCCGGCATCCTGCCCCTGCACGCCTCGGCCAACGAGGGCAAGGAGAGCGACATCGCCCTGTTCCTGGGGCTGTCGGGAACGGGCAAGACCACCCTGTCGGCCGATCCCGACCGCGCGCTGCTGGGCGACGACGAGCACGGCTGGGACCGGCACGGCATCGCCAACTTCGAGTTCGGCTGCTACGCCAAGCTCATCAACCTCAATCCCGCCAAGGAGCCCCAGATCTACGACGCCATCATGCACGAGGCCCCCTATCTCGAGCACGGCGCCATCGTGGAGAACGCCATGGTCTACCCCGACGGCACCTTCGACTTCAACGACGCGCGGCTGATCGAGAACTCGCGCGGCTCGTATCCCCTCTCCTTCCTGCCCAACGTCAAGAAATCCTCGCGCGGCAAGCACCCCCGCACCATCGTCTTCCTCACCGCCGACGCCAACGGCGTCCTGCCGCCGGTCGCGCGGCTGGACCAGGACCAGGCCATGTTCTGGTTCCTGATGGGCTACACCTCGAAGCTGGCCGGCACCGAGACCGGGATCGTCGAGCCCGTCTCCACCTTCTCGCGCTTCTTCGGCCAGCCCTTCATGCCGCGCAACCCCAACGACTATGCCGCGCTCCTGGGCCAGAAGATCAAGAAGCACCGCACCAGCGTCTACCTGGTCAACACCGGCTGGAGCGGCGGCCCCTACGGCGTGGGCAAGCGCATGGACATCAACGTTACCCGCGCCATCATCAGGGCCGTCCTCAACGGCGAGCTGGACAAGGCCGGCACGGCCGAGGACAAGACCTTCCACATCAACATCCCCGTCGCCTGCCCGGGCGTGCCCGCTGAGATCCTGCAGCCGCGCAACACCTGGAAAGACCCCGAGGCTTTCGCCGCCCGGGCGCAGAAGCTGGCCAACGAGTTCAGCGCCCAGTTCGACAAGGTCTACGGCAGCAAGGACCTGCCCGAGGCGGTGCGCCGCCAGTGCCCGGGGAAGTAACCAAAGCGAGCTCCCGTGACGCGTAACGCGTGACGCGTGACGCGAAACAACCAGTCGCGAGCCAGGACGAGGGGCGATTATTCTAGGCGATCAACTTCCGCTGAGGAACGCCATCGCAAAAACGAAAACACGAACCATATAGGGGTTCAAAAACTGATTATATTGCGTAATGGTTCATTTCATTGCGGCACCATGTCACGCGTTACGCGTCACGCGTCACGATAGCCCGTTCCGTTTTATCGGTGCCTCTTGCTCTCGCGGAACGCGGCGCGCGAGTAGGCGTTGAGGCCCAGGTCGTCGTAGCGCTCGCCGGGGAAAGCGGTGTAGCGTTCGTAGCCCAGCCAGGCGATCATGGCGGCGTTGTCGGTGCAGTAGCGGGGCTCGGGCAGATAGAGAGGCAGCCCGCGCGCGCCGCAGGCCTCGGCGAAGCGGCGGCGCAGCAGCGAGTTGCGGCTGACCCCGCCGGAAACGATCAGCGAGCGCACGCCCAGGAAATCGGCCGCCTCGAGGGTCTTGCCCGCCAGGTACTCGACGAGCGACTCCAGGAACGAGGCCAGCAGATCGTGGAAATCGCGGCCCTGCGGCTGGATGTTCCGCTCGCGCGCCAGCCGCAGCAGCGCCGCCTTGTAGCCGGAGAACGAGAAATCCTCGCCGCCGTCGCTCATGCGCGGGCGGGTGAAGCGGAAGCGCCGCGGATCGCCCCGGGCGTAGAGCTCGTCGAGCAACGGCCCCCCGGGGTAGCCCAAGCCGAAGTGCTTGGCCACCTTGTCCATGACCTCGCCGGCGGCGTCGTCGCGGGTCTTGGCGACCACCCGGCCGCTGAACTTGGCTTCCTGGTGGAACAGCGTCGTGTGCCCGCCCGACACCACCAGCGCCAGCAGCGGGTAGGCGATGCCGCCGTGGCTGATGAAAGAGGCCTCGACGTGGGCGGCGACGTGGTCGACGGCCGCCAGCGGCAGCCCGCGGGCCAGGGCCAGCCCTTTGGCGAAGGAGAGGCCCACGAGCAGCGAGCCGACCAGGCCCGGCCCCTGTGTCACCGCCAGCAGCCCGATGTCGTCGAGGCTCACGCCGGACCGGCACAGCGCCTCTTGGCAGAGGAGTTCGATGGCCTCGTAGTGGGTGCGTGCGGCGATCTCCGGCACGATCCCGCCGAAGGGGGCGTGCAGCTCGATCTGCGACTTGATCGCCTCGGAGAGCACGGCGTTCCTCTTCCCTCTCTCGATGACGGCCACGGCCGTCTCATCGCACGAGGATTCAATGCCCAGGACGTACAAGCGCCCTCCTTCATGTCATCATAACAAACCAGAGCTCACCGGACAATCAAAAAGAACAATTCGAGCTATCGTGACGCGTAACGCGTGACGCGTGACGCGTAAAGCCATTACCGGAAGCCACAACGAACAAATTACAAAAAGAGTACTTTTTATAACTTTCCCAGAAAGCAATCCTTGAAGGCTTCAGTTTCGGCTGATGCTCGCTGCTCGTCACGCGTCACGCGTTACGCGTCACGAAGGCCTGTTACCAGTCGCGATAGTACGTCCCGTCCAGCGCCTTCTTTTCCGAGTCGCAGTAAATGTCCCAGACGTTTTCCCCTCCCCAGTCGCGGCTGCCGAGCTTGTCCTGGAAGGAGCGCAACCCCCAGTCGCCCGTGCCGGTGATGGGGTCGGTGGGGATGTGGCGCAGGAATTTCATCACTCGGGTCTTGTTCTTCTTGTCCTTGTACTCGATGCCCTTGACCAGGTCCTCCAGCTTGAGCGGATAGCCGTAGGTGTCCTCGTCGACCTCGATCTTGTTCTCGCCCACGAACTTCTTGTAATCGTCGATGGCCGTGCGCAGGAGGCGCAGCGCCCGGCGCAGTTCGATCTCCTTGGTGCGCTGGAAGGCGTTGTGGGCCAGGGGGATGGCGGCGGCGGCCAGGATGCCGATGATCACCGTGACCGTCAGCACCTCGATGAGGGTGAAGCCGCGCGCCGGCGCGCCGGCGCCGGAAGCGGCGGACGCGGCGCGGTTCCGCGACGGCATGGCGGCGCCTGGGGACGAGCTAGCGGCCCCCGCCGTGCGGGTCATCCTCCAATACCTTGTGGCTGAGCTTCATCTTGTTGTCGCGGTCCAGGGAAAGCACCTTGACGTCGATCACCTGACCCAGCTTGTACTCCTGGCGCGGATCGCGGATGCGCTTGTGCGAGATCTCCGACACGTGCAGCAGGCCGGTGACGCCGGGCATGATCTCCACGAACAGGCCGTAGTCCTCGATGCGGTTGATCTTGCCGGTGTACACCTTGTCGACTTCGGGCGAGCCGGTCAGCTCCTCGATGCGGGCCATGACCTTCTCGCCGAGCTCGCGGTTGGCGGCGGCGATGGAGACCTTGCCGTCGTCCTCGGCGTTGATTTTCACGTTGTAGGTGGCCACGAGCTCCTTGATGGTCTTGCCGCCCGGGCCGATCAGGTCGCGAATCTTGTCGACGGGGATCATCATGGTGAGGATCACCGGAGCGTACTCGGACAGCTTGGCTGCCGGCGCCGGGATCGCCGCCTTCATCTTGGCCAGGATGGACTTGTAGGCCGTGGTGGCGTCGTCGATGGTGCGGCGGATGACCTCGTCGGTCAGGCCGCCGATCTTGATGTCGAGCTGGATGGCGGTGATGCCTTTCTCGGTGCCGGCGACCTTGAAGTCCATGTCGCCGAAGTGGTCCTCGTAACCGGCGATGTCGGTGAGCACGGCGAAGTCGTCGCCCTCCTTGACCAGCCCCATGGCGATGCCGGCCACCGGCGCCTTGATGGGCACGCCGGCGTTCATCAGCGCCAGGGTGCCGCCGCAGACCGTGGCCATGGACGAGGAACCGTTCGACTCCAGGATGTCGGAGACGACGCGGATGGTATAGGGGAAGGTCTCGTTGTCGGGGATCATCAGCTTCAGTGCCTTCTCGGCCAGGTTACCGTGGCCGATCTCGCGACGGCCGGCGCCGCGCAGGAAGCTGACCTCGCCCACGGAGAAGGGCGGGAAGTTATAGTGCAGCAGGAACTTCTTCTTGGGCTCCTCGCCGCTGAGCAGGTCGAGGCGCTGGGCGTCGTCCTCGGAGCCCAGGGTGACCGTGGACAGCGACTGCGTCTCGCCGCGGGTGAAGACGGCCGAGCCATGCACGCGCGGCAGGACGCCCAGCTCGATGGTGATCGGGCGGATCTCGGTGAAGGCGCGGTTGTCGGTACGCCGCTTTTCCTTCAGCAGCGTCGCACGGAAGACCTCCGCCTCGACGTTCTCGAACGCACCCTTGAGGCTGGCAAGCTCGGATGGATCGTCCTTGCCCTTCTGGATCTCCTCCATGATGGCCTTGATCTTCAGGCGGCGCAGGACGCGGTCCTGGGTGAAGATGGCGTCGCGGATCTGCGCCGAGAAGCGGGCGCGGATGTCAGCGGTCAGGGCATCGGTCCCGGGCTTGGCCGCCGGCATGACCTTGTCGGGGTTGACCAGCTCCTTCTGCGCCCGGCAGATGCGGGCGATCACTTCCTTGGCCCGGCGCAGCCCCTCCAGGAACACCTGGTCGGAAAACTGGTTGCCGCCGGCCTCGAGCATGACCACCTCGGTCTCGGTGCCGGCCACCAGCACGATCATGTCCAGCTCCTTGCGCATGTCCAGGCCGGGGTTGACGAAATACTGCCCCGCCTTCCAGCCGATCTTGACCGCGGCCAGCGGCGTGGTGAAGGGGATGGTCGAGGAGAGCAGGGCGGCGGAGGCGCCGATGATGCCCATGGCGTCGTAGTCGATGCTGAAGTCGGCCGACAGCAGCATGGCGATCACCTGCGTGTCGTTGTGGTAGTTCTCGGGGAACAGCGGCCGGATGGGGCGGTCGATCAGCCGGGAGAGGAGCACTTCCTTCTCCGAGGGCTTGCCCTCGCGCTTGAAGAAGCCGCCGGGGATCTTGCCGGCCGAATAGGTGTTCTCGCGGAAGTCGACCATCAGCGGCAGGAAGTCCTGGCCCTCCTTCTCCTCGTCGCGCATGTTGGCGGTGACCAGGATCATGTTATCCTTGTAGGTCAGCAGGGCCGAGCCGTTGGACTGGCGCGCCCAGCGGTGGATGTCGATTTTCAGCGTGGAGCCCTCTATCGGGATCTCAATGGTTTTCTGCATGGTTGTCTCCTAGACGGGCGGATTACTTGCGGAGTTCCAGTTCCTGGATGACCTTGACGTACTTGTCGTAGTCGGTGCGGCGCAGGTAGTTCAGCAGCTTCTTGCGCGTCGAGACCAGCGTCAGCAACCCCTTGCGCGAGTGGTTGTCCTTCTGGTGCGTCTTGAAATGCTCGGTCAGGTTGCGGATGCGCTCGGTCAGGACCGCGATCTGCACTTCCGACGAACCGGTGTCCTTCTCGTTTATCTGGAAGCGGCCGATCAGCTTCTGCTTGGTTTCCTTGGTAATGCTCACAAAGTCCTCCTGTGTTGATGCGAAGTTAGCCTGTATTTTACCAGAAAACGGCTGCCGTGTAAACAAGCGGGGAGAAAAACGCTTCGATCAGCCCTCGGCCTGGAATCCGGCGAAGTCGATGTTGTGCTCATCCAGGGTGGTGCCCAGTACCTTGCCCACCCGCGAGAGGGACAGGCTGTAGTCGATCAGCGACTTCAGCTCGGCGATGCGGGCGTTGGCGAAGTCGCGCTGGTACTGCAGGACCTGGTAGTTGGTCGAGAGGCCGACGGCCAGCTTTTTCTGCTCGGCGGCCAGCTTCTGTTCGGCCAGCTCGCGCGAGATCCGCGTGGCTTCGACGAGCTTGGCGTTGGTCTCCAGGTCCATGATGATCTGCTTGACCTCGGAATAGACGGTGCTCTCGGTCTTTTTCAGCGTCAGCAGCGACTGCTCCAGGTTCAGCCGCGCCTGGGCCAGGTCGGCGCGGGCCGAGGCGTTGACTACGGGGACGGAGAGCTGCAGGCCGAGCGAATAGTTCTCGTACAGGCGCTTCAGCGCGTCGCGCAGCGCGTCGCTCATGCCGCCCCCGACCACGCCGGGGATAGGGATGCCGTTCTTCAGGGGCATGCCGCTCAGGCCCTGGGTGTAGTAGGACGCCGTCAGCTGCAGGTCAGGCAGGGTCTGGTTGCGGTAGTAGCGCACGTCGATGTTCCTGCTCTTGAGGTCGAGGCGCACCTGCTCGATGTCGGGCCGCTTGGCCAGGGCCTTCTCGAGGAATTCGTTGAAGTCGGCCTGCCGGGGCCGGAATAGCGGCTGGTCGGCGGGGACGATCGTCTCCGGCGCCTGGCTGGTGTTCAGGATGCGGCGCAGGTTTTCCTCGTAGGCCTGGATCTGGCTGCGCGCCTGCAGCACCTCGCCCTCGCGGGCGGCGACCTCGGCCTGGGCGGTGAGGATGTCCATGGGCGCCGAGACGCCGACCCGGACCTGGGTCTCGTTCTGCTTCAGCAGGTCCTTGGCCAGCTGCAGCGACTTCTCCTTGACCTCCAGGTTCTGGTGGGAATAGACCAGGTTCCAGTAGGCCTCCTCGGTCTGGTAGATGAGATCGATCACCTGCTGGCGCAGGGTGGCCAGCGACTTGTCCTGGTTGTGGCGGGCGAGGATGATGCTCCGGCGGGTGGCGGTCAGCCCGAAGTTTTTGAGCAGGGGCTGGGACAGGGTGAACTGCAGCTGGGAGAAGTAGCGGGGATTGATGTACACGTCGAGCGAGTTGGTCGAGTAGCGGGAGTTCTGCAGCGCGACGTCGAGGCTGCCGCCGATCGGCAGCTGCTGCTTCAGGCTGAAGCCGTAGGAGACCGACTCGGGCTTCTCGACATCGACGCCGGTGACGATGGAAGCGTTGGGCGTCGTCTGCGACGTCTTGCGGAAGCTGAACCCCACGCTGGGGATAAAGACGGCCCGGCTCTTGCGCAGCAGCGCCTTGGCGATCTCGGGATTGGCCATCTCGATCTGCAGGTCGAGGTTGTTCTTCAGGGCCTGGTTGATGACCTCCTCGAGGCTCAGGGACTTGACCGGCCGCTCCTGCGCCGGGCCCAGCAGGGCCAAGAGATGGGCCAGCACGACCATCGCGATCATTTTCTTCATCGGACGCCTCCAGCGTAGGAAATCCATACGGAAATAGAACAAAAAAGTTCACCGGGGCTTGCAGGATGCCCCGATATTGGCGGAAAATTTCAGCGAATGCCTACGCCAGGCCCTTTTCGGCCAGCCATTCGTCGTTGTAGATGGTGCTCAGGTAGCGGGAGGCGCCGTCGGGGAAGACGGTGACGATGCGCGCCGGCCCGTCGAGGCGCTTGGCCAGTTGCCGCACTCCCCACAGGGCCGCGCCGCTCGACCCCCCCACCAGGAGTCCTTCGCGGCGGGCGATCTCGCGGGCGGTGAGGAACGCCTCGCGATCGGTCACCTGCAGCATGTCGTCGATGTGGGTGAATACGGCGCAGCCGATGAGGAACTCGTCGCCCAGGCCCTCGATCAGGTAGGGGCCGGGCTTGACCAGTTTCCGGTGATGGAAATAGTCGTGGAAGACCGATCCCAGGGGATCGACGGCGATCACCCGGATGCGCGGGTCCTTCTCCTTCAGGAAGCGGGCGGTCCCGCCGACGGTGCCGCCGGTGCCGATGCCGGCGACGAAATAATCGATGCGCCCCTCCATCTGCTCCCAGATCTCCGGGCCGGTCCCCCGGTAGTGGGCCTCGTTGTTGTCGAGGTTGTTGTGCTGGTCGGGGAAGAAGCAATTGGGGGTCTCCCGGGCCAGGCGCGGCGTGATGTTGTTGTAACTGTCGGGATGCTCGGGCGGCAGGGTGCTGTCCACCATGTGGATCTCGACGCCGAGAGCCCGGAGCTGATCCAGCTTCTCGCGGCTGATGCGGTCGCGCACCACCACCTTCAGGCGGTACCCCTTTTGCAGGGCGATCAGGGCCAGGCCGAGGGCGGTGTTTCCCGAGGAGTTCTCGATGATCAGGTCGCCCGGCTTGATCTTTCCCTCCCGTTCGGCCTTCTCGATCATGTAGCGGGCGATGCGGTCCTTGGAGCTGCCCATGGGATTGAGGAATTCCAGCTTGGCGTAGACCTCGCCGGGGATGTCCTGGGCGATCCGGTTCAGCCGCACCAGCGGCGTGTGGCCGATGACGTCGATGACGCTCTGACAGCAGCGGGCTTTATTCATCGTGACCTCGGGAGGAACGCGAAAATCAAGCGGAAGGGAGGATTTTACTCCAAAAGCAGGGACGAGTAAAGATGAACCGAACTATCGTGACGCGTAACGCGTGACGCGTGACGAGTAACAGCAATGAAACGATACGGCGTTCAATCGCCGATGACCAACCGTGCTTCCCCGGACGATCAAGCAAGCGGCAGCAGAAAACTATGATAAATTGAATGTCCCTGGTTCAATCGGAGCGGAAAAGTCCAATTCGCCGGCTCGGCTTTCCCGTACGCCCTATGCCGTACGCCAAGCTCCTTTCTTATTACCCGCGCGTTACGCGTCACGATTGCTCATCCTTCAACAAAGCTATGAGCTTGCGATACCCGGGATCGGCCTGCACAATCTCGATCCCCAGCCCCACCGGCGCCTCCTCCCCCTGGACATCCGGCTTCTGTCTTTTCCACACCACCAGGCCGGTGACGGAGTAGATGTCGTCGCCCGAGGCAAGGAGGATCCGCAGCCGGCTGCGCCGGCGGATGACCCGGGTGGTGGCGACGCACATCCCGCGGCGCGAAATGTTCACCGTCACCCCCATCTGGTCCAGGCCGCGGCGGCTGATGTCGACCAGCAGGCTTTTCCTGACCCTTGGCTCCTTGCGTTTCCTTGTTTTCATTCTTTTAATGTAATTATAGTATGAACCATTTCGTTAAAGCAAAAGCAATGCATGTGCCAACCGGGTGGTGGATGGGATCGTCCAGCCAAGCCGGACAGAATTGGCCGTGTTTAGGCGGTTTATTTTTCCTAATTTTTATTCAAGGATGGAATTTGAAAAATAAATTTGACAATTTTTTGTCGTTTCGAGTGTGTATTTTTTTTACTTTTATTACATCCAAGAAAAATTCTAGAAAAATTAAGTTGACGGCAGGGGAAAGAAATGCTATATTTATGATATCATTTCGATAGCACAAGAGGAGGAACTAATGATAACCGAAAAGAAAGGCGTATCGTTCAACGGCTGGGCGGTCATCGGTCTGCATATCCTGCTGATCGCGGCCATTGTTTGGATTTTTGCCTCCGGAATGAGCTTCATCACCATGACGTTGCCGAAGATCGTGCTCGTGATCGTCCTGCTGGCGACCGTGGCGGTCATCCTTCCCCCCGGCTACTTCACCCTGCAGCCCAACGAGGCCAAGGTGCTGGTGCTGTTCGGCAAGTACAAGGGAACCGTATCCAAAGACGGCTTCCACTGGACCAACCCTCTGGCCCTGGCCCAGCCCCGCGGACGCTACACCGTCTCGCGCCGCATCCGCAACTTCGAGGTCGAGAAGCTGAAGGTCAACGACAAACGCGGCAACCCCATTGAGATCGCCGCCGTGGTGGTGTGGCGGGTGGTCGACACGGCCCACGCCCTGTTCGACGTCGACCATTACGAGCACTACGTCAAGATCCAGAGCGACGCCGCCCTGCGCCACCTGGCCAACTGCTACCCCTACGACCACGGCGAGGAGGAGGAGGAGATCACGCTGCGCAGCGGCATGGAGGAAGTGGCCCTGGTGCTGAAAAAGGAGCTGCAGGAGCGGCTGCAGAAGGCCGGCGTCCAGGTCGAGGAGACCCGCCTCACCCACCTGGCCTACGCCCCGGAGATCGCCAACGCCATGCTGCGCCGGCAGCAGGCCGAGGCCATCATCGCCGCCCGGCGCAAGATCGTCCACGGCGCCGTCTCCATGGTCGAGATGGCGCTGGAGGACCTGAAAACCAAGAACGTCGTCGACCTCGACGAGGAGCGCAAGGCGGCCATGGTCAGCAACCTGCTCGTCGTCTTGTGCGGCGAGGCCGAGGCCCAGCCGGTGATCAACGCCGGCACGCTGTACAAATAAGCGCCGGGGCACGGGGCCATGGCGGCGAAAAAATCGTTCCTGCTGCGCCTCAGCCAGGAGATGTGGGAGGAGCTCGAACGCTGGGCCGCGGACGACTTCCGCAGCGTCAACGGCCAGATCGAGTCCATCCTGCACGAGGCCATCTCCCGGCGGCGGCGGCAGGCTTCGCCGCCGGCCCCATTGACCGGCGTGCCGGCCGCGGCCGAAGGCGACCCGTCGCCCGCGACGCCGGCGGAAGGGGAGGAGAAATGAAGAAGATCATTTTCATCGTCCTGTTGTTCATCCTGGCCGCGGCCCTGGTATGGGCCGGGCCGGTTATGTCGTAGGCCGAGCGCGGAACCGAGGAGGAGGATCATGAAAAGCGGAACCTGCCCCCTGTGCGGGGCGAAGGAGATATACAGCGGCGCCGACGTGAGCGGCAAGTCGGGGATGCACTACAGCAACACCATCCCGGTGTCGGCGTTCTGCGCCGCCGTGCTGGACAACTACGTGTGCGGCCAGTGCGGATACGTGCAAAGCTTCATCGCCAAGGAGAAACACCTGGCCACGATCAAGAAGAAGTGGCCGCTGGTTTTTTAGCAAGGCCTAAGGCTCAGGGTTCAAGGCTTAGGGAAGAAAACCGGCAAAAACGCATTTCACCTTGAAACATGCCTGCGACCGTCAGACCCTGGCCGCGGGGGCATTTATAGCGCCGGATCGCATTCTTTTTGCAGGAATGAATTGGGGTGAGTGACGGGACTTGAACCCGCAGCGGTCAGATCCACAGTCTGATACTCTACCATTGAGCTACACTCACCGCCCGGCCTCATTCTATAGTATAAGCCCGCTCCTGTCAACGCGCGCCGGGAACGCGGCCGGGCCGTGAATGCGGGCGGGCGCTGGATTTCCACGGCGGAACACGCTATAATCGGAATCCCAAAGCGAGGAACCGCACCATGACAAAAGCCAAGGTCGCCATACTGAGAACCAGGCCTGAAACGGCGCTCGACGACTACATCCGCCTGTTCGAGCTGGGCGGCGGCCCCGGCGCCATGAAAAAGGGGGCCACCACCATCATCAAGGACAACATTTCCTGGCATTACCCCTTCCCCTCGGCCAATACCACCCCCTGGCAGCTGGAAGGCACGGTCCTGGCCCTGAAGAAGCACGGCTTCGCCGACATCGCCTGCGTGCAGAACAAGACCGAAGTGACCAACGCCTTCAAGGGCGAGGACCTGAACAACTACAAGCCCATCTTCCGCGACCATAACCTCAAGGTCCTGTTCAACTTCCGCGAGGAAGACATGAAATGGGTGGCCTACAAGCCCCAGGCGAGGATGCTGGCCCTGGACAAGATCTACGGCGACGAGCTGCGCATCCCCGACTACTTCATCGGCAAGAACATGGTCCACCTGCCGACGGTCAAGTGCCACATCTACACCACCACCACCGGCGCCATGAAGAACGCCTTCGGCGGCCTGCTCAACCATAAGCGCCACCAGACCCACACCCACATCCACGAGACGCTGGTCGACCTGCTGGCCATCCAGCGCGAGATCCATCCCGGCCTGTTCTGCATGATGGACGGCACCACCGCCGGCAACGGCCCGGGGCCGCGGGTGATGCACCCGGTGGAGAAGAACGTCATCCTGGCCTCGGCCGACCAGGTCGCCGTCGACGCCGTGGCGGCCAGGCTGATGGGCTTCGATCCCATGGCCATCCGCTACATCCGCCTGGCCCACGAGACCGGCCTGGGCACGGGGCGCCCCGAGGAGATCGAGATCGTGGGCGACGTCGAGGCAGCCAGGGAGAGCTGGAACTTCCAGGTGGGGTTCTGCTTCCACAAGGCCGTGGGCTGGGTGACCTGGTTCGGCCCCACCCGCTTCCTGCAGAAGGCCATGACCCGGCCGCCCATCCTCTACCTCGGCAACTTCTACTCCTATTTCTACCACGACGTTCTGCACTGGCCCTTCAAGGAGAGCAAGATCTATCGCACCTGGCTGAAAAAATCCCCCTGGGGCAAGTTGTTCCAGCAGTATCTGGACAAGGGCTCACTCAGGTCGAAATAGCAACGGAACCCGGCATACGGCGTACGACAGGTTTTTATTGGATGGGTTTTTCGCCGTGGCCTACCGCTCCCCTGCCTGCTCCAGCCGGCGCACGGAGGCGATCAGCGGATCGGCCTGCCGGCGGAAGGAGCGCCATTCTTCATAGGTGAGGAGCCGACGGATTGGAAGCAGGAACCGCTCTCCATTCAAATCCAGCATTTGCGCCGAAAGCCATAACAGCTTGAACTGCTCCACTTGCCGCGGCGGGTCGAACGCCTGCCGGTCCCTCTCCCCCGGCGAGAAAGTCCCATAGAAACGGCGCAATTCCCGTCGCGTTTCAGCCCCCAGCCGGCCCCGGGGGATGCAGATCGTCAGATTGGGGTCGAAATAAACAGGGAGCAGATGGGCAAGGAAGCGCCCGGGCGCCGCCAGGAAACGGGGGGTATAGTGGGTCATGGCGACCACATCGATTCGGTAGCGGTCCATGAAGCGCCTCACGGCCGCGTTATCGCCGCTTTCCAAGGCGATGAAAAAGGCGCGCAGGTCGGCGCTGCGGGCATTGATCAGCGCGGCATGGCCGTACCAGTAGGGGGTCATTCCCCGGGCCAGCCAGGTGACGGCGCTGCACAGTCCCAGGTGGTTGCTCGCCAGGTTGCCGCGGCAGCCGAGCGCATTCAGGATCTCGACCTCACGGACCTGCTCAGCCGGCAGGACGGAAGCGATCCCGATGCCGGCGGGCAGGAACTCTTCCGCCAATTCCAGGCGCCAGGCGCGATTGATCCGGCCCACCAGGCGCGGGGAGAGCAGGAACAAGCGCTCCAGCATCAGGAAAATGCAGAGTCCGGCCAGCAGCGCCTGCCCCCACAACCGGCGGCGTGGGCGCCCGGGGCGCAGCCGGGGGTCGGGAGCCAGGGCCGAGGCGACCATGAGAAAGATCGGCAGGAACGGCAGGGCGCGCTGGTAGAACAGCGCCGGCCCCCCTACCAGCAGCAGCACCCCGAAGAACCACAGCCGGCCGGAACGGGCAGCCTGGCGCCGCCAGGGGCGGGCGGCCAGCAACGCCGCGGAGATCAAAAAAAAGAGATGGGTGTTCACGCTGACCAGGGCTGCGCTCGTCGAACGCATCGAACCGGCGGCATATTCGACACGGATCATGTTCACCGGCAAGCTGAGCAAGGCCCGCCACCCCAGCGGATTCACCAGCCAGCCAAGACCGATGACGCCCAAATAGAGCGGCCGGCTCGGGACATTCATCGCCCGGCCTCCAGGCCGGGGCAGGAGGGTCCTGGCGTCATCCGCGATGAACAGGGCCGAAAACAGCCCGAGACCGAGGCCATAATAGAAAAACAGGGGGTGGCTGTTCACCCAGAGGATTTCCACGGCGACCAGGGCGGCAAGCGTTCCCCCATGAGTTGATGGCCGGCGGGCCGGCGCCAAGAGGACCAGCCAGAGAACCAGGAAGGCATAGTTGAACAGGTCGGGACGCAGGACAACCATCCCGGCCATGGCCAGCACCAGAGCGGCCGCGGCGCTCAGCAACCACATGGGGTCCCTTCGCCGGCGGAAGATCACCGACGTCAGCATAGCTAAAAAAGCCATGAACACGGCGATGCGCAGCATGTTCAAGCCCAGGAACGATCCGCTCCTGAACGCGAGCCGGAACAACGTGCCGGGGAAAAGGTTCGGATAGATCGCCAGAATGGGTTCCCCCGTCGAGATGGCGATGGGATCGCTGGTCAAGGCCCGCCCATGCTGCCAGAAATATTCGGCGCCGCGCATGTGCCACCAGCAATCCATGCTGTTGAAGGGAGTGAGGGAAAAATACAGCGCGGAAAATAGGAAGCAAATGGCCAGGACGACGGCGAGGCGTCGATCACCAGCAGGGCCGGCGGAGCAGCCGAGCGCCTGCGCTTTTTCCGGCTTGGTCATGCCGTGCCATTATAAAGGCCGGCCCGGCGCGTGTCAAAGCCCAAACGAAGCGGGAAACATGCGGCTCGGCCTCCGCAGTTCGATGTTCAAGCTCCGATCAGGCGCCGGGCGCGAGTGGCAAGACCGAATGTTCGGGAGAACGACCGGGAATTGAAGCGATCCCCGGAGCCCTCCGCGGGATTTTTTGGACAAGGCCGGCCGCGGTCTGCCTGCGCGATCCGGCCCGGCGCCGCACGACTTCCGCCATGAAAGGGCGCGCGCTATTGGGTCACGAAGCTCACGACATACTCAAAATTGGCCGGCGTATCCGGCAATTTCGGATCATGCCCCCCCCATTCACCCTTCAGCCCGAGCTCGGTTGCGCTGAACTGGAAATGGCACATGGCGATGCCCATGTCGATGCGCTGGAGATCGGCCAGCGGCATCATGGCCGAATAGGCCTTGTCGCGGCTGAGGAAGAAATGAAAGGCGTCCCCCAGGCGAACCAGGCGCCAGGGCTGCTTGTTGGAGGCCGAGGGGGCGAAACGCACGGACTCCAGGATCTGGGCCCATTGCCCCGCGTCTTCCAAGGCCATGGGCGAGCCCCATCCCCCCGCAAAGAACAGGTCGGCGGCAGGCTTGCGCCGGTCGCCTTTGGCGCTCCAACGCACCAGGCGATCGCGCAGGGAACGTCTTTCGGCCGGCCAGCCGAGGACGATCACGGCCGGCAGCTGCTCGCCGGCGTCCATTCCCAGGGTGCGGCCGAAACGCCGGCGGTCGAAGACGCCGCCGATCCAGCAGCTGCCCAGGCCCAGGTCAGTGGCCCGGAGAACCGCCGCCTCCATGGCAAAGCCGGCGTCTTCCCAGCGGCGCGGCTCGGAGCGGCGCACCAGCACCGCCAGGTAGAAGCGCGCCCCCTTGATCATCCCGTAGCTGCCGGCGGAGAAGAGGTTCCCGGCGCGCACTATCTCGTTGTCGATCACGCCGAAGCGCGGACCGGAACCGAAGGGCACGGCCACGCCGGCGGCAAATGCCTCGAGCCCGGCCAGCAGCCGCGGCTCGGGGGCGACGGCGGCAAAGCTGCGGCAGGAGCGTCGCGCGCGGACCAATTCGACGACCGGGCTGGCGAAGGGGTTCCCGTCCATGACCCGATTATAGCACAACCCCAGGGCATGGCCCGCCGGGGCCACAAGGGTCACGATCGCCCATCCCGGAGGCACCCATGGCGGAAAGGGCAGGCCGTCGGCTTGGCATGCGACGTTTCAGGAGTCCCGGTTCCGCGGGTCCCGTGGCCGCGAATCCCACCCGCCCCATCGATCATTAAATCCATGGCCTGGCCACCGTATGGAAGGCCGCTGCCACGACAAGGTGATTGGCTCAGGATCCGCCGGGAGCAGCATCCCCGCCAGTCAACCGGGCGGACGGTTGCGTCTTGCCCTGCAGCCTGACCATGGGGCCCGCGTTCGTGGCGCTATAGACCCGCCCGAGTTCCCGCACATGGTAATACGGCTCATAACGGTCGGATAAATAGAGGGGGCGGCAATGGATATACTTCTCGATGATCTCGGTCATGTCCCGGACCGGGTCTGGCGACGCGTGGACGATGGAATCGATGAATTGGGGTATGGTGATGTCGGGACGCCCGCCATATATCTTCTGGCCATAGATCAAGGCCATGCCGGGGTTGAAATCCGTGATAATGACGGCATTCTTCTCCGCCCTGGCGAAGGCATCCTGGACATATTTCCGGGCGCTGTATTCCCATCTTTTGTCCGGCCTGAAGAAATATTCAACCGAATCCCGGTAGGGCAGCTGGCGAATATGGATCAGTTTCAAGCCAGAATGCTTGTAGATCGAAGGAAAGGCGTAATAGGTGAAAAAGGGGACCGTAACCATGGACAAATACAAAAGATTCTTGAAGAATTTCTTGGGCTGGATTTTTTCTTCCAGCAGGGAGCGGTCCAATCCGAACATGACCCATATGCCGAAAACCAGATAAGAAGGGATAAGCAGGGCGAACTGCCTTTGCAGGAAATAGGTGAACGCGAAGAAGCTGTTGAGCAGGAAAAAGAAAAAAAGCGAGAGACTGAGGATCCGATCCCTCCGCATGAGTTTTCCCAGCCCCAGCAGTCCGGCCAGAATGGCAAAAGACGGGAATTGGTAGATCAAATAGAAGGGGAATTTCGCCATTTCCCTGATGGTTTTCTTGACCTCAAAGAAAGTAGCAAAAACGCCGGATGTCTCTGAAAAGACAGCCCGGCTGAAATCGCTGAACCCCATGCTGAGGAGCGGGATCAGGAACATCGGGGAGATGCCGATCAGAAAACAAAGAGGGGCGAGCAATGCCATTCTCAACCGGAAACGAGTGCCCAGAAAACATAGCATTGCCGTCGTCGGCAGAAGCAAGAAGGACGCCGTGTGGTTGTACAAGGCCAGCCCGGAAAAAAAGAAGGCCGAACAAAAGCAGGCCAACCGCTTCGTGTTTCGGAATTTCACGGCTGAAAGCAGGATCAGGACGGTGAAAAATGCATTCAGCGAATACGTTTCGTTGATGAGCGAATAGAGCCAGAACGAATGGGTGATGGCAAGCAGCAGGCAACCCAGCAAGCTTGCTTTGGGCGGGAGGCCCAGTTCTCTCAGCAGGTGAAACAATGCCAGGAGGGCGGCGGCGGCAAAAAAGGCCGACATCAGGTTCTGGGTATAGGCCAGTTCAAAGGGAAGCTTCGCGAACAGGATGCCCAACAAGGTATGGAGCGGATGATAGCCGTGGCCATAGCCGGCAAAATCGCGCTCCTGGACAAAAATGGCCAATTTGGCGCTGTCGGACCAGAGCATCGTGGGGGCCAGGGTGCCGAGATACAGGCCGAATGGGACAAAAAACGAAAGGATTGAGTACAACGGCTTTGCGGATTTCATCGCGGAAATGATAAGGGAAAGCGCATTCGTTTTCAATGACGGCGCGGTGGGGGCGCTTTGTTCTTTCCTGTGGAACGGGGCGCGGCGATCGGAAACGGCCGGATACAGAGCGGCCCCGCCTTGCCGGCGGAGTCGATAAACGCTATAATATCGGCCGCCTATGCGCCCGTAGCTCAAAGGATAGAGCGGCAGCCTTCGAAGCTGTGCGTTGGGAGTTCGAGTCTCTCCGGGCGTAGGCCGCCCATGCGCTTTTTCGTTTCCCTGAGATAACCGCGCCGTGAATCCTATTTCCATATGATGATGCGCCGCCTCGCCGTGCTCGCCCTGCTGGCCCTGCCGCTCCTGGCCGGAAGCGCGCCGCATCCATTCCTGCGCATCGAGCAGCCCAACGGCGGCGAGACCCTGCACGCCGGCTCCGAGGCGCAGGTCCGCTGGCTATCCGTGGGCGTCGAGGGACCCGTGGCCATCCTGCTCTTCAAGGGCGGCGAGCAGCACGCCGTCATCGCCGCCGAGGCGCCCAATATCGGCTTCTACCGCTGGCAGGTGCCGGCCATACTCCCCGCCGGCGGCCAGTACCGGCTGCGCATCTGCTCGCTGCGCGACCTGCGCGTCAACGATTTCTCAGACAGCGACTTCGCCATTAAGAAATAATACCGTCTACCGGTTCGATTAAAACGAGCATTCGTGACGCGTGACGCGTGACACGTGACAAGTAGCCGCAATCATGGATCTTCTGGATCTGGCATTGCGGATTTCATTTGCATATGGAAATGATCAATTCTGGTTCTTGCCTGGCACAGAAAAGGCCTCTCTCGTGCAGTTACTCGTTACGCGTCACGCGTAACGCGTCACGATAGGTCGTTTCGACCACTCATGCTATAATCGCTCCGGATCGCGGCCACATATGGAAAAAAACATTATCCTGAAGGGCGTCCGCACCCACAACCTGAAGGGCATCGACCTGGAGATCCCGCTGGGCAAGATCACCGCCCTGGTCGGCGTCAGCGGCGCCGGCAAGTCATCGCTGGCCTTCCACACGCTGTACGCCGAGGGCTACATCCGCTACATCGAGTCGATCTCGCCCTACATCCGCCAGTTCCTGGACCAGGTGGAAAAGCCCGACATCGACCGTGTCGAGAACCTGCCCCCGGCCATCGCCTTCCGCCAGAAGCGGCCCAACAAGAATCCCCGCTCCATCGTGGCCACCGCCGCCGACATCTTCGACTACCTGCGCATCCTCTACGCCAAGATCGCCGACTTTTGCTGCCCGGGCTGCGGCGCGCCGGTGCGCAAGTTCAGCATCGACGAGATCGTCGCGGACCTGCTGGCGCTGCCGCCCGCCTCGCTGCGCGTCTGCTTCGCCTACCAGGGCGACATCGCCTTCCTGGCCAACCGCGGCTATCGTTTCCGGGTCAACGGCGGCGACAAGATCCTCATCGACGGCCGCAGCAAGGGCCGGCCCATCCAGGTGCTGGTCGACGAGATGGAGAACTCGGCGGCGAACCGCGCCCGCCTCTTCGAGGCCGTCGACTCGGCCATCGGCCTGGGCCGCAGGACCGTCAGCGTCTTCGCCGCCGCCGGCGGCGCGAAACGGTTCGCGGAACGGAGCTATCCCTTCTCGCTCTACTGCCCCCGCTGCGACAAGGAGTACGAGAGCCCCGACGAGAACCTGTTCTCCTTCAACAGCGCCCGCGGCGCCTGCCCGAGCTGCAACGGCTTCGGCGACGTGACGGCCATTGATCCCGCCCTGGTGTTCGCCGAGGAGCTTTCCCTGGAACAGGGGGCGGTGCGCCCGCTGAACACCCCGGCCAACCGCGACTTCCGCGACGATTTCCTGCTCCATGCCCGCAAGGCCGGGCTGGACACGCGCCGGCCCCTGCGCGAGCTCAGCGGAGCCCAGAGGGAATTCCTGCTGCGGGGGTCGGGGCGCTTCCCCGGCCTGGAGGGCCTGTTCGCCTACCTGCGCAGGAAATCCTACAAGGTCGAGGCGCGCGCCTTCCTGAGCCGCTATACCTCCTACCGCCCCTGCCCGGCCTGCGGCGGCAGCCGCTTCAACCCGCTGGTCCTCTCCTTCCGCGTCCAGGGCAGGACCATCGCCGATTTCCTGGCCATGACCATCGGCGAGGCCGAGGCCTTCGTCCGCGGCCTCGACCCCAAGCGCCATGAACGGCGCATCTCGCCCGACGTGTCCCGCGAGATCTCGGCCAAGCTGCGCTTCCTGATCCAGAACCGCCTGCACTACATCCAGCTCGACCGCCCCACGTTCACCCTGTCGCGGGGCGAGCACCAGCGCATCAACCTGGCCTTCATCATGGGCTCCACCCTCTCCGACTCGCTGCTGATCATCGACCAGCCTTCGGCCGACCTGCACCCGGCCGACTACGGCAAGATGGACCTCTTCCTGCGCCGCCTGAAGGAGCACGGCAACACCGTCGTCATGGTCGAGCACAACCCGCTGCTGGTGCGCAGCTCCGACCACGTCGTCGAACTGGGACCCGGCGCCGGCAGCGCCGGCGGCCGCGTCGTTTTCCAGGGCGGCCGCGACGAATTCTTCGCCGGCGACGCCACCATTACCCAGAAGTATTTCCGCCGCCGCGCCCGGCCGGCGGCCGCGCCGGCCGGCGGCGCGGGGTACATGGAGTTCCGCAACGCCTGCGCCCACAACCTGAAGGGCTTCGACCTGCGGCTGCCGCTGCGGGCGCTGACCGTCATCGCCGGAGTCAGCGGCGCCGGCAAGAGCTCGCTGCTGTACGACGAGATGTACCTGAAGAACCCGCGCATCCCGGGCGTGCGCGAGAAGGTGCACATCGACCCCGGCATCCGTTCGCTGCGCAGCCACAGCAACATCGCCGGCTTCCTGGACGCCTCTTCCGCGGTGCGCGACGTCTTCGCCGCCCTGCCGCCCAGCCGCCAGTTGGGCTACCAGCCCGGCCATTTCTCCTTCCATTCCCCCCTCGGCCGCTGCCCGGAGTGCGGCGGCCGCGGCTTCAAGGAGATCGAGATGCAGTTCCTGCCCGCGGTCCGCGCCGGCTGCGGGCTGTGCCGCGGCAGCGGCTTCTCCCCCGAGGTGCTGAAGATCACCCTGCGCGGCCGCAGCATCGCCGACGTCCTGGCCATGACCGCCGACGCCTTCTGCGCCGAGTTCGCCGCCCGGATCCCGGCCGCCGCCGCGGCGCTGGCCCCGCTGCGCGAGAACGGCATGGGCACCCTGCGCCTGGGGGACAAGCTGGGCGCCCTGTCCAGCGGCGAGCTGCAGAAGCTCAAGCTGATCAAGCACTTGAACAACGGCGCCCCGGGCACGCTGTTCCTGATCGACGAGCCGTCGTTCGGGCTGCATCCCTTCGACGTCGAGGTGATCCGCGGGCTGATCGCCCGGCTGCTGGCGCGCGGCGACACGGTGGTGGCCGTCGAGCACAACCTGGCCCTGATCGCCGGCGCCGATCATGTCGTCGAGCTGGGCCCCGAGGGCGGGGCCGGCGGCGGCCGGCTGCTCTTCAGCGGACCCCCGCGCGCGCTCGCGGGAAAGGCCTCGTCGGCCACCGGCCGCCATCTGAAAAAATATCTGCAAAAGGCTTGACAAAACGAGAATAACCTCTTAAATAGAAGCCAAAAATAACGAAGGAGTTCCGCCGATGGAGCAATTGGAGATCATTTCATGGCAGACGCTCGACGTGTTGAAGGCGGCTGCCACCAAGATCGTTGAAGTGGTCGGCGACCTGGACACCGACGAGCACCAGTCGGTCTTCTGCACCATCGAGGACGACTACCTGGAGCTTTTCTACAGCGAGCTGGACGCCAACTTCATCCGCCATTTCGAGGATGAGGACGAGTTTTACAAGACCATCGAGACGCGCAAGAACGAGTTCGGCGAGGAGGACTTCGACGCCGCCAATTACTACGAGGAAGAGGAGAACTTCGGCGACGAGGAGTCGGAGGAGGACTTGGACGGTTTCGACATGAAGGACGACGAGGAGGACGAGGATTACTGATCCCCGCCGTCCCCAGCCCGCGGCGCCGCCGGACGCGGGAAAACGCAAGTGGGTGGAATACTCGTCGGTCGGGCTGATGTTCCCCGCCTCCATCCTCGTCGGCTTCGCCATCGGCCATTTCCTGGACCGCTGGCTGAAGACTTCCCCCTGGCTGACCCTGGCATTCATCTTCTACGGCATTCTCGCCGGGTTCTACAACCTGTTCGCGCAGACGAGGCGCCATGAGCCCGAGGAATAAGGCATCCATGGTGACCGCTGCCGCCGTCCGCGCCGCGGCCGCCTTCGAGGCCCTGGCCCTGGCGGCGATTTTTTTTTTACAAAGCGCGCCGAGTATTGTATAATTTCCCTTGCAGGAGCCGCCGCCGGCATCGCGGGATTCCTCGCGCTGGCGCGGCAGGCTGACCGGATCCTGGAAAAAGGCAAGGGCAAAATGCTTTTCTTCGTGTCGAGCTTGGTGAAAATCCTGGCCATCGCCGCCTTGGTCCTTGTGGTCAGCCGCATCTCCGGCGCCGGCGCGCTCTTTTTCGTCCAGGGCTGGTCCATGAGCTACCTGGGCGTCGTCGCCGCCGGCCTGCGCCGACCCGCGCGCGGCAGGCGCCATGGAACATAACCCGCTGGTCGCCGTCTGGGTCAACGGCGCGCTCCGCTCCCTGGCCGCGCTGGCCGGCGTCCGCGTCCGCGGCGACGTGCTTCCCGCCCACGTCATCATGGCCATGATCGCCACCCTGGGCCTCATCCTCTTCTTTAAGCTGGCCGCCCGCCGCCTGTCGCTTTTCCCGGCGCCCCTGCAGGCGATGCTGGAATCGATCTATCTCTTCCTGCGCTCGCTGGTGGACGACATGATCGGCCCCGAGGGGCGGCGGTTCGTGCCGGTGCTGGGCACGCTGGGGCTGTTCATCGCCACCGCCAACCTGCTGGGGCTGCTGCCCGAGATGGCCTCGCCGACGGCCAACCTGAACGTCCCGGCCGGCTGCGCCGTGTTCATCTTCCTGTACTACAACGCCCAGGGGGTGAAGAAGCACGGCTTCCTGGGCTACCTGAAGCACTTCTCGGGTCCAAAGTGGTGGATGGCGCCCATCTTCTTCCCCATCGAGATCATCTCGCAGTTCTCGCGCCCGCTGTCGCTGACCGTCCGTCTCTTCTGCAACATCTTCGGCGAGGACCTGGTCATCATCATCATCGTCTCGCTGGTGCCCTTCGTGGCGCCGCTGCCCATGATGGCCATGGCCATCTTTACTTCGCTTCTGCAGGCGTATATCTTTATCATGCTGTCGTCGGTCTATTTGTCCGGCGCCATCGCATCGGAGCATTGACACACAAGGAGGAACTTTCATGAGAAACAAGGCACTGCTGACCGTCGCCGGCCTGCTGGCCCTGGCCGCCGCGCTCCCCGCCCAGGCCCAGGTGGCGCCCAAGGCCGCCGGCGCCACGTCGTCGATCTTCTTCTGGACCATCCTCATCGGCGCCGCCTGCCTGACCGTGGCGGCCATCTTCGGCATCCTCGGCCAGTCCCGGGCCTTCTGCACTGCCGCCGACAACATCGCCCGCAACCCGGCCTCGGCCGACTCCATCCGTGGCCTGCTGATCATCGCCCTGGCGCTGATGGAATCCCTGGTCATCTACGTCCTGCTCATCGACCTGATCCTCTTCTTCGTCAAGTGGGGCGGCTCCACCCTGTCCACCATCGCTCGCTGACCGCGAGCGGGGGAAGACGCGGCTGAGGGGCCATGGCCGGCCGGAGCGGCGCGCTGACGCCGCTGGGGTTCCTGCGCGTGCTGTGGCGCGCGCTGCGGGAATTCCTGTCCGAGGGCGGCATCGACCAGTCGTCGATCCTGGCCTACTACTCCATCTTCTCCACGTTCTTCCTGCTCATTTTCTTCACCTACCTGTTCGCCGGCGTGATGGACTCGCCCGATGCGGCGCTGCAGAACGTCTACCCCTTTTCCCCCGAGTTCTTCCAGGACATCGCGCCGGTGTTCTTCCAGCAGGCCGCCGCGCTGTCGGCGCGCATCGGCCACCTGAGCCTGTACGGCCTGGGTTTCTTCCTCTTCCTCGGCGTCCTGATCTTCAAGAAGATGGTGCAGTTCATCAACGACATGTTCCGCATCGACGTCAAGCGCGTGTTCTTCACCCGCCGCGTCAAGGAGTTCGGGCTGCTGCTGATCGTGCTGGTGCTGGTCATCGCCTCCTTCCTGGTCACCGGCCTGGCATCGACCGTCACCGCCATCGTCAGCCAGGACGTGGCCCAGCGCGGACCGATCGACCCCGCCCTGGTGCGCGCCATCAACAGCTTCTTCGTCCGCTATGCCATGCCCTTCCTGATCACCTCGCTGTTCTTCTACATCCTGTTCAAATGGATCCCCGAGAAGCGGGTGGCCGTGCTGCCGGCGCTGGCCTCGGCGCTGTTCGCGGCGCTGCTGTGGGAGACGGTCAAGCGCGCCTACGCCTACTACCTGGTGAACGTGTCGCTGCTGCGCCGAGTGCAGGACCCGATCGTGGCCATCATCGTATTCGGGTTCTGGATGGAGATCACCATGGGCATCATGCTCTACGGGGCCAAGATGACCTTCCTGCTCGACAAGGAGGCTCATGCCTAAATTGAAGGAGATCGCCGCCCTCCTCAACGGCGAGCTGCTCGGCGACGGGGAGCTGGAGATCGCCGGCGTGCAGTCGCTGCCGCGCGCCGGCCCCGGCGAGATCGCCTACGTGGCCAAGGGCAACGATGCCGCCGCCGCCGGCTCCCGCGCCGGCGCGCTGGTCGTGGCGCGCGGGAGCGTCGTGGAGCACGCCAACCGCGTCCTCGTCGCCGACCCGCAGCTGGCCTTCGCCCTCCTGCTGCGGCACTTTCACCCGCGCCGGCCCCTCTGGCAGGGCGTCTCCCCCGCCGCCTTCGTCGCCGCCAGCGCCGTGCTCGGCGCCGGGGCGAGCGTCGCCCCCTTCGCCTTCGTCGGCGAGGAGTGCCGCGTCGGCGAGCGCAGCGAGATCCACCCCGGGACGGCGCTCTACCGCGACGTGGTCATCGGCCGCGACTGCCTGATCTACGCCAACGTGGTGATCCGCGAAGGCGCGCGCATCGGCGACAACGTCATCATCCATCCCGGCGCCGTCATCGGCGCCGACGGCTTCGGCTTCGGCCGCGCGGCCGACGGCGCGGCGGTGAAGGTGCCGCAGGTGGGACGGGTGATCATCGGCGACGGCTGCGAGATCGGGGCCAACACCTGCATCGACCGCTCGACCATCGAGGAGACGGCGCTGGCGGCGAACGTCAAGCTGGACAACCTGGTGCAGATCGGCCACAACGTGCGCATCGGCCGCGACACCGCCATTTCGGCCCACACGGGCATCGCCGGCTCCACGCGCATCGGCGCCGGGGTGATCATGGGCGGCCAGGTCGGGGTGGCCGACCACGTCGAGATCGCCGACGGCGTCATGGTCGCCGCCCTCACCGGCATCTCCGGCTCGATCAAATCCAAGATGGTCGTCGCCGGCATCCCGCACCAGGAGATGGGCGAATGGCGGCGCAACATGGTCCTGGCGCGCAACCTGGCGGCGATGCGCGACCGCATCCGCATGTTGGAGAAGAAGATAAAGGAAATGGAGGAAAAAGAATGAAGAAACTCGTAGCCTTGGCCCTCTTCTTGCTGCTGCCGGTGATCGCGCTCGCCAAGCCGGCCCTCAAGTTCAAGAGCGCGACCTTCGAGTTCGGCGAGGTCTCCAGCGGCAAGATCCTCGACATCGCCTTCGAGTTCGAAAACTCCGGCGACGAGGCGCTGCTGATCAAGAACGTCGTACCCTCCTGCGGCTGCACCACGGCGGCGCTGGACAAGAAGGAATATAAGCCCGGCGAAAAGGGGACGATCAGCGGCAAGTTCAACACCAGCGGCTACAACGGCCGCGTCGTCAAGACCATCACCGTGACCAGCAACGATCCCGCCAACCCGGAGATCCGGCTGGCGGTGAGCGGCACGGTGGTCGTCAAGGACTTCGCCCAGGCCGACGTCAAGCCGGGGCAGATCGCCTTCGGCGTTGTCAAGGTCGGCAAGGCCTACGTGCGCAAGCTCAACTTGAGCAACCTGGGCAACATGGACCTGCGCGTCCTGGAGTACAGCTGCAGCCCCGAGGTGTCGCTGGCGTTCCGCACGAGCAGCGTGGCGGGGAAGAACAGCACCGAGTTCACCCTCACCTTCACCCCCTTCGAGAAAGGGACGTTCAACAACATGGTGAAGATCCGCACCAACGACTACCGCAGCCCCTACGCCTTCATCCGCCTGGAGGCCCAGGCCGACTGAGCCAGATTATTGCTTGGTGTTCGGCAGGACGGTGAAGCGGCCGTCGCTGTAAATGATGTCCTGGTTGAAATCGGATAAAGAACGCAACGGATATTGGCCAACCGGCGTGTTATCGGTAACTTTGTTGCGGCCCCAGGACATAACCGAATAGGCGTCAAAAGCGCTTCCCCCGCCAGCATCGTATGCGAAGAGGGTATTCCAGCCATCTCGATCGGGCAGTATCTTGATGTAAAAAGGGCGGAACCAAGGTCGATCCAAACCGGTTATCAGGGTTTCACCCGGGGCAGGAGCGAAAGCCCAGTCGACGAGATACGATTCGATGGCCGCTCCGATCGAGGTCATGTCCCCCATGGTCGCTTTCTGCCGGCCTTTATGCAGGGCCACCAGCAGGTTGGGGATGGCGATGGCGGCGATGATGCCAATGATGGCCACGACGATAAGGAGCTCAATCAGCGTAAAGCCTCTTGTTCTCACTGGCACCTCCTCGTGATCCTATAATAAGAAAGCAATCTTGCTGCCAAATCGCTTTCATTCACGGCATTCTTATTTCCTAGAAGCCCGCTCAGGAAACTGGTGCAACTTGAAGACATAGGATCCGGGAGGGGCATGAAGGCGATCCGCCTGCTCGCGAATACGGGCGATCCGCTCCCGCAGCACGGGGTCATCGGCAGGAAGCCCCTCCAGCTCATGGAGGAACAGGATCGCCGCCACATAGGACGGCTCCAGGTCCAGGGCGGCCAGCGCCAGTTTTCGGGCTTCGGCCTTGCGGCCCGAATCCCGCAGGACCAGCGCCTGACGTAGCTTTAAAAACGGATTGAACGGCTCAAGCGATTCGGCCCGGCGCAGCGGCCGCAGAATCTCATCGGCCAAATGGGGGTAAGCCAATTTACCAGCCTGGAATCCCCGGAACAGCTCCGACTCCAGGAACAGGGCCTCGCTGCCGTTGCGGTTCAAGCGCTGGGCCCGGCGCACGCGCTCCCAAGCATCGGTCCAGGCGTCCAGGTTGCCGGTTTCCGCGGCGATCATGCGCAAGTTTTCGCCCATAAAAAGCACAGGCCGCTCGTCCAGCGGGCTGAGAACCGCCGCCTGCCTGAGCAGGGAGAGCCGGCGCGAGAGATCTTTTTCGGCGGAGGCGGCAGCGAAACGCTGTTCCGCCATGTAGGGGAACAGGTAGAGCAGAACGACAATAAAAACAAGCAGTACAGACAAAAAGAGGCGCCCCGCGGGACGCAGCGAAACGAAACGGGGCCTTGAATACAGGAAATCCTGCAGGAGCAAGAAAAAGAGCATCAGGAAAAAAAAGTTGAAAAGGCAATTGATCAAGAGGATCTGCGCCAGCAGGAAAGCCAGCAGCCATTTCGACAGATCGGACCATGGAGGGGAGAGCAACCGCCGAATGGCCGAAAACAGAGCCGCCAGCACGAATATCAGCCCCGGTGCCCCGTTTTCGACTATGATCTTCCAATAATCGCTGTGCGGGGATTCGGGAATCTTTCCGTAACGCGAAGGGCCCATGTCTTGGGGAAAATTGAAGCGCGGCGCCGCCTCGGCAAACAGGTCGGGGCCGACCCCGGTCCAAAAATGGGCGCGAAACATGCGCGCCGACATGCTCCAGATGTCCAGGCGGTCGAAGACATAGGGATCGTGGCGCAGCGAATGGGCCAGCGAATGCCTGAAGGGATTGGGCAATACGACGAGGATGAGCAGCAGCAGGCCCAGGTAAACCATCCAGCGCCGGCGGCGAAGGAGGATCATGGCGGCCGAGAATAGGAACAGCCCCAGGAAGGCGGCCTTGGAGGCGCCGATGATCACGGCGGTCCCGTTCAGCACCAGAAGGGCGAGGCCGGCATGGGAATACCGGCGCAGAAGCAGGTGAAGGAAAACCAGGACCGCGAACGCCGAGGCGATACTCTGCAGGATGGGGTTCGCGAAGCAGGGAGTGGCGATCCCCCGCCCCCACTGCAGGGCAAACGCCGCCACCATCGCCAGCGATGAGATGGAGATCACTCCGGCCGCCAGGAACAGATACCGCTCCATGTCCCTTTTCTCCAGGAAAAAGAAAACGGCCCAGAACGAGACCAGGAAAACGTCGGCCACGAAAAGGAGCGACTTGTAGGGATGGGGGGAAAAGAAGGCGCTGAACATCAGAAACGAATTCAGGACCAGAAGAAAGGCCGAAAAACGGTGCAGGGCGATGTTTTTAAGAACTTGGAGCTTGGCCAGGGAGAAAACCGCCAGCAGGCAAACGAAACCGAGGTAATAGGCATAACCGATCTTGGCCGGAAACAGCAGCGCCCAGGCCAAAAGAAGGGAGAACTCAATTTCCTGGAAGTGCAGTCCGCTGGGCGATAGCCCCTTTAATGAAATCATGCCACCTCTGATATTCGTTGTTCTTCCTGTTCGCTTCCGCCGCCCGGCAGGCGTGGGCCAATGCCGTCAGATAGGCCCCGCGGCGCACGGCGATGTGCGAAACGAGATAATGGGCATACGCCTGCCCGGGAAAGGCGCCGAAGACCCGGTCCAGGCATTTTTCCGCCGCCGGGCCATCTCCTCTTTCCCAGGCGATATGGGCCAGACCCAGCCAGGCACGGTAGGAAAACGGCTCGATCTTCAAGGCCGAGCGGTAGGAGCTCTCCGCACGCTGGGGCTTCCCGCGGCTTAGCCAAAGATCGCCCGCCTGCTGGCGGCTGGCGGCCGCGGCATGAACCAGAAGCACGATCGCCGGCAGGAGAAGAGACGAGACATGCCGCGGCCGGACCGGTCCCGGCAAGCGGACAACTTGGGAGAGGACCAGGGAAAAGCTGATGCCAGCGGCAAAAAAGAAGTTGCCGATGTCGAACATATTGAAGCACAGGATCAGGACGCAGGCCGAGGCGAACAGGGCGTTTTCCCGGTCCGCGAAGCGGGGCAGATTCGATTTCAGCCAGTGCAGCGTCATGATGGCCAGCAGCAGGAACAAGGGCAGGCCGGCCTCGGCGGCAAACTGCAGGAAAAAATTATGGGCATAAATGGAGGTCGGCTCGTTCGCGCGAATGTGCGGGGAGACCGCCGACTCATAATTCCCCAGCCCCACGCCCAGGAGCGGGGCCTGGATGATGAGGCGGCCGGCCTGGGCCCAGTTGGCGAAGCGCAGCCTGGCCGGGGTCATTTCCCGGGCATCGGAAAACCGCAGGGCCGTGACCAGGAAAAACACCAGGGTCAGGACCATGAGCAGGGGCGCCAGGTGCCTGGCCCGGAACCTCCGTGAGGCAAAAAGATAAAACAAAATGCCGACCGTGAAGAAAAGGATGCCGCCGAAAGACTGGGTCAAGACCAGGTTGAAGGCGCCAAGGAGAAAAAGGCCGCCCCAAAAAAACTGCGCTCGGCCCCGCGAGCGGTACAGGTAGTGGACAACGAAGATCAGCAGCAGCCCGCAGACCATGGCGTACAGCGTGGGCAGGGGGAAAACGGCGAAGATCCGGCCAAAGGCAACGCGGGCGTGCAGGGCATGGGCGTAGAACGACGGTCCCGGCTCGAGCTGCCGGAGAATGGCGGGAAAAATAAGGTATTTCTGCAGGATTCCGTAAATGAAGAAGATCAGGGCGATCCCGCCGCTGATGGGGGCCAGGATTTTTTCAAGCCGGCAGCGCCGGCATAGGGAAAAAACACCCGACAGAAAAGCGAAATAGGCCAGGCGCAGCCAGAACAGCCCTTTCGCCTGGCTGGCGGAAAAATTCAGCAGCAAAAAAAAAGCGGCTGGAAAATATTTCCAGCCGCTTTCGAAGAACGAGTCGCGAACGATTATCTCTTGACCTGGGGCCCGACCGTGTAGATGCCGTTGGAGAAGAAGATGTCGTTGTTGAAATCAGCCAGGCTGGTCACAGTATACAGATTGTTCGGGGGGGCGGGAATGGGGCCATTCAATTTATTGCGACCCCAGGACTGGATCGTATACAAGTCACCGCCTGCAGCAATGGCGCTGTGATCATACCGGAAAATAGTGCCCCAGCCATCGGTTTGCGGGAGAATCTTGATGTAGAAAGGCTGGAACCAGTTAACCGCCATGGTGTTGATTGGACCTGCCGCCACTTGCGGAGCAAACGACCAGTCAGTGATGTAGGACTCGATGGCCGAGCCGATCGACTTCATGTCGCCCATGGTCGCTTTCTGCTTGCCCTTCTGCAGGGCAACCAGCAGGTTGGGTATGGCGATGGCGGCAATGATACCGATAATGGCCACGACAATCAGCAATTCGATGAGCGTGAAACCTTTTTTATTCATTCGAACCTCCTTTAAGATTCACAATATATTAAGCAATTTCGCTGCCAAGCAAAACTCTAGGTTTGAACAGGGCTTTTTGAAAATTTGTAGGGATTATTGCCAATTACCGTCAGCTGAAATGACAAATTCTGTCACATTGACCGATGGTCAGTTTTGCCATAAAACGCAGGTTCTGTTAATATGACAAATGCTGGAAACATGTTCAACAATTGGATCAACATCCACGATCTAGAGCGGTTCTGGGAAAAGGCCGGCAGCGGCGGGTGGCGGCAGATTGTCAGGAGGGCATCGGCTGCCAAACAGGATCGAACCCGGTCAGCCTGGGAGCATACACAAAGCCCCCCCATTCATGCCTGGGAAATTCCGGAGCTGCGCCGGCGCTGGAATTTCATGGTATCCGGGAACGCCCAGATCGATCACGTCGCCCATGTCAAAAACAATTTCCTGGCGGGGAAAACGGGCCTTGCCGCCTTCTCGCCCGGCTGCGGCGGCGGCGGCAACGAGATGAGCTGGGCCCGGACCGGCCTCTTCCGGCGCATCGACGCCTGTGACCTTTCGCAGCCGCGCATCGCCGCCGCCCGACGGGCCGCCGAACAAGCGGGCCTGGACCGGATCCTGAACTTCCAGGTGGGCGACGTGGGCTCAATGGCCGGAGCCGGCCCCTACGACCTGGTGATCACCGAAGGCGCGCTCCATCATTTCTTCCCCATGCGCCGCGCGCTGGAAGAGATACGGGACATGCTCAGGCCCGGCGGCTTCCTGGTGATCAACGAATTCGTCGGCCCCTCCCGTTTCCAATGGACGGGGCGGCAGCTGCAGGCGGCCAATGAACTGCTGAACCAGATCCCGGAGGCATACCGGCGGCGCTGGGAGAACGGCAGGGTCAAGAAAAGGATCGACGCGCCGGGGCGCCTGCGCATGATGCTGGCGGACCCCTCCGAGGCGGCCGAGTCTTCGGCGATCCTGCCTTTGCTCAATGAAATGTTCCTGCCGCTGGAGGTCAAGGAGAAGGGCGGCACCCTCGCCTGCCTGGTATTCCACGGCATCGCCCACCACTTCCTGGAACCCGAAGCAGAAGCCGAAGCAGTCCTGCGCCGTTGCTTCGCAGTTGAGGACAGCCTCATGAAAAGCGGCGAGATCACCAGCGATTATGTCTTCGGGGTATTTGGCAACCGGGCAGGCGGATAGCCGGCGATTATTGCCGGCGGTCTGCGCGGCCAGCCGGTTGTCAATCAAGCCTGAAATCATGTATGATGAACATGAGATGGCCTGAGCCCATGCTTGCGCCAACAAATCCGCCAGCCCGGCCGCATGCAGCGGCGGCAGCTTAGGAAAAAGGACGGAATTCCTTCTCGGCAGACAGCCCCCAAGGAGACACAGCATGCAGTTCATCGACTTACCGGCCCAGCAAAAAAGGATCCGCGAGCGGATCGAAGCCGGAATGAAACGAATACTGGACCACGGCCAGTACATCATGGGCCCGGAAATCCGCGAGCTTGAGGCAAAGCTGGCCGCCTTCACCGGCTCGCGTTACGCCGTGGCCGTGGCCAGCGGCACCGACGCCCTGCTCATGCCGCTGCTGGCCGAAAACGTCGGGCGGGGCGACGCCGTTTTCGTCCCCACGTTCACGTTCATCGCCACCGCCGGCGCCGTCGCCCTCACCGGGGCGACGCCGGTCTTCGTTGACATCGACCCGGAAACGTTCAATATCGACCCGGCAAGCCTCGAGGGGGCGATAGAAAAAATCATTGCCGAGAAAAAACTCACGCCCAGGGGAATCATGCCGGTCGACCTGTTCGGCCAGCCCGCCGATTACGACGCCATCCAGGCCATCGCCGACAAGCACCGGATGTTCGTCCTGGAGGACGCGGCCCAGAGTTTCGGCGCCGGCCAAAAGGGGAGGAAGGCCGGCGCGCTGGCCCGGGTGGCGGGGACGAGCTTCTTCCCGGCCAAGCCGCTGGGCTGTTATGGCGATGGCGGCATGGTCTTCACCGATGACACGGCCGTTCATGAGCAGCTGCTGTCCATCCGCGTGCACGGCCAGGGGGCCGACAAGTACACCAACGTGCGGGTGGGCATCAACGGCCGCATGGACTCCCTGCAGGCGTCCGTGCTGCTGGCCAAAATGGATATCTTTCCCGAGGAGATCGAACTGCGCCAGCAGGTCGCCGGCCGTTACGACCGGCTGCTGGCCGGAGCCGTGAAAACGCCCAGGATCCTGCCCGGGAATGTCTCCGCCTGGGCACAGTACTCGGTTCTCCATCCGCACCGCGACAAGGTCATCGCCAAGCTGCGCGAGGAAGGCATCCCGACCGCCGTTTATTACCCGATCCCCCTGCACATGCAGCAGGCCTTCGCTGGCCTGGGATACCGCCAGGGAGACTTCCCGGTCGCCGAAAAGACCGCCAACGAGATATTCAGCCTGCCCATGCACCCCTATCTGCAGCCAGCGGACCAGGAGCGGATCGCCGAGGTCATCACTCGGTTTTCATGAAGAGATTCGTGCGCAAGCACTTCCCGGTCGGGGTGCAATCCTGGCTGCGAAGGGCATATTACCGATATCCCCTCCTGCGTCGCCTGTATTATCTCCCCCAGGACGCGGCGCAGCGATTGCGGAGAAGGGGTGGTTCCATAACGCCGCCCCGATCGCTGATCTCGGTCGGCGACGGGGATTTCGCCGCCATCGGCGGCGAATTTCTTGGATATTTCAAGGATCTGGCCGGGCTGCAGCCGGATGAAAAGGTACTTGAGATCGGCTGCGGAGTCGGCCGCATGGCCATCCCCCTGACGACGTATCTCAGCGACCAGGGAGAGTATGTTGGGTTTGATATTGTCCGGCCCGAGATCCGCTGGTGCCAGAAGCGCATCACCCCGCGCTTCCCCAACTTCCATTTCCACTATATTGACATCCACAACGAACAGACGAACCGGCGGGGCCGGCAGCAAGCCGGTTCCTGCCGTTTCCCCTTCACAGACGGTCGCTTCGACTTCGTCTTCCTGACATCCGTCTTCACCCATATGCTCCTGGAGGACATCGGGAACTACCTGCTCGAAATCTCGCGGGTCCTGAAGCCCAACGGCCGGATGCTGGCCACCTGCTTCCTGCTGGACCCGCCAGCCCGCGAGCGGTTAAAGAAAATGAACAGCCGTTTCCGCCATGTTCATGGCGACAGCTTGGCCATCGATCCCAGGCTGCCGGAGGCCAGCATCGCCCACGAGGAAGCCGCAATCCGAAACCTGTTCAAAAAAAGCGGCCTGGCCATTCAAGATCCGGTCCGCTACGGCAATTGGAACGGACGGGAAAATTTTTTATCTTCCCAGGATATCATCGTTGCCCGAAAAAATGAATCGGAATAAGGATAAGCTCCCAGTCCTACTGATCATCGAGGCCGGAAAAGGCCGCCGGCAGTTCTTCCGCGATCTGTGGAACTACCGCGAACTCTTCCTGTTCCTCTCCTGGCGCGATATCCTGGTCCGCTACAAGCAGGCGGTCCTGGGCATACTGTGGAGCGTTCTGCGCCCGCTTCTGACCATCGCCGTCTTCTCGCTGGTATTCGGGCGGCTGGCCAAATTGCCCGCCCAGGGTGTCCCCTACCCGGTCCTGGTGTTCGCGGCCATGCTCCCCTGGCAGTTCTTTGCCGGCGCCCTACAAGAGAGCAGCAACAGCCTGCTGGGGAACACCAACCTGATCTCCAAGATCTACTTCCCGCGCCTGATCATTCCCGCCTCATCGGTCATGGTCCACCTTCTGGACTTCCTCATTTCACTGGCGCTCCTGTTGAGCATGATGGCCTGGACCCGCTGCCTGCCCGACGCCCGCGTCCTCTTCCTGCCGCTCTTCCTGCTCCTAGCCCTGCTGCTGGCGCTGGGATGCGGTTTCTGGTTCTCGGCGCTAAACGTCAAGTACCGCGACTTCCGCTACGTCGTCCCATTCATCGTCCAGTTCGGCCTGTACATCTCCCCGGTCGGGTTCAGCAGCACCGTCATCCCCGAACGCTGGCGGCTGCTCTATGCGCTGAACCCGTTGGTGGGCATCATCGACGGTTTCCGCTGGTCGCTGCTACGGGGCCGGGCGGAGCTCAACATGCAAGGTTTCTGGCTGTCACTCCTGCTGGTGCTGCTGGTGTTTCTTTCCGGCCTCACTTATTTCCGCCGCACCGAGCGCCTTTTCGCCGATGTTATCTGAAATGAAATTTGTGATTCGCGTCGCCGGCCTGGGCAAGAAATACCTCATCCGCCACCAGTCGCGGCCGCGCTACGAAACGCTGCGCGACACGCTGGCCCACGGTGCCCGGCGGCTGCTGCGAAAAAACGCCGCACCCTGCAGGGAGGACTTCTGGGCCCTGCGCGATGTTACTATTGAGGTGAAGCCAGGCGACAAGCTCGGCATCATCGGCCGCAACGGCGCCGGCAAGACCACGCTGCTAAAGATCCTCAGCCGCATCACCGAGCCCAGCGCCGGCCGGGCAGAGATCCGCGGCCGCGTGGCCAGCCTGCTTGAGGTGGGCACCGGCTTCCACCCTGAGTTGACCGGCCGGGAGAACATCTTTCTCAACGGGGCGATCCTGGGCATGCGCCGCCACGAGATCGCGCGCAAGTTCGACGAGATCGTGACCTTCGCCGAAGTGGAAAAATTCCTCGACACGCCGGTCAAGCGCTATTCCTCGGGTATGTACGTGCGCCTGGCCTTCGCCGTAGCGGCCCACCTGGAACCGGAAATATTGATCATCGACGAGGTTCTGGCTGTGGGCGACGCCCAGTTCCAGAAAAAGTGCCTGGGAAAGATGGGTGACGTGACGAAAGAAGGCCGGACAGTGCTGTTCGTCAGTCATAATTTGGGGGCCATCGAAACACTTTGCGATGCGGCCATCCTTCTCGATCGTGGAAGACTGCAACAGGTCGGCGAGACGCATCAAGTGATCGCCGCCTATCTATCGACATTCGACGACGGGACAATCGGCGATCTGCGTACGCGAACGGACCGCAGCGGTTCTGGAAAAGCGAGAATCACGGCCATCGGCATGAAGGGAGAGGGTGGGGAAGCGCTGCAACAAGTATTGTCCGGACAAGATTGCACAGTTACGATCGACTTCCACTCGTCGATTGAACTCGTCAGGCCAACGTTCAGGTTTACAATCTACAACAGCATGGGACAGCCGCTCCTTCATTTCAACAGCTCACTCGGCGAAAAGCCCTTGACCGGCCTTTCGCGCAGCGGGTGCGCTGGCTGCCGTATCAACAAGCTCCCGCTGGCGAAAGGCAACTATCGTCTGAATGCGTCACTGGAGGACAGCGGGCTACTGCTGGACCATGTGAACGGAGCGTATTCTTTCGCAGTTGATGAAGGAAACTTCTATGGCGCCGGTCGCAATGTCATCGACTTAAAGGAGATCTGCTTGGCCGAGCAGGAATGGCTGCCTGTCGAGCCCAGACAACCCGCGGTGAAAAGTGAAAACTAAATCGCATCCCATACTCCACGCCGCGGCCAACAGTCTCGCCAAGAGGTATTTTTACAAATTCCTGCGCACGTTCCTCATTCCGATCGATTATACGAGGACCAAGGAAATTCCGGCCATGCTGGACTTGAGCGGTTTGCTGGAATGTCAGGAGCGGAAGCTGAAAATCCTGGATATCGGCTCGCCTCAGATATTATCTCTTTCATTGGGAAAGTACTCTGCTGCGTGGGAAATCACCTATGTAAATTCCTGGGAGCCAGAGCTGGAAGACATGCGGCAAAAAGCCTCGGCCCTTGGGCTTAGCCAGATGCAGATCATCCATGCCGATATAACCCGTTTTGACACCGTCTCCGGGTTGGGAACGTTCGACTTTATTTTTTCCTGCTCGGTATTCGAACATATTCACCCTGAGGATGGAGGCGATTCGCTGGCAGCAAAGATCGTCCCGCGCTTGCTGAATCCCTCTGGCGTTTTTACTTTTTCTGTCCCTTTTTATACAGAAAAATTCAATGAATACATGCCCGGGGACGTATATGGCATGAAGGGCACACTTCTGAACAAAACGTTCTTTCAGCGCTTCTATGATGAAAAATCCCTGAAGGATCAGATCATAACGCCAACCGGTCTGCGCGTCAGCGGGAAAACGTATGTCGGTGAAAGATACTATGCGGTAAATAATATAAAAAAGAGGATGTCGCTTCTCGTTGGTCTCGGGAAACGCGCATTCATCATGGGGAGATCATTCAATGCGCTATCCACTGTGTTCATGGAAGAATCGCGCGATTACAAAAAATTGAAGAAGCCATATCTAGCCATCATTGCCATGATAAAGGATTAATTCTCTGACTATGTGACTATGAAAAGAATAGGATTGATCACAACCTTGAACACCAATATCGGCGATGACTTCATCCGCGAAGGCATCTGTCTGTTGCTGCGAGAACAATTCAGGGGAGAAGAAATCGAGTTCATTCCGGTCAACAAACATAGACCTCTCTCGGCCTACCCGAAATGGCATCCCATTCAGCTCAGCAAAGCAGCTCACATTTTACCAAGAGGTAGAAAACGCTTAAGTCGTTTTCTAGAAACCTTCGCAGCAAAGCTAAAATCAAGCCGTTTCGATAATTGTGACCTGATCGTTCAATGTGGGACCCCTGTTTTTTCGCCTAGCTGCAGTCATACCGAGTGGGTGAAGCCCATTTGGGAGGGAATCATCGGCCGACTCCACGAGCAGATCCCGGTTTTTAACCTGGCGGCAGGTTCATGCTATCCTTGGGAGAGACAACCCGTAAAAATTGACTCTCCTGAAGACGAAAAGTATTTAAGGGCGATACTCAGCTATTGCCGGCTGACCACTGTCCGCGACCGACTTTCACAAAAACTGTGCAAAACGCTTGGCGCCGATTTGCCATTGATCCCCTGCAGCGCACTCTTGGTGGGCAAGGGAAGAAAAGTGCAGGGCTCTCCCTCTAGCTATATTTTATTCAACTACATGAGGGGCGGTGGACATTACACATGGGAGCAGGGAATCGATGAACAAAAATGGGAAAACTCAGTGAAAACGCTCATTGCCCGACTTTCTAAAAGACACAAGGTGGCTTTCCTGTGCCATGACGAAAAAGAGTATTCTCTGGCCAAAAGACTTGATCCCAGGCTGCCCGCCTTTTTCCCGAAGTCGCCCCGAGATTATCTTGAATGCGCTTCTGAAGCCAAGTTTGCCGTTTGCAATCGGATGCATGCATCAATCGCCATGGCTGGAATAGGCATACCTTCAATAGCTGTATGTACCGATACACGGATGTTAATGGTGTCACAGATAGGACTTGCTACTCACTATGTCAAGGATGTGAATGCAGATGACTTGGAAGATGAGACCGAAAATGGCATCCAATCAGTCCGATCCGAGCAGGATAGGCTTCTTGTCATCCAATCAGAAACATGGGCAAGCTACACTTCAATTATCAAAGAAACACTTCATCCCTGATGAATTGCATTTCGATTTGGCAAAGAGCAAAGAAATATTGGAACCGCTTCAGGCATCGCCTGATTCTCAAGTTGTCGTTTCGGATCAACGGCGCCTTACTTTGCCGACACCTGAAGCGGGCAGGCGTCCGCACTGATCATCGGCGAGTGATCGTCATCAGTCAGGTTGAGCATCTGGGTGATATCGTGGCCTGCGAACCGGTAGTGCGCGAGATGCGCCGGCAATGGCCAGGAGCATTCATCGTATTTGCCCTCCGCCCTGAATACAGAGAACTGATGGATGTGCATCCAGATGTTGACTATGTATTGCCAGTAACCTGCGTCTCAGAATGGGCCCGCTATACTGTTTCTGATATTTTCAACCAAGTCATTGACTTGAATATCGAGGATCGCAAGTGTAGGATCTGTTGCGAATCTTGGTATAAGCGGATTGGTAACCACGGCGTCACCTTTAGTAATTATTTAAATCTGGGCAGCCTGATGGAGAGTTTCTGCCGGTCAGCCGGAATAACCCCACCAAACGGGGGGCCGAAAATTTATCAGGATAAAAACAATGTGACGATTATCAACAATTTTCGGCTTCCCAATTCGTTCGTCGTTATCCATACTAATAGCAATATGCCCAACAAATCTCTTCCATCGAATATGTGGCAACAGATATTCTCCTACATCACCAGGCGTTGGGACTTGCCAATCGTCGAAATTGGACTCGAGACAGGAATACTCATGTCAAATGAAACGAGAAACCGCTGTCTGTGTGGACAGTTATCAATATTACAATCTGCAGAAGTAATCCGCCGAAGTGTTCTTTTTTTAGGTGTAGACAGCGGACCTGCGCATCTGGCTAACGCGGTTGGAGCATATGGGATAATTATTCTGGGGCATTATCAACATTTTCGGCGATATATACCTTATTCCGGAGACTACGCCCATGGGATCCGCAGCGAGCTTCTCCATCACGATGGTCCAATAGCCGAAATTCCCATCACACGAATCTTTGAGGCCATTGACCGCCGCCTGTCCGCAGTAATGATTCCCGGCTTGAAGTTATCGTGACCGTTGGGAGTTCACATGAAGGAAATTAATTTTAGAGGCAGGAAAGTCTTGATCACCGGGGGCCTGGGGATGATCGGCAGCAGCATTGCCATACGGCTGCGGCAGCTGGGCGCAGACATCACGATCCTTGACGCAGAGCTGCCCATGTACGGTGCCAATAAGTTCAACCTGGAGCCGATACGCGGCCAGGTCAAAATGGTGAAGGCGGATATCCGGGACCGCCGATCCCTGGAACAGCTGAAGTGGGATTTTGACATGATATTCAACCTTGCCGGCCAGGTCAGTCACAATGACAGCATTGAAAACCCGTACCTGGACACCGAGATCAACTATCTTGGTCAGTTGAATGTCCTGGAGCAGGCCCGAAAAAAGAATCCCAAGGCCCGGATCTTTTTTTCCGGTTCACGGCTGCAATTCGGCAAGATCGAGGCCGTTCCCGTTGCGGAAAACCACCCTCAGCATCCCCTCACGCCCTATGCGTTGAACAAGAACGCGGCGGAGAACCTCCACCTTTTCTATCATCACATTCACGGCATTTCGGTGGTGGTCTTCCGCATTGCCAATCCGTACGGCCCCCGCGGCCAGATGAAGCATAGCAAATATTGCATCGTCAACTGGTTTGTCCGCCAGGCCATGGAAGGCAAGACGATCACGGTTTTCGGCGACGGCAAGCAGCTGCGGGACTACATCTTCATCGATGATCTCGTCGAGGCGATGCTCGCGGCCATGTCCTCCCCCCAAGCCGGCGGCGAGGTGTTCAACGTGGGCTCCGGCGTCGGAATATCGTTTCAGGACATGACCGCCCTAGTCGTACGAACGGTCGGCAGGGGAAGCATCCGCCATGTCGGCTGGCCGGCGGATTACATCAATGTGGAAACCGGGGATTACGTGTCAAACATCCAGAAGCTTTGCCGCCTGACCAGTTGGCGGCCTCGGATCAGCATCGAAGAGGGAATCCGGCGGACCGTCGCCTATTTCCGGCGGCACGGCTGCCATTATTTCTGATGCCCGCCTTCCCGAGGCCGCGAGCGGCCCGCGCCGCCTCCCATGCCTAAGGTTTCCATCATCGTGCCGAATTACAACCACGGCCGTTATTTGCCTCGGCGTTTGGACAGCATCTTCGGCCAGACATTCCAAGATTTCGAGGTCACCGTCGTCGACGACGCCTCGCGCGACGACAGCATCGATGTCCTGCGGCGATACGAGCACGATCCCCGGCTGCGCCTGATCCTAAACTCGATCAACAGCGGCAGCCCCTTTAAGAGCTGGAATGCCGGTGCCCGGGCTTCGGTCGGCGAATTCCTCTGGATCGCAGAATCGGACGACTACGCCGACCCCCGCTTCCTCGAGCATCTCGTCCCCCGCCTGGAGCGTTCTCCTTCGATCGGCATGGTTTACTGCCGCTCGTACATGGTCGGCGAACACGACGAGGTCCTGGGAACGGACGATGCTCTTAAGGAAAGGCTTTTCGGCGCACATTGGTCGAGCGATTACCAGGCGCGCGGCCGCGATGAGATCGCCGACTACCTGGTTTTCCGCAACACCATTCCCAACGCCAGCGCCGTCCTGCTGCGCCGGGAGCGTTTCGAAGGGATTGGCTTCGCTCCCGAGGAGATGACCCTGGCCGGCGACTGGCTCACCTGGGTGAGGATCCTGCTCGACTCGGACATCGCTTACAGCGCGCAGCCGCTCAATTATTTCCGCCGCCACCCGGACACCGTCCGCCAGCGGCTTACCGGCAGGGTTGAGGAGATCGAGGAGAGCTGCCGCATCATCCACCTCGTTCTATCCGCGATGAATCTGGAGCGGAGCAAGATCGAGGAGATCCAGGATTTTCTGGTTGAAAAATGGTGGGCCACGCTGCGCAATCATCCGCGCGAGCTCCTGAGCCGAAAAAACATCTCGGTCTACCGCCTGGCCTCACGGCAAGACCCGCGTCTTCGCTCCAGGATCGCGAAGAAGATCCTGGCCAAATTCTTGCATCCCTCACGCCGCCGTAGCAGCAAGCAGTCCCCATGAAGAAGAAGGGGAAGCCGGTCCGGATCGTGCTATTCCTGCGCTCCCTGGAGATCGGCGGCGCCCAGACCCACGCCGCAATGCTGGCGGAGTATCTCGACCGCGCCGGGCCTTACGCGGTGCAGGTATGGACCTTCTCCGCGCGCGGCCTGATCGCCGAGGCGTTGCGCGCAAAGGGCATCACCATCGTCGATGTCCCCGAAATTCCGAACGACATCGTCGGCAAGGTCGTCGCCCTCACACGTTTGATTCAGCGGCTGCGAAAGGCGAAGCCGGCGATCCTTCTTCCGTTTTGCGACTACCCCAATAAGCTGCTGGGCGCCATATGGGAATTCACTGGTGCCGAAGCCTGCGTCTGGAACCAGCTGGACGAAGGGCGCGAGGTGACCGGAAAATTCCTGGAAAAACGCTCGCTGAATCGGACATCGGCGTTCGTCGCCAACGCGGTGGAAGGGAAGTCTTTCCTGATGCGGCGGTTCAAGGTCCCTGCCGAAAAGATCCGCATCATCCACAACGGCGTCCGCCTGGAGAAACCCGAGCTGGATCGGGGCGGCTGGCGCAGGAAGCTGAGAATCCCGGAACAAGCTTCCCTGGCGGTGATGGTAGCCAACTTCACACCGTTCAAGGACCAGCCGACGCTGCTGAAAGCCTGGCGCATCGTCCAGGAGCGCCGCTGGCCGCGGCAGCGGCCGATCCTGCTGCTCGTCGGCAATGTGCGCCAAACCGAGGGCGAGCTGCGCGCGCTGGCCGGGCGGCTGGGGCTGGCGAAAACGGTGATCTTCACGGGGCAGGTCAAAGACCTGAGTGGCCTCCTGCTTGCCAGCGACCTAGGCGTTTTTAGCTCCAAGCGCGAGGGAATGCCGTATGCCGTACTCAGCTGCATGCTAGCCCGGCTCCCGGTAGTCGCCAGCGACATCACCGGCATCCGCGAGGCGCTGGGGCCAGAGTATCCCTACCTGGTCCCTCCCGATGATCCGGCGCAATTCGCTGAAAAGATAATGGAATGGATCGATCATCCCGACGCCGGGAAGAAGTGGATTGAGGCCAATCATGAGCGCGCGTCCAGCCTCTTCTCCCCGGAGATCATGGGGAAGAATTATGAAGAACTATTCTCCGAGCTTCTGGGAAAGCGCCCCCTCGCCTGAGGCGCTCGAGCGACAAGCGCATCTTGGCCGCGCTGGCAGGAGCGCGATTCTTGGAAATTTGCCTACGGCGAATAAATTATCGACGGACGAACCATGAACGCAAGAAAACTCGTTTCCAGGATCCGTCATTCCGGACTTGTTACCCGCTGGATCGATTATGAAGCGCGGAAAAAATCCCAAGTGGTGAAGAGATTTCGCTGCCCCTTCGGCCTGCCCACCATTGATATACTGGAATTGCTGCCTGGCTTGGAGGAAACGATTTCCCCCTATAGCTTCCTTGATGGAGCCGCCTCTCCCATCGACATGGCCATCCTGAAAGGGCTGGCCCGCGGCATCCCCGATTGCCATTACCTGGAAATCGGCAGTTTGCGCGGCGAAAGCGTGGCCAACGTGGCGACCGTGGCCAGCCGCTGCGTCGCGCTCTCCCTACCGCCGGGGCGGATGAAGGAGCTCGGCTACAGTGACGACCTGATCCGCTCGCACCATTTTTATTCCCGCACAATCGCGAACGTGACCCATGTCGAGCACGACTCGCAGACGTTCGACTTCTCCACGCTGGGCATGAAATTCGACCTGGTATTCATTGATGGAGACCATTATGACGCCAGCGTCAGGCGGGACACGATCAACGCTTTCCAGGTCCTGCGCGGCAGGAATTCCCTGATTGTCTGGCACGACTACGCCTTCACGCCGGGCCAGGTCCGCTGGTCGGTCCTGAGCGGGATACTCGAGGGAATGCCGGAAGACAAAAGAAGGCATCTCTTTCATATCTCCAACTCCCAGTGCGCGATTTATTCCTATCAGCATTTCGCTTCGTCTTCCCCGGTTCAGCCGGAAATGCCCGACAAGTCTTTTGCCGTTTCCATCCGCCTGGCCAGCCTTGCGTCCAGCCATGAACGAACCACCTAAAATCCGGGTTCTCTTCTGGCCGGGCTGGTGGTACCCCGACCGCTTCAACTCGATGAACGGCATCTTTATCCGCCGCCACGCCGAGGCAGTGGCGCCGCTGGTCGACCTGGCCGTGCTGTACGTCACCCCGGACCCGGGCCTAAATAATAAAGCAATTGAGGTCGTAACAGACTGGGCGGACGGCTGGCCGACAATCCGCGTGTATTATCGCCTTATCCCTCCGCCATTCCGCTCAAGCAAAGTTCTGAATGCCTGGCGTTATTTCCGGGCCGCCCGCCAGGGCATATGGAAGCTGCGAACGATCTGGGGAGATCCTGTGCTTGTTCACTTGCACGTCAACCCTCCCTGGGGCCAGATCGCCGCTCTGAAGACTTGTTTTCCTCGCCTCCCCTTTCTCTTAACCGAACACTGGACGGGCTATCAAAATGAAGGCGGCTACCGTGGCTTCTTTCGCAAGCTCCTTACCTCGTGGGTGGTGCGGCACGCATTCGCCGTTGCCCCTGTCTCTCATGACCTTCAAGCGAAGATGGAAGGGCATGGGTTAAAAGGCAATTTCGCCGTCATCCCCAATGCTGTCCGCACCAACCTCTTCTATCCGGCTGCAGCGGCAACATCAGGAACGAATTTCACCTTTCTCCATGTATCCACCTTGATCCCAAGAAAGAATGTTGCCGGCATATTGCGCGCTACGGCAGTCCGGTGGCGTGAGCGCCGAGATTTCAGGCTGGTCATTGTCGGCGACGGAAAGGACAGGCCGTCATTGGAAAGGTTGGCCAAAGAACTGTCCCTGGACAACGGATGCATCCTTTTTTTGGGTCAAAAGGAGGAAACCGAACTGGCAGCGATCATGCGCCAGGCCAGCTGCTTTGTGCTATTCAGTGACAACGAGAACCTGCCTTGCGTCATCTCCGAAGCGCAGGCCAGCGGTTTACCGGTTATCGCCTCCAGGGTAGGGGGGATTCCGGAGCAGGTCAATGAGGGGAAGGGAATACTGGTGGAGCCGGGCGACGAAGCCGGGTTGGCGAAGGCGATGGACAACATGATCGGCGGGAAGCTGCAGCCAGACCGGGAGAAAATCCGCCGCTTCGCTGTAGACAATTACAGTTTTCCAGCCGTCGGGACGAGCATCGTTCGCCTTTATCAGCAAGCCCTGGAGCAACGTCGGGGCCGCATATGAACATACTCCTCATCGCCTATTATTATCCGCCGCTGGAGGGCGCGGGGGTGACCCGGGCACTCCAGATGGTCAAATACCTGCGCGCCGCCGGGCATAAGGTTTCCGTGCTGACTCATTCCTATGCCGGTGACCGGATCGGCGGCGAAGGGCTGTTCCGCATCCATGATGCCGGCTTCAACCGACGGCGCACAGGGTTCCGGGGTTTCGTCTGGCTTGGCCGCCGCTTGTGGTGCGAAGCGTCGAACCGGATCGGCATTTACGCCAGCATCTACGACGCCTGGAAAAGACGGGTGCTGGCTCATGGCGACGAAATCCTGAACATCATCCGTCCCGATGCGCTGCTGGCCACTTATCCGCCGGTGGAGTCACTGGAGATCGCCCTGCGCCTGGGCCATGATCGCGGCATCCCCCTCATCGCCGATTTCCGCGACGGACTGCTTTTCGAACCCATTGAGAGCAAGAAGATGAGCCGGTTCGCCTGCGTTGGCCGGGCATATGCAAAGATTGAAGCGGAGATCGCGGCTCGGGCTTCCGTGCTGGTCACGGTGTCGGATCCTCTTAGCCGCTACTTTCGCGACCAGTACGGCCATGAACGGGTGATCACCGTGGCCAACGGATTCGACCCCGAAGAAAACGCCATGACGCTTCCGGAAGTGACGCTGGAACCCGGATGCTTCCACGTCGTGCATACCGGCCGCTTTGCCCTTTCCGATGCCGGCTGCGACATCGCCCCGCTGGTCGAAGCGCTGCAGGGGCTTCTTGCCGCCCGGTCCGAACTGGCCGTCAAGCTGCGCTTGCACCTGCTGGGAGACCTGGCGCGCCGCGAAAGAAAACTGCTGGCTCCTTTAGAAGAATGCGGGCTGGTCCGGGTCCACGGCGCGGTCGACCGGGCGCAAGCCCTGGCCTTCCAGCGCCGCGCCGACCTGCTGCTTCTGGTCACGGACCCGAACCGCCGCAGCGTCGCCTCGACCAAGATCTTCGAATACCTGCAGGCGCGCCGGCCGATACTGGCCCTGACCGGACCTACGTTCGCGGCTGAGATCGTCGCGAAAACCCGCAGCGGCTGGGTGGTTTCGCCGCTGGCCGCAAAAGAAATCCGGGATATCCTGGAGCGCCTGATCGACGATCCGAACCTGGATCAAAAAGTGGACCTCTCCCCCGCGGCCATCGCCGCCTACTCGTTCCCGACCTCCCTAACCCGATTGAGCGAATCATTGGGGGCAATGGAGCGCCCAGGGCCGCTGCCATAGCCGGACTCGAGGAATTCCCCGGGCCGGGTTTGATTTTTGATAATTTTCCTTTACAATGACCGGGTGGCAACTGCATTCAGCCTGAAGGACCGCGAATGAGCGATATCCGTTCAAATTCCGACATCGAGCCCTGCCTGTCGGTGGTGATGCCCGCCTACAACGAAGCCGCCACCATCGAGAAGGCCGCCGCTGCCGTGCTGGCCCAGCGCCCGGTCCAGGAGCTGATCATCGTGGATGACGGCTCGCAGGACGGTACGCGCGACATCCTGGTCCGAATGGCCGCGGCGGCGCCGCGCATCCAGCTGATCATCCAGGAGCGCAACCAGGGGAAGGGGGCCGCGCTGCGCAAGGGCTTCGCGCAGGCATCGGCTCCCTACGTCATCGTCCAGGACGCCGACCTGGAATATGACCCGGCTGAATATCATTTGCTCCTGGCGCCGCTGCTTGCGGACCGCGCCGACGTTGTCTTCGGTTCGCGCTTCAAGGGCGCCACGGCCCAGCGCGTGCTGTATTATTGGCACTCCATCGGCAACAAGTTCCTGACCTCCCTCTCGAACATGGCCACCAACCTCAACCTGACCGACATGGAGACATGCTACAAGGTCTTCCGCCGCGGGCTGATCCAGAAGATCCGCCTGGAGGAAGACCGCTTCGGCTTCGAGCCCGAGGTCACGGCCAAGGTTGCCCAGCTCGGCGTACGCATCTACGAGGTGGCCATCTCCTACTACGGCCGCACCTATGCCGAGGGCAAGAAGATCAACTGGCAGGACGGCATGCACGCCATCTGGTGCATCTTCCGCTATAACCTGATCCGCCGGCCATGAGCCGGGATCCCCGGGCGGAAGCGCCCAGCCGCTACGAATTCGCGGCCCTGGAGTCGGCGCAGAATTACCGCGCCGCCCTGATTCGGGAATTCCGTTCCCATCTGCGCGGCCGGGTCCTGGAAGTCGGCGGCGGCGTGGGCCAGATCACCGGGCTTCTGCTGGCCGAGGCGGCGATCGACCACCTGCAGGTCGTTGAACCCGAGGCGGGCTTCGCCGCGCGCTTGCAGCGGAGTTTCCCCGGGCTCGATCTGGTCGAAGGAACGATCGCCGCCGTGCCCGCGGCCGAGACCTTCGACGCCCTGGTCAGCATCAACGTCCTCGAACACATCCAGAAGGACGAACTCGAACTCGCGGCCTACCGGCAGCGCCTGGCGGCGCGGCGCGGCGCGCTCTGCCTGTTCGTTCCCGCGCGACCCGAACTCTACGGGAGCATCGACCGTGATTTCGGCCACTGCCGCCGCTATCGACTCAAAGAACTTCAATTAAAGCTCGAAACGGCTGGGTTTCAAATCGAAAGCCTATCCTATTTCAATTTTGCCGGTTATTTCGCCTGGTGGTGGAATTTCCGCCTGTGGCGCAGGCATGCGTTTGACCCCGCTGCGATACGCCTTTTCGACCGCTGCCTTTTCCCGTTGCAGCACGCATTCGAATCACGACTGCTACGCCCACCGCTCGGTCAGAGTTTGATCACCATCGCCGCAGCAAACTGATACCTTCTCCGATTCCCGTCAAGACCGACAGCGGAGCATCAATCTATGCGATACACGCACAATGCACCCCGGCGGAATTCCGGCGCCATAGTTCGCAAAAAGGACAGCAGCTTCACTTTTTCGGCTGCTGTTAATATCCGGTAGCGCCCCTGAAGGCGCTCTAGTTCGCTGAAATTGACCAACAAGTAGGCAAAACCATCGGTACGGATGGCGGCGACGAATCCAGTGGCGTCCTGCCCAGCGCTCAGGTACTTTTTCAAGATGCAATGGTCTAGGGCGGAGGAAAGCCGGTAGGGCCTCTTCAGGTAGAAGTTGCGGGCTTCGCCGGCGATCAGTATCTTCGCTCCTGGAGGTGCCTGGTGATTGAGATAAGAAAAGGCCGAGTAGGCCGGGAAAAAATGTTCCCGGTAACTTTCAGAATCATAGGTTCCGCTTAAGACAGAATGGGCCTGGTAAAATTTTTCCAGCATGGCGAACCCCATGATGAAATTCAAGACGATCAACAGGTAAAAGACCGTTTTGAGAAGTTTGCAGCCCGACGTTTCATACGCTCGCGCGGCAAAAATGGTCAGCACCACAAAAACAATGAAGATGAAGCGTAGGCTGGCCGTAAAGAACGGGGCGGCCGCAAGGGCGAGCATGGCCCACAAAAACCATCTCTTCTCCCGGACCGGTTCCAAAAGGAGAAAGGGAAGGAAGACCAGAAAAAATGGCCCGACCAGGCCGCCGTAGCCGTGGTTGAAAAAAGACAGGTCGTAGGGCAGGCGCAGCATGTCGGCCGGGGCGTGCACCATCTTTCCCACGTCGTCCTGAAGGATGCGAAAGCGGCCACCATCCCAAACATCGGAAGGAAAAATACTGTGGAGGAAAGGGAAGAACGGGTTGCCGGTAAAGCGATAATTCTTGATCAACAGCGGCGAAACGACCGATAACACAATAAGCCCCGTGAGCAGCATTTTTTTTAAATCGTCTTTTCTCCAGGGCTTGAACGCGATTAGCACGAAGAGCGCCAGCGGCAGCAGGTTGAAATACTTGATGCCCACAGCAAAGCCCCAGAATGCGGCCGACAGTTTCCAATCTCCATGCCGGAACCGCATGATCGCCAAAAAAATGAATATGGCGCCGGTCAGGTCATTTTTACACGTCGTAAGGAGAAAAAGGGTCATTGGCAGCGAAACCAGTGCCAGGATGAGGAGGATCTTTTTTTTGACTCCCCAATGTTCGACCGCTTCGTCGGCCACGCCCAGGACAAAGAGCGATCCCAGCAAAAAATGGAACAGCCGCGGCACCAGGTCGCCGAGGAAAACGGCGGGAATCAGCGATATTTCGTAATAGATGAATGTGTTCGCAAAAACGAACTGGGGAGTGGGGACGAAGCCTCCGCTTTGCAGGTAGAGGTTCGGGATCCCCAGGTGGTAGACCAGCGTATCGTAAAACGAAGGAGGCAGGGCGGCATAGACCAAGGGCAGGAGGAAAACGCTGTACTCGGACAGAGGCCGTGAAAAGAATCTTCGCATGCCCTCCCGGCTCTCGCGCCGGCCCTGATGAACAAAAAAGCGCTCGATGAAGAGCACCAGGGAAACGGTGAAGAACGACAGGATGGTCCAAAGACCCAGGATCTTGAAAAAACTCACCAAGTAAAAATATACCGTGGCCGCCATCAGCCCCAGGGCGGCCTTATCCATGATCCCGGCTTCCGGGACCCTGAACAGCCTGGCCAGACATTCACCCAGGCCGATGAGGGCGGCCAGCAGCATCAGGGCACCCAGCAGCGGCAGGATGACATGCTGGCTATAATTAAAAAAGATCAGGTTCAGGGTAAGGATCACAGCCGCGGCGGAGAGGATAGCGCGCAGGAACGGCTTGCTCATGGCCGCAGTATAGCATGTTTTGCCAGGGCCGGCCATTTGACTTCGCGACCGTTTTTCACGTATAGTGCCCAAGGCAGGGAACGCAAAACTTTCCCGCCCGACAACATGCTTTCCTATCTCAAGGTCGAGAACCTGGCGGTGGTGGAGAAGGTCGGACTCGACTTCTCCCCGCGGTTGAACGTCCTGACCGGCGAGACCGGCGCCGGCAAGTCGATCCTCATCGACGCCGTCACCCTGCTGCTCAACAAGAAGGCGCCGGCCGCCCTGATCCGCGGCGGCGAGGAGAAGCTCACCGTCGAGGCGCTGTTCGCCAGCGGCGACGAGGAGACGGTGCTGCGCCGCGAGGTCACGCGCGGCAAGTCGCTGGCCTTCCGCGACGGCGAGCCGGTCCCCTTCGCCCGGGTGCAGGAGGCGGCCGAGGCGCGGCTCAACATTTACGGCCAGCGGGATCACGTCTTCCTGCTCAACGCCGCCAACCACCAGGCCTACCTCGACCGGTTCGCCGGCAACGGCGAGCTGCTGGGGGAGCTGGCCGAGCGCTGCCGCGCCGTGCGTGTCCTGCAGGCGCGGCGCAACGAGCTCCTGGAGAAGAAGCAGCAGGCCGGCGAGCGCCTGGACTACCTGGGGTTCCAGCTGCAGGAGATCGACGCCCTGGACCTCAAGGAAGGCGACGAGGAGCGCTGGCAGGAGCGGCTGAAGATCCTCGCCGACGCCGAGACCATCCTGGAGAAGGCCCGCGCCCTGGTAGACGACCTGCACCAGAAGGACGAGTCGGTCTACGGCGTGCTGGCCCGCTCCCTGCCGGCGGCCGAGTACCTCGCCGCCATGTTCCCCGACTTCGCCCCGCTCAAGGAGGAGATCGACCGCTTCTACGCCGCGCTGCCCGAGATCTCGGCCCAGCTGGACGCCCTCGCCGCCCGCGTCGAGTTCAACGAGGGAGAGTTGAACGAGACCGCGGAGAAGCTGTCGCGCCTGGAGCGGCTCAAGGCCAAGCACAAGCTGGACCTGCCGGGGCTGCTGCGCCGCGCCGAGCAGATGCGCGCCGAGCGCGACGGGCTGGTCAACCTGCAATTCGACCTGGCCGACGTGGAGCAGGAGATCGCCCGGGCGCTGGCCGAGTACCGGGCGCGGATGGAGCGGCTGCGCCAGGCGCGGCGCCAGGCCGCCGGGAAGCTGGGCCAGCTGGTGGTCAGGGAGCTGGCGCGGCTGGAGATGGCCAAGGCGCGCTTCGAGGCCCGCGTCGAGGAGGTCGAGCCCGACGCCGGCAACGTGGCCGAGGACGGCACCGACCGGCTCGAGTTCTACTTCAGCTCCAACCCCGGCCAGCCGCCGGGCAGGCTGAAGGACGTCGCCTCGGGCGGCGAACTGTCGCGGCTGATGCTGGTGCTGAAGTCGATCTCCGGCGACGAGCCGGGCGCCACCTTCATTTTCGACGAGATCGACGCCGGCATCGGCGGCAAGACCGCCGAGTTCGTCGGCGAGAAGCTGCGCCGGATCGCCGAGCGCAACCAGGTGATCTGCATCTCGCACCTGCCGCAGATCGCCCGCTTCGCCGACCGCCACTTCCTCATCCGCAAGGAGGTGCGCGGCGGCCAGACCTTCAGCTCCGCCGCCGCGCTGGAGCGGAACGAGCGCGTGCGCGAGATCGCCCGGCTGATGGCCGGCAGCGCCATCAACGCCGACGTGCTGAAGGCCGCCGAGCTGCTCCTGTCCCGCCGGCCGGAATGACCTTCTTCATCAAGACCTTCGGCTGCCAGATGAACGTCAACGACTCGGAGAAGATGCGCCACCTTCTCGTGCAGCGCGGGCTGGCCCCGGCCGCGGACGAGGAGCACGCCGACCTGCTGATCATCAACAGCTGCACCGTGCGCGCCCGGCCGCAGGAAAAGATCTTCTCTTACGCCGGCCGCTTCGGCCGCGGCCGCAAGGTGATCCTGGCCGGCTGCGTGGCCCAGGTCGAGAAGGAGGCGGCGTTGGCGCGCAAGGCGCGGGTGGACTACGTTGTGGGCACCCACCAGGTCCACCGCATCGGCGAGATCGCCGGCGAAATCCTCGCCGGCGGCCGGCCGGGGCTGGAGGTGGGCTTCAGCCGCCGCTGGCAGGAGCTGGTGCCCGCCGCAGGCGCCCGGAGCAGCGCCGTCACCGGCTTCGTGCCGGTCATGGAGGGCTGCGACAACTTCTGCTCCTACTGCATCGTCCCCTTCACCCGCGGCCGCGAGAAGCACCGCCCGCTGGCCGCCATCCTGCGCGAAGCCGAGGGGCTGGCCGCGGCCGGCTACAAGGAGATCGTGCTCTTGGGCCAGAACGTCAACCACTGGCGCGATCCTGGCTCCGGAGAGGGTTTTCCCGGGCTGCTGCGCCGCCTGTCCCGCCTCGGCGTCCCCTGGATCCGTTTCATCACCTCCTACCCCGGCTACCACGAGCCCGAGCTCGTCGCGGCCGTGGCCGAGTGCCGCGCCATCGCCCGCCACATCCATTTCCCGGCGCAGTCGGGATCGACGCGCGTGCTGCGGCGCATGAACCGCGCCTACACGCGCGAAGGCTACCTGCGCATTGTCGCCGCCTTCCGCACCGCCGTGCCGGGGATGAAGTTCAGCTCCGACTTCATCGTCGGCTTCCCGGGCGAGAGCGAGCGCGACTTCCGCCTGACCCTGTCGCTGCTGGAGCGGGTGGAGTACGAGTCGGTATTTTCCTTCGTCTATTCGCCGCGGCCGCGCACCCGGGCCGCCGCCTGGAAAACGGACGTGCCGGCGGCGACAGCCAAGGCGCGGCTGGCCGAGCTGCAGGTAACTCAGGCGGCGATCCAGCTGCGCAACAACCTGCGACTGGTCGGCGCCGAGATCGACGTGCTGGTCTGCGAGCCGCACCCGCGCCAGGCGGGCGAAATGATCGGTCGCAGCGAGAGCTACCGCGTGGTCAATTTCGCCTCGCGCACCCCGGCGGGCGCGTTTACCCGGGTGCGCATCACCGGCGCCGGCCCCCATTCCCTGCGCGGGGAAGAGATCATCGTCCCTCATGCCTGATCCGTCACCGTCCGGGGCTTCTCCCGGCAAAACGGCCGGCGCGCCCGTGCTGTACCCGTTCCTTTTCTCCCTGTATCCCGTGCTTTTCCTGTACGCACGCAACGTCCGCGAGGCCGCCTGGGAGCAGGTGCTGGCGGCCGGCACCGTTTCCCTGGCGATTGCCGCCGCCCTCTGGCTTCTGTCCGGCCTGGTCGTTGCCGGCAGGGGGAAGCGGGCGCTGCTTCTCTTTGTCTTTCTCCTGTTCTTTCATTCCTATGGAATCCTCTTCGACCTGTTCAAGGGGCTGCTGCCCGAAGGCTTGGGTCTCGTGCCGTCCCATCTGCTGGTCTTCATCCTGCCGGGCGGCATCTGGCTGGTCCTGCTGGTCCGGATCGCTCGCTCCAGGCGGGGTGTTGAGGCTGCCGGCCGGCTCCTGAGGGTGGCAGTGCTCTTCCTCCTGATCTGGACCGCTGTCAGGATCCTGTACATCCGGCTTCAGCCGTATCCCGATCCGGGGCTGGCCGGCCAACAGGAGGGAAGCGGCATCAGGGTCCCGCGCGCGGCGCTCCCCGACATCTACTGCATCATCCCGGATGAATACCCTTCCCCCGAAACCCTTCGTGACCGGCTCGGGCACGACCCGGCCGGCTTCGTCGCTTCCCTGCGGAGGCGGGGCTTTTTTGTCGCTGAAAAGAGCAGATCAAGGTTCGCCTGGACCGAGTTCGCCATTGCCGACCTGCTGAACTTCGGCCAATTCAAGCAAGGTGACGATCCGTTCCTTGCCGTCCGCCGCAGCGCCGTCGTTTCCGCGCTGGACCGTCTGGGCTACCGCATCGTCGATTTCGCCTCCATCAGGCAGCTGGTCCTGCCCGGGACCGACCGCCGCTTTTTTTACGACATGGTCCACGCGTCGGTCTTTTTCGACGACTTCTACCGCGCCCTGTTCGAGAGGTCCCTGCTGCGCATCCTTCCTGACCTATGGAAGGATCGGGCAACCGACCTGATCCCCTATTACCGGCAGCGGGTCCTGCAGGTGTTTGCCGAGCTTCCCGGGGTGATCGGGGAAAAGGGACCCAAATTCGTCTTCGTCCATCTCTTTTCCCCGCACGAGCCGTTCGTGTTCGACCGGCGGGGCGGCCCGGTCGGTCCTGACCGCATTTGGGAGCGGAGCGATCCGCGCTATTACCTGGAGCAGTGCGCGTACGTGCAGAATCGCATCCTGGAGACCGTCGACCGGATTCTGGCGAACTCAGCAGTCCCGCCGGTGATCCTCCTGCAGTCAGACCACGGTTACCGCGGCTCCAGGCGCCCTGACCGGAACCGGATCCCCTACGGCGAATGGTTCAGCGTATTCAATGCCCTCTATCTGCCCGGCATTTCCACGCACGCGATCGGCCGCAACCTGTCGCCGGCGAACAATTTCCGGCTGGTCTTCACCCACGCCCTGGGAACGGAATACCCGCTGCTGCCCGATCCCTGACGCTGCCCCCGGCGACGCTCAGGGGGCGACGATCCTGAGCGCGGGGACGATCTCGCAGCTCCCCTTCAGCATGGCCCAGACCGGGCAGATCGTCCCCTCGGCCATGGAAACCGCCTTCTGCAGGTCGGCCGGGGCCGCGTCGGGGGAGGACAGCGCGAACTCAATGTCGATGCGCTCGAAGCTCGTCGGGTGCCGGTCGCGGCGCTTCCCGGCGGCGCTCACCCTGAGGCCGGCGACCGTTTTGCCCATGCGCCGCAGCAGGGGCAGGATGGCCGTGCCGCTGCAGACGGCCAGGCTCAGCAGCAGCAGCTCCAGACCGGTGTAGCCCTGGCTGTCGCCGAGCGGCGGGAAATAGTCGGCACTCACCGGCGGCAGGCCGCGGGTGGAGCCGCTGAAGCGCACCTTGTCGTTGACCAGCTCGACGGCGATGGAAAGCGGGACGTCCATGAGAACCTCCGGGAATGATTTATGATCTCTTGCCCAGCAGGGCGACGAACTCGTCCTCGCTGACGACCGTCGCCTTCAATTTTTCGGCCTTGGCCAGCTTGGATCCGGGATGGGCGCCGGCCAGCAGATGGGTGGTGCGCGAGGAGACGCTCTCGGCCACCCGCCCGCCGCGGCGGCGAATCTCCTCGGCGGCACGCTCGCGCGGCTCGAAGCGCGCGAACGAGCCGGTGATCACCCACACCTGGCCGGCGAAAGAGTCGTCCAGGCGGTCGGCGGCGTCCCCTTCGGCCCTGAATTTCAGCCCCGCCGCCCGCAGCCGGGCGATGAGATCCAGGTTCTGCGGGTCGCGGAAATGGGCGACCAGCTGCCGCGCCGTGGTCTCGCCGACGCCATCGACGGCGGCGAAGGCCTGCCAGTCGTCGCGCGCGGCGGCGGCGATGATCGTGTCGATGTCGGCGAAGCCGTGGCCGATCAGGGCGGCGGCGACCGCAGCGGCCAGGTTTTCGAAGCCCAGCGAGGCCAGCACGCGCACGAAGGGCCGCTCCCTGCTCTTATCCACCCCCTCGCGGATACGGGCGATCTTGCGCTCCTTGAATCCCTCCTCGCCCTCCAGGCGCGAGTAGTCGAAGGAGTAGATGTCGGGGATGGTCCGCACCCAGCCCTTCTCGTACAGGAAGGCCAGGGTCTTCTCGCCCAGCGTCTCGATGTCCATCTGGTCCTTGGCGCAGAAATAGCCGAGTGCCCGCCGCCGCCGCTCGGGGCAGTCGAGGTTGCGGCAGAAGTGGTGGCCGCCCTCGCGCACCAGGGTCGAGCCGCAGAACGGGCAGAGCTCGGGCAGCTTGTAGACCGAAGGCCGCTTGGCGCTCTTCTCCAGCACCTCCTCCACGGCCGGGATGACGTCGCCGCGCTTGGAGATGCTGACCTGGTCGCCGATGCCCAGCTCCAGCATGTCGACGTAGTCCTGGTTGTGCAGCGTCGCCCGGGTGACGGTGCTGCCGGCCAGCGCGACCGGCTTCAGCACCGCCACCGGCGTGACGCGGCCGTTGCGCCCCACCTGCACCAGCACGTCCAGCAGCTCGGTGCGCGCCTGCGGCGCCTCGAACTTGTAGGCCATGGCCCAGCGCGGGTGGTGGGCGGTGAAGCCCAGCTCGCGGCGCATGGCCAGGTCGGTCAGCTTGATCACCAGGCCGTCGATGTCGTAAGGCACCCCGGCGCGGGCCGCCGCCCGCCGTCCCAGGTACTCCTCCACACCGGCCAGCGGCGCGGCATGGGCCTCGGGGAACAGGGCCAGCGCACGGCGCCGCCGCCCGTTGCCGTCGCAGAAAAACCCCAGCCGCGGGTTGACGCGGAAGCCGAGCCCGCGCAGGCGGGCCAGGACCTCCAGGTGGTCGCCGCCGGACTCGCCGGCGAAGAAGCCCTCGTAGGCGAAGAAGTTCAGCGGCACGCGCGCGGTCAGCGCCGACTTGAGGTTGCGCAACGAGCCGGCGGCCAGGTTGCGCGGGTTGGCGTACTTCTCGGGCAGGGCGGCGTTGAAGCGGGCGAAGTCGGCGCGGGTGATGTAGACCTCGCCGCGCACGGCCAGGCTGCCGGGTTCGCCGACGCGCAGCGGCACCTGGCGGATGGTGCGCACGTTGTCGCTGACGTCGTTGCCGGTCACGCCGTCGCCGCGCGTTAGCGCGCGGCTCAGCTCGCCGCCCTCGTAGTAGAGGACGATGGCGGCGCCGTCGATCTTCTCCTCCACGGTGAAGGCCGCTCCTCCCGGGCAGGCGCCGGCGGTCTTGCGCAGCCATTGCGCCGCCTCGCCGGCGTCGTAGAGCTTGTCCAGGCTGAGCACCGGCACCGCGTGCGGCCGCTCGGGGAAGCTGCCGTCCAGGTCGGAGCCCACGCGGCGGCTGGGCGAGTTGGGGCTGGCATACTGAGGGTATTCCCGCTCCAGCCGCAGCAGCTCGTCCAGCTTGCGGTCGTACTCGGCGTCGCTGATCTCGGGGCGGGCCAGCACGTAGTAGAGGTGCTGGTGGCGCAGCAGCTCACCGGCCAGCCGCTCCATGCGTTTGCGGGGCTCCATGGGCCCATTATAGGCAAAAGCGGCGGGTGAGTAAACGCCACGGGCGCCGGCGCCGATTTTCCCGGCAATCTTGACAAAATGGAACAAAATTTATACTATTGTTCCTTGAAACGCTCCATGAAGAGAAACAAACCATGAGCCTAAAAGGATCGTTGAGTTCGATCAACCTGGCGGACATCATCCAGCTGGTCTCCAACTCCAAGCAGACCGGCCGCTTCGTACTCTCGCGCAGCAGCGGCCAGAAGGGGGCGATCTACCTCAAGAACGGCGAGATCGTCCACGCCGAGGTCGATGAATACAAGGGCGAGGACGCCATCTTCACCGTCATCTCCTGGGACGACGGCGAGTTCGTCTTCGAGGAGGGGGCGTTCGACACGGCGGGCACCAGCGTCATCCGCCCCATCACCTCGCTGCTGATGGAGGCGGCGCGGCGCATCGACGAATGGAAGCTGCTGCGCAAGAAGATCGGCTCGATCAACGCCATCCCCGAGTTCAGCGACATCGACCGCCAGGAGCGGCGCAAGATCTCGCTGTCCACCATGGAATGGGTGATCATCGCCAAGATCGACGGCAAGAAGAGCATCGACCAGATCTCGCGCGAGTGCGGCGTCAACATCTACGACACCTCGCGCATCATCTACGGGATGGTCACCTCCGATTTGATCAAGCTGAAATAGCCAAGAAATTTTTGTGATAGTGGTAGTGATAGTGGTAGTAACAGCAATAAAAAGCTTTAATTAGAATCTGGCGAAAGTATCTTCACTTTTACCTTTTTACTTTTACCTTTTACCTTTGGCTTCAGTTGTCATTACAGGGCTTGCCACTACCACTACCACTATCACTACCACTTAGAATTCACTGCGATCCCTAGCTACTCGATGACCACCAGGGCGACGGCCATGCCGCGCGTGTGCGACAGCGAGAGCAGGGCGCGCTTGAGGCGGCGGCGGCGGAACCGGCGCAGGGCGGCGGCGGCCAGGCGCAGCTGCGGCTTGCCTAGCTTGTCGTTCTCCACCTCCACGTCCTGCCAGCTCATGCCACCGCGGAAGCCCGTCCCCAGGGCCTTGAAGAATGCCTCCTTGGCGGTGAAGCGGGCGGCGTAGTGCTGGGCGCGGGAAAACTTGCCCTCGCAGTAGGCGATCTCGCGCGGGGTGAAGACGCGCGCGGCGAAGCCGCTGTCGCTCTCGATCAGCCGCCGCACGCGCTCGATCTCCACCATGTCCACGCCGACTCCCTTGATCATGCCGTCTCCCGGCGTGCACTATAGCGGAAGCGGCGCGAAATTTCAACCCGCCCCTGTGGCCGGAAAATGTGATATACTGGAGCGCAGTCATGAAGACCTTCCTGAAGAAACACCGCAGAAAGCTGCTGTTCGCGTTCAGCCTCGTCCTGGTGGTCCTGCTGGGCATCGTGATCGGCGTGGTCCTCGTCTACCAGAAGGGGTTCCCGCAGATCCGCAACCTGGAGGACATCAAGCCGGTGGTGATGACCACCGTCTACGACGACCAGAACGTCGCCATCAAGGACTTCGCCATCGAGAAGCGCATCATCGTGCGCAGCGCCGACATCCCCCAGCGCCTCAAGCAGGCGATCGTCGCCGCCGAGGACAACCAGTTCTACTCCCACTGGGGCATCAACATCCGTGGCGCCTTCCGCGCCGCCGTCGGCGTGGCGCTGGGCAAGAAGGGCATCCGCTGGGGCGGCGGCAGCTCGATCACCCAGCAGCTGGCCCGCGGCCTCTTCCTCACCCCCGAGTTCACCGTCTCGCGCAAGCTGCAGGAGATGCTGCTGGCCATCCAGATCGAGAAGAAGTACACCAAGGACCAGATCATGACCTTCTATCTCAACAAGATCTTCCTTGGCGGCTCGGTGTACGGCGTAGGGGCGGCGGCGCGTTATTACTTCGGCAAGCCCATCCGGGAGGTCAGCCTGGCCGAGGCGGCGCTGATCGCCGGCATCATCCCCAACCCCAACGGCCTGTACGCGGTCTTCAAGCGGCCGGAGGGCGCGCGCCGGCGGCGCAACTACGTGCTGCTGAAGATGATGCTGCTGAAAATGATCAGTGTCGCCGAGTACCAGGCGGCGGAGAAGGAGCCTCTCCCCGCGCGCCCGGCCGACGCCGGCGCCGAGACGCTGGCCGACTACTTCACCGAGGACACGCGCAAGTACCTGGAAACCAAGTACGGCGACAACCTGCTCTACAAGGGCGGTCTGAAGGTCTACACCACCCTCAACGGCGAGATGCAGAAATGGGCCGAGGACGCCCTGCGCGAGGGGCTGCGGGCGCTGGACAAGCGCCGCGGCTGGCGCAGCCGCGAGAAGCTGTTCAACCTGGCGGAGAACAAGCTGGACGTCCGCTCCTACCCGCTCCCTTCCTGGGAAAACGCCCGCGTGGAGGCCGGCCAGATCCTCGAGGGCGTGGTGCTGGAGGTGGGCAAGAACGCGGCCGAGGTGCGCATCGCCGGCTATTCCGGGGTGCTGCCGGCCGCCGGCGCCCGCTGGACCAACCGGCCGCTGGCACGCCTGTTCAAGGCCGGCGACGTGGCCCTGTTCCGCGTCGTGACGGCGGACGCCAAGGCGCGCCGGCTGGAGCTTTCCCTGGAGCAGGAGCCGCAGGTCGAGGGCGCGCTGCTGGCGGTGGACAACCGCAGCGGCGAGATCAAGGTCATGGTCGGCGGCTACGAGTTCCAGAAGAGCAAGTTCAACCGCGCCACCCAGGCCCTGCGCCAGACCGGCTCCACCTTCAAGCCCATCATCTACACGGCGGCGCTGGAGAACGGTTTCTCGGCGGCGACCATCATCCAGGACGAGCCCTTCTCCTACGTCGACGAATGGACCGGCGAGCTCTGGGAGCCGCGCAACCACAAGGGCGACTACCTGGGGCCGCTGACCCTGCGCCGCGGGCTGGAGCTCTCGCGCAACGTGGTCACGGCCCGCATCCTGCAGGCCATCACCCCCGAGGTGGGCGTGCGCTACGCCAAGAAATTCGGCATCACCTCCGACCTCAAGCCCTACATGTCACTGGGGCTGGGCGCCTTCGAGGTCACGCTCAAGGAGATGGTCGAGGCCTTCACCGTCTTCGCCAACCTGGGCACGCGGGTGAGCGCCTACTTCATCCGCGGCATCCGCGACCTGGACAACAACCTCATCGAGGAGAACGGCCCCGAGCGGCGGCAGGTCATCGAGAAGGAGACCGCCTTCATCATGAACTACCTGCTGCAGGGCGTGGTGCGCTCCGGCACCGGCTGGCGGGCGCGGGCCCTGCCGGCCCCCATCGGCGGCAAGACCGGCACGACCAACGATTTCACCGACGCCTGGTTCATCGGCTTCACTCCCACCCTGACCGTCGGCGTCTGGGTGGGCTTCGACCAGAAGAAGAGCCTCGGCGTCGAGATGACCGGCAGCGAGGCGGCGTCGCCGATCTTCGTCTCCTTCATGGAGAAGTACCTGGCCAAGTTCCCGGAGACGGGAAAGTTCACCCCGCCGTCGGGCGTCTACATGATCGACATCGACAAGTATACGGGGAAGCTCCTGACCCCGGACTGTCTGTATGCCCTGCACGAGGCCTTCCTGCCGGGCACCGAGCCCCTCGAGTTCTGCAACGAAGAGGAGCACGCCAAGATCACCAATTATTACAAGACCGAAGAGGGCGAGGACAGCACGGACGACTGATCCCCGCCCCGGGGGCTCCGCGTCAGGAAAGCCGCTATGGCGCGGAAACGGAGGCCGCAGGCCCCTTTCCCGGCGGGCGCGGAACGGCGGACCTTATTTCTTGATCAGGAAAAAGCCCAGCAGCCATTCTCCAGGGGCATTGACGCGCACGCGGAAGAATTCATCCCCGGAGGTCAGCTTCCGGCTCACCTGGAAGCCGCCGCCGCCGCGATGGGGCATGGCGATGGCCAGTTCCTCGAACAGCGGCTCGCGGCGCTCGTCCTGCACCACAAAGGAGCGCTGCCCGTCCTTCTCGGTCAGCACCAGCCAGTAGTTCCCCGCCGGGAACTCCTTTCCGGCGTGGACGAAGGCCATGGGGATGCGCACGCGCTGGAGGTCGCGGCCCGGGGCCGGCGGCGGCTCCACGGCCTGCTGCGGCGCCGGCTGCGCCTGCTCGTCGGGCAGGACCGGGACCTGCTCCGGCTCCTGTTCCTGGGCCGCAAGCAGCAGGGAGAACAGGATCAGAACGGCGAAAACGATCGATCTCTTCATGGGCATCTCTCCTCGCGAATATTATAGGAAAGCGGGGAATTCCCTGTCAAGTCGCGGCTGGGCAATAAAAAAGAAACTCGCACCCGGTGTCAGCATCGGTGTTGGTGACAGCAACAGCGATCAGCAAGCACTTATTGGAATCCTGGCAGATAGCCCTTCACTTTTTCCTTTTACCTTGTTAGCGCCTTTGTGAGGAGAGCAAAAAAAAGGGCCAGGTCGCGGGACCTGGCCCTCGTGTCTCTCGGTCTTGGCTTCGCCCTAGAAGATGTAGCGGAAGCCCAGCAGCAGCTTGTGGTTGTGCTCCCAGTCGCGGCCCTCGGTGAAGACCGGGGCGCGCAGCTCGCCGAACAGCGAGCCGGTCGAATCGTTGTGCTTGAACAGGTTGATCCCCAGCTGGCCGACCAGGTCGATGCCGCCCTTCTTGACTGCCTGATCGCGGTCCTTGGTGCTGAAGCCGAGGCCGCCGCCCAGGTAGGCCTGGCCGGCATGCAGGTTCAGCACGGCATTGCCCATGAAGAAGGACTTCCAGGGGTCGCCCTGCAGCGGCACGCCGCCGCCGAGGGTGAAGATGGCATCCAGCTTGTCCTCGACCAGTCCGAACAGGACGCCGGCGCGGGCCCAGAGCATGGAGGTGTAGGTGCCCTTCAGCAGGCCGGGGCCGCCTTCCAGCAGGAACGCCAGCGGCAGGGCCGCCTTGGCGGGCGGCGGGGGCGGCGGAGGCGGCGGGGGCGCCAGCACCTTGATGGTGGCCTCGCAGGGGTTGGCGGCCTTCATGGCGTACTGGCCCTCGACAACGGCCGTTACCGAGTACTCGCCCACCTTGTCCAGGTTGAGCTCGGCGGCGCAGTTTTCCGGCGTCAGGTCGAAGGTCTTGACGACCGCGCCGGCGGCGTCGCTGACCGTCACCGTGGTTTTCAGGGCGTTCTGCGAGCCGCACATCTCGATCTTGACCGGCGTGCCCAGCTCGGCCTCGGCCGGGGAGACCTTCAGGTCGCAGACCGGCGCCGGAACTTCGCTGACGTTCTTCAGCGAGATGTTGCCGCAGATCTTGGGGACGATGAAGGTGTAGAGCTTGCCGTCGCGGAATATGGTGAAGGTGTAGGCCGTGAGGGGCTTCTTGCCGGCCCAGACCACGTCGTTCATGACCGTGACCTTGCGGTTTTTCTTGAACAGCATCCACTTGACCGTGTCGCCCGGCTGCATGTCCACGGTCTGGACGTCGGCCTTCTGGATCTGCTCGAGGAAAGCGAAGACCAGCTCGCCGTTGCCGGCCATCTCGAAGCCCTGCTTGACCTCGCCGGCCTTGTCCAGGGCGATGACCTTCAGGTCCTCGGGCTTCAGGTCCCTGCTTTTATAAAAGGGATGCTGCCCGAGCCGGACGACCCGCTCTTCGGCGCTGATGGTAAAAACGAAGCAGAAAATCAGCACAAGGAAAATGACTTTTTTCATGCGAAAACCTCCTGAATCTCCTGAGTTTCCCGTGTCTTCAGGATTCATATACCTTTGATATGCAAAAGTCAAGGGGATCGTCACGATTCCGCAGCAGCATGGCCATTCAGGAAGGGGCGCGGCTCGGATCGCGGGATCAGCGCTCGATGCCGTCACGGGCCATGACGCCGCGCTGATAGTAGTGGCGCTCCTCGCGCATTTCGGTCACCAGGTCGGCGCGGTCCAGGACGGCCTGGGGGGAGTAGCGCCCGGTCAGCACCAGCTCCACCTGGGGAGGGCGGATGTCCAGCAGCGCCAGGACGCGCGCGACGGGCACGATGCCGAAGTGCAGCAGGGTATTGACCTCGTCGAGGACGACGATGCGGTAGGCGCCGCCGCGCAGGGCAGCCTCGGCCGCCGCCAATCCGGCCTCGGCGGCGCGCGTTTCCGCCTCCGTAACCCCCTGCTCGCGGTGGTGGAACTCGGGGAGGCCGAACTGCTCGATGGTGATCATGTCGGCGAGGCGCTCGCGCACTGCCAGCAGCTCGCCGTAGTCGCCCTTCTTCATGAACTGCGCCACGTAGGTGCGCAGGCCGCGTCCCGCCGCCCGCAGGGCCAGCCCCAGGGCGGCCGTAGTCTTGCCCTTGCCGTTGCCGGTGTAGACCTGGACGAAGCCGGGGGCCGCCATGTCCGCCTCAGGTCATCTTCATGGAGTAGAGCTTGGACACGCCGGGCTCGTCCATGCTGACGCCGTAGATGAAGTCGGCCTCCTCCATGGTCTTGAAGTTGTGGGTGATGATGACGAACTGCGTCTGGCTCTTCAGCTGGTGCAGGAACTTGAGGAAGCGCTGGATGTTGGCCTCGTCGAGCGAGGCGTCGACCTCGTCGAAGACGCAGAAGGGCGAGGGCTTGTATTCGAACAGCGAGAAGAGGAAGGCCAGGGAGGTGAGGGTCTTCTCGCCCCCCGACAGCAGGCGCATGCTCTGCAGCTTCTTGCCCGGCGGCTGCACCTGGATCTCCAGGCCGGCCTCGAGCACGTTCTCGTTGTCGGTCAGGGCCAGCTCGGCCTCGCCGCCCTCGAAGAGGATCTTGAAGTTCTTGACGAAGTTTTCCTTGATGGCGTTGAAGGCGGCCAGGAAGCTCGACTGGGAGTCGCTGTCGATGCGGGCGATGGCGGCGTTCATGTCGGCGATGGACTTGACGATGTCCTCCTTCTGCCCGCCCAGGAAGTTGTAGTCCTTCTCCAGGATCTCGTACTCGGCCTCGGCGGAAAAGTTCAGGCGGTCGCTGTCGCGCATGCGGTTGAGCTTGGCTACCAGCTCGTTGTATTGCCCCTCCAGCTCGGCGGCGTCGCGCTGCAGCGCCTCGGGGTCGGCCTCAAGGTCCTTGAGCTCCATGCCCAGCTCCTGGCCGGAGACTTCCTCCAGCTGGAACAGGTCCTTCTTGACGGCGGCGATGCGGATCTCGCTCTCCTTCTTGTTCTCGCGCCACTCCTCGAGGACCTGGCGCTTGGAAGCCAGGTCGGCGGCGGCCTTCTTGGCCTGGGCGCTCACTTCGTCCAGCGCCAGCTCGTCCTTCTTCATGAGCTTCTCCAGGTCGGCCTTTTCCAGCCCCAGGACCTTGCCGCGCGCCTGGATCTCCTGGATCTTGCCGGCGCTGTCGGCGATCTCCTGCTCCAGCCGCTTCCTTTCGCCGGCGGCGGCCTGGACCTGCTGGCGGCGCTTCTCCGCCCGCGCCTGGCTCTCGCGCAGCAGGCTGCGCCGCGAGCTCATCTTCTCGCGGATCAGGCTCAGGGCATGGTCGCGCTGGATCTTTTCCTTCTCCTTTCCGTTCAGCTGCTGCTGCAGCGCCTCGGCGGCGGCGGCGGCTTCCTCCTTCTCGCGCTCCAGGGCCTGGCTGCGCCGGTCGAGTTCGGCCTTCTCCTTCTCCAGCTCGGCCAGGCGCTGCCTGAGCTTCTCCGTCTCGGCGGCGAAGCCCTCGATCTCGGCATGGGCGATCTGGATGCGCTTCTGGCCCATTTCGCGGTTCTGGCGCAGCGCCTCCAGCCGCGAGCGCAGGGCGATCCCCTCCTCCTTCTGCAGGTTCAGCGCCCCCTCGGCCTCCTGCAGGCGCAGGGCCTTCTCCTGGCGGCCGCGGCCGGCGGACTCCAGCCCGGAGCGGATGCCGGCCAGGCCGGAGCCCAGGGAATCGACGCGCCGCTCGATGGCCTTGATCTCGTCGAGCACCTCGAGGATGCCGCGGTCGCGGTTCTTGATCAAGACGCCGCCGGCGCCGATCACCTCGGCGTTCTCGGTGACGACGTCGACGCCGTACTTGGCGAAGATGGCCAGGCCGTTCTTCAGCGAGTCGACCAGCACGCCGTCGCGGAATCCCGTCTTCAGCTCCCGGTCCTCGAGCTCGAAGAGCTCCTTGACGAAGCGGCGGAAACCCGGCTCGCGGCGGATGGCGTCGGGCAGGGCCGGCGCCGCCGGCCGCACCAGGAAGGCCTTGCGCAGCTCGGGGCGCAGGGCGGCGTCGGCGTCGGCCAGGATCGGCGCGTCCAGCTCGTCGAAGTAGAAGCTCTCCAGCACGGCATGCAGGTTCTTGGGCGCCTGCAGCTGCTCCTGCAGGAATCCGCGGTGCCCGGCCGGGGCGGAGCGGGCGTCGGTGCCGGTGATCTTGGCCTTGATCTCCAGGTATTTTTCCTTCTGCCGCTCCAGGTTGGCGATCTCGGCCTGGGCGTCGCGCAGCTGCTTCTCCAGCGCCTCGCCCGCCGCGCGCGCGGCGGCGAACTCGGCCGCGGCGCGCGCATGCCCGGCCTCGCGTCCGGCCAGAGCCTCGGCCAGGCCGGCCACCGCCTGCTCCACCTGGGCGGTCTCCGGGTCGCTGCCCTGCTTCTCCAGGTCCTCGATGGTGTGGCGGCGCGAGGCGACGTCGCCCTCCAGCCGCGACAGGTTCTTTTCCAGGTGGGCCGCCTCGTTGCGATTGCGCGAGACCTCCACCTGCAGGTTAAACATGGACTTCTTGAGGTGGCCGTCGTTGATGTTGCGCTCGGCGATGGCCTGGCGCGCCGCCTGCAGGGCGCGCTCGAGCTCCTGGTCGCCGCCGGCGCGGCCGGCCAGCTCCTTCTCGAACTCCGCCAGCTCCGCCGCCAGCGCCCGGTCCTGGCGCTCGCTCTCGCCCGTCTCGGCCTCGCTCTCGGAGGCGAAGCGCTCCAGCTCGGCGATCTTTTGGCGCAGGAACTCCTGGCGCTGCTGCGTCTTCTCGATCTCCTTGCTGCCCTCCAGGAGCTTGTTGTTGTGGTCGAAGATGAACTGCTGGTTGCTCTTGATCCCCTGCTCCAGGGCCCAGCGCTTGTTCTCCAGCTCGAGCAGCTGCCGGTCGTACTCGGCGATTTCCTTGACCATGGCCGTCTCGCCGTTGATGAACTCCATGATCTTGGCGCCCTGGCGGTCGAACTCCTCCTTGAACACGACGTACTTCTTCTTCAGCAGGGTCTTCAGCAGCTCGTTGCGCGAATTCTTGACGTCGCGGTAGCGGCGGGCGAAGTGGACCTGGTTCTTCAGGTCGCGCAGGCGGTTGCCCTTCTCCTGCAACACCAGCTCCAGGCTGTCGAGGTTCTGCTGGGCGATGATCAGCTTTCCGGCCGTCTCCTTCTTGCGCTCCAGGTACTGGGCGATGCCCGCCGCCTCCTCGATGAGGATGCGGCGCTCGCTGGGCTTGAGGTTCACCATCTTTTCGACGCTGCCCTGCTCGAAGATGAAGTAGTTGCGTTCGCCGATGCCCAGGTCGAACAGAGTGTCCTGGATGTCCTTGTTGCGGCAGAACTTCTCGTTGAGGATGTACTTGCCCTCGCCGCTGCGGAAGAAGCGGCGGGCGATGTAGGTCTCGCTGTCGTTGTTCTGGAAGAAGGCGCCGACCTCGGTCATGCCCAGGGGTTTCTTGGAGACGCTGCCGGTGAAGATCAGGTCCTCGTTGTTCTCGCCGCGCAGGTTCTTGATGCGCTGCTCGCCGAGCACCCACAGCAGGGCGTCGACGAGGTTGCTCTTGCCACAGCCGTTCGGGCCGATGACGGCGGTGATCCCCTGGTGGAACTGGACGACGGTCTTTTCCGGAAACGACTTGAATCCGTGCAATTCGAGTTTTTTCAGGTAGATATGCATGATCTCCGTCCGCGCCGGGCGCGTTGCGCGCTCCGTTCGTACTCAATGTACCACAAGTCGGCCCCTTTGTAAATTTGGCTCTTCTCAGAAATTTGAAGAAAGTGATAGTGGTAGTGATAATGGTAGTTAAACACACTCGACCGATTTCTTTATGCTTTAAAGACCAAAATAAGTGCGGCTCTTTTTACAAATTTGTACAGAGAACGAGAAAGTTAAACATATTCCAGCTGATCGAAGGCTGCCACTCGTCACTCGTCACTAGTGTTTTGGACAGATCGGGTTGTTCGCCGTTCTTATCACTATCACTAACACTATCACTTTCTTCTGCATAGTACGCGCGCCGTCTCGGCCAGCAGGAACGCGCTCAGCACCAGCAGGATGGCGCCGAAGGCCGCCGACAGCAGGCTGTCGAATCCGGCCGCGCCCGCCAGGAACGGCTTGAGCAGCAGCACCAGCGACCACAGGCTCATGACCAGCATCACCGCCAGCGGCAGCAGGACGAAGCCGGCGCGCTTGCCGCTGTTCTTCAACCACACGGCCAGCGCCAGCAGGGTCAGCGCCGCTAGCAGCTGGTTGCTGGAGCCGAAAATCGGCCAGGCCACCAGGTAGCCCTTTTCGCGGGTCGAGAGCAGGAACAGCAGCGGCAGGGCCAGGGTGGCGGCCGTGGCCAGGGCCACGCCGGCCCGCCCCTTCAAGCCGGTGAATTCCTGGAGGATGTAGCGCGCCAGGCGCGTGCAGACGTCGAGGGTGTCGTAGACGAAGGTGGAGAAGGCCAGCAGGGCGAACGACAGGGCCAGCCCCGGGTCGATGCCGGCCAGCCCCAGGTAGCGGGCGATGCCCCGGGCATAGATGAGGTTGGGATCCTCCTTCAGGGCGGGCGAGCCGGGCGCCAGGGCCATCACCGTGGCCAGGGCCAGCACGGCCACCAGGGCCTCGAGCAACATGGCCCCGTAGCCGACGGGGCGGGCGTCGCGCTCGCGCGCCAGCTGCTTGGCGGTGGTTCCCGAGGCGACGATGCCGTGGAACCCGGAGCAGGCGCCGCAGGCGATGGTGATGAACAGCAGCGGGAACAGCTGCTTGCCGTTGAGCAGGCTGTTCAGCCCGCTCAAGTTCAGCGCCGGGTAGGCGGCCGGGATGCCGCCGAACAGGGCGCCGCCCAGCCCGGCGAAGATCACCAGATAGAGGAGCCAGCCGCCCAGGTAGCCGCGCGGCTGCAGCAGCAGCCACACCGGGATGACCGATGCGAAGAAGCAGTAGCCTAGGAGGACGACGTCCCAGCCCTTCACCGGCACCGCGGCCAGGAAGTCCAGCAGCGGCGCCGGCAGGCGCGGTCCGATCCAGATGATGAACAGCACCAGCGGCAGGAACAGCAGGGTCGCCCGGCCCTCCTTCCAGCGGAAGCGGTAGAGCAGGACGCCCATGGCCATCGCCGCCAGGATGTAGAGAACGGAGGAGGCGGCCACGCCGGCGCCGAAGGCCTCGCCGGAGGCGCCCACGGTGCGGAAGGTCTGGGCGGTGATGTCGGTGAAGGCGGCGATGACGTAAACCAGACAGAGCCAGACGAAGGTGAGGAAGAGGCGGTAGGCGGTCGGTGACAGGTTGCGGCGCACGATCTCGCCGATCGACGCGCCGCCGTGGCGCACCGAGGCGACCAGGCTGGAGAAATCGTGGACGCCGCCGATGAAGATTGAGCCGAGGACGATCCACAGCAGCGCCGGCAGCCAGCCGAACCAGATGCCGGCCATGATCGGGCCGACGATGGGGCCGGCGGCGGCGATGGCCGAGAAGTGCTGGCCGAGCAGGAGCCCCGCCGAGGCCGGTACGTAGTCCCGGCCGTCGTTGACGGTGACCGCCGGCGTCGGGGTGCCGTCGTCGAGCCTCAGGCGCCGCGCCAGGAAGCGGCCGTACAGGAGATAGGCAACGGCGAGGATGGCCGCCGAAACGAGAACGACCGGGGCGATCATCGCCGCCCCCGCTGGCAAGGCTGATGTGACATGTGACATTGTACCACTGCGGCCCTGGCCGGACAAGGCCGTTGCCTTGGGGACGGTACTTTAATTCTTTACTTTTTTACCATGCGGCAAAAAAGTCAAATTTTAAAGCTCCGTCCCCAAGAAACAGCGA
>JAKLEC010000030.1 GCA_022711715.1 Acidobacteriota bacterium
TGCCGTCGTCGTCCAGGTCACCGTTGGCGATCAGCGTCGCCGGCGTGGCCAGCTTCACCCACGCCCCGGTGTCCGAATTGCGGTAGTACACCCCCTGCCCGTCCCAGGTGGCCAGAAGATCGTCCTTGGCCGGGGCGCTGACCTGGCAGACCGTGACCCCGTAATGCGCCATGCCGGCATACTCGCCGCCCCAGGTCATGGTGTGGTCCAAATAGTCCCAGGTGTCGTGGAGATAGATGGTCGAGGTGGAATCGTCGTATCCGAAGCCCAGCATCGTATGGCCGTCGACCTGGATCAGCACCGGGCGGCCGGCGTCGATCTCGGCCTTGTAGTTCGCGAATGTGAATCCCAGGGTGTTGCCGTTATAGCCATAAATGTATTGGCTGTAGTTGCCCTGGCTGGGCACGGTGTATCCGCGCGATTCGACGAACAGCTTCATCCCGTGACAACCGTCGCGCACCGAGGGCTCGTAATCGCTGAAATCATAGAGACGGCTGCCGTCCGTCCAGTAATAAAAAGTGGTGGACCCGTCGCTGTTCCCGACCAAAGACTGGTTGGTTCCCATGAAATCGCCGGTGCAGTCCCCGTGGGTGTGCTCCGCCCAGCCCCCGGTGATGAACGGATCGTCGCCGCTGTTGAGGTACTGGATCCAGTAATCGTCCACATGCCCCTTGATCGCGCGGCCGTCGAGGCCGTTGCGGGTGGCGCTGAGCGGGTTCAGCGCCCGCGTCTCCCCGTTGATCAGGACGGTTCCCCATGTCGCGTTGGTCATGGGGTAGACGCCGCCGTTGGTCGGCCCGGCATACATGTTGCCGAAGCCGGTGTTGTCGTAGTGGCCGAACATCATGGCCGCCGAAGTCGCCGAGCATCCGAAGGCCCAGGTCGATGCCGGGACATTGGCGATGAGGTTGATCCCGGCCGCGGGATTGGGCTCCGGCAACGTGGCGATCACCGGCCGGATGGCGTACGGAAACGGTGTCGGCGGGCCGGGGACGATGACCTTGTCGATCGATTTCCCGTTCAGCATAGTCCGTTCCACCAGGAAAGGATTGCCGGATTGGATCCCATACGGATTGAGCTGCGGCTCCTGGGAATCGCCCGGCAGCGGCATGACGGCGGCGATGAACATCGCAAGCAGCAGCCCTCCACGAACCATGTGCCTGATCGTTTTCATTTTCCCTCCACGCGGCTCTTCCCCATCGCCCTTCTCCCCGGCGCTTGTCCGTCTTCGCCGAGCCATCACCCCATCCGGGTCGGGGCGGAAGACAAGCCTCCCGCATGGTAGCACAAAGCGATTTTTACTTGCAAATGTTTGTCAAGTGGGGCGGCAGGTCTATGGCCATGGCGTGCGCCGCCGCCCGCTGACAGCAGTTCCGGGCGGCGCCTCGGGCGGGATTACGGCTTCCGGCGGGGCGGATTCCCGGGCATGAAGCCCGGTTCTTCGCTGCACGTGAATCCGGCCTCTCCAGGACCGGGCCGACGCGGAGCATCGTCCGTTGAATGGGGTTCCAGATCGGCGCTCTTCTCGGGGGCGAAATCCGCGCCGCCTGGGCCGCTGGCGGCGGCGTCTTCCGCTCCGCAGCCGGCGCGGGGACCCCAATGGTTGGCGTCCCCCATCGACGCGGCCGCTGGCGGCTCATTGCCGGCGGCTCCCGCCGCCCGCATCCTGCCGGCGGCGATGTCCTGCGCCGTCGTGGACAGGTTGTCCCAGCCGCCGATCGAGTAGCGCACCCAGATGCCGTCCTGATCCGGCCAGATGCCGATCAGGTCGTCGGCTCCGTCGCCGTTAAGATCCCCGGCCGCCACCCGCGTCGCCGGAGTCGCCAGTTGCACCCAGGCGCCGCTGGCCGAGTTCCGGTAGTACACGCCCTGGCCGTCCCAGCTCGCCAGCACGTCGTCCCGGCCGTCGCCGTTCATGTCGCCGGCGCTGAGTTCCGCCGGGGTTGTCGACAGGTTGGCCCAGGTCCCTCCTTGCGAGTACCTCACCCAGATCCCGTCCTGTCCCGGCCAGACGCCGATCAGGTCATCGACGCCGTCGCCATCGAGGTCGCCAGCCGTCAACTGTGTCGCCGGCGTCCCCAGCTGCACCCAGGCGCCGCTGGCGGAGTTCCGATAGTACACCCCCTGGCCGGCCCAGGTCCCCAGCAGGTCGTCGCGGCCGTCGCCGTTCATGTCGCCGGCGGCGATGTCCGCCGCCGTTGAGGCGATCAGGCTCCAGGCGCCGCTCTTGGAGTACTTCACCCACACCCCGCCCTGGTTCGGCCAGATGCCGATCAGGTCGTCGACGCAGTCGTGGTCCAGGTCGCCGCGCGTGATCATGGTCGCCGGCGTGGCCAGCTTCACCCAGGCGCCGGTGTCGGAATTGCGGTAGTACACTCCCTGATTGTCCCAGGTCGCCAGCGCATCATCCCGGTCGTTGGCCAGGCAGCTGCCGATGTTGACCGTATGCGCGTTCGACCACAGCGACTCGACGGTCACGTGGCTGGCGCAGCGCGCCATGGCCCGGACCTGGTAGCTGCCGCCGGCCGCCCAACCGTGGGAAGCCTGGGTGACGCCCGCCGCCAGCCAGCCCGAGTCGGCCCCGTCGCCCCAGTCGAACTTGTACTGCAGCGCATGGCCGAGGTTGGACACGGCGCCGCCGCTGGTGAAACCGTAGCTGACGGAAATCGTCCCCGCGGAGGGGCCGGCGGGCATGGCGGGAGTGGAAATCGTTTCCGGCGGCAGCGTCACGATGGTGAACGAAGCGTTGCTGTCGTCATAGGGAGTGCCGTTGGGTTCGCTCACCCGCACCCGGCAGTCGGTCGCCGGCGTGGCGGGGACGGTCCAGGAGAATGTGCCGTCGTTGGCCGTGCCAGTGGCCACGGGGATCCAGGTGTTGCCGCCGTTGGTCGAATACCTGATGTCGACGCTGGGGAGGATGCCGGTCGAGGTCCAGGTGATCGCGCGGGTTTCACCCGAGTACCAGGTTTCGCCGCCGTTGGGCGCCGTGACGGTGATGGTGGTCGGAGCGGCGATGACGCCGAGCACCAGCTGGCCGGAGGCGAACATGTTGGAGCGCCAGACGCCGAATAGCCCGGCCCGGGTGAGGGTGATCGAGGGCTTGGAGTAGGCGTACACCGCCGCCGTCTCGTCAACCGTGTAGCGGGTCCACGCCGTCCCCTCCTTGATCGACAGCTTCACCTTCGCGAAATAGGTGCCGGTGTGGGACTCGGCCCACGCCGCGTAGACGCGGGTGGCATCGGCGGCGATGGCCGGCCAGCAGTCGAAGTCATCGTTGTCGATGGTGCCGCCGCTGGCGCAGGTGGGCGTCTGGAACCCGCCGCCGCTGTTGCGGAAGGAGTGGTCGATGGTCGCCTGCTCGACCCCCCAGGTGGCGAAAGCGGTGTGCACCTGGCCGTCGGCGCGCACGAAGATGTCGCCGAAGGCGTTGGTCGACACGCCGCTGCGCAGGGGGATCGCCAGCGTGGAGACCGCGCTCAGGTCGGTGCCCGACGGGGCATAGCGGTAATAGCCGGGTCGGTTGCCCGCGTGCCAGCTGGCGTGGACGCCGCCGGCGGAATCGGTGAACATGGCGCAGTCGCGGTACTCGACGGCCGTGTCGGTGATGGCCACGTCGGCGCTCCAGGCGCCGCCGACCGGCTTCTTGAGGTAAATGATCGGCGAGGTCCTGCCCCAGCGCTGGGCGATGAAGTGCAGGGTGCCGTTGGCATTGACCCCGATGGAGGGGAAGGCGTAGTTGCTGCCGCCGTTGCGGATGTATTCGGTCGTCCAGGCGCCGCTGCTGTTGCGCCAAGAGTGCTTGACCTGGGTATCGCTCTCCAGGTAGACGACGTGGACGGTGGAGCCGTCGGGCCGGACCGCCATCCGCGGCCGGGTCCATTGCGAGGCTTTGGCGTTGGCCGCTACCACCAGCTGCTGGCCGCTGACGGTGAAGCCGCCGCTGCCGTCGGGCACGATGCGGCCGTAGTAGATGGCATTGGTGCTCGTCACCCAGACCAAGTGCAGGTTGCCGTTGTTGTCGGTGGCCAGGTCCTGCGCCCTGGCCGTGATCCCCAGCGGGAAAGCGGCGTAGGATTGGGCCGGCAGGGCCAGGGGCAAGGCGGGCAGAATGGCTATGATGATCAAAAATAACTTTCTTTTCATGAGGTCCTCCGCTCTTGGCGGGTGGGTATGGTCATCGCTTTGGCTCCCGGCAGCTCCGAAACTCCGGCATCTATCTCTTTTGCGGCTATGGATTTCGCAATCACAGAAAGGGGCCGCAGGCTCCTACTCGTGCGGTTCCGGCCTGGCTTACTCTTTTCTCCGTTCATCCGCATTTGCCTCACTGGGTAGAATTGTATATAAATATATATAAAACCTCAATAGTAATAGAACAACACTGTGAATTTATCGTGAATTTTTTGTAAAAACGCCATTAATGGGATTTTTGCGTCTGGTTGGCACCGGAAGTGGGCCGCCGGGACTAGCGGTCCTTCAGGTAGTAACCGAAACCGTGCTTGGTGGCGATCGGGTCGAGTTGCGGGGCCACGGCCTTCAGCTTGGCGCGGATCGACTTGATGTGGGCGTCGACGGTGCGCAGGTCGCTGGCATGGGGCGCGGGCCAAGCCAGCTCCATCAGCTTCTCGCGGCTGAAGGTCCAGCCCGGGTGGCTGACCAGGATGCGCAGGATGAAGTACTCGAAGCGCGTCAGCGCCAGCTCGGCGCCGCGGTAGAAGATCGCCTGCCGGCGCTCGTCGATGCGGAAGGGGCCGGCGGCGCCGCCCGGCGCGGCCGAGCGCCGGCCGTCGCGCGGGATCCACTTCTCGATGACGCGGATGCGGGCCAGCAGCTCGCGGGGGCTGAAGGGCTTGGTGATGTAGTCGTCGCCGCCGATCTCCAGGCCGAGCACGCGGTCGACCTCGTCGCTGCGGCCGGTGAGGAAGATGATGGGGATATCCGATCTGGCGCGGATCTCCCGGCACAGGTCGAAACCGTTGCCGTCGGGGAGGCCGATGTCGAGGATGATCAGGTCGAAGGGCGTGCCGCCCAGCGCCTCGCGGGCGGCGGTGGCGGAGCCGGCGGCGGCGACGGCGTACCCCTCCGGCTCCAGCGTGTCGCGGATCAGCCCGGTGATGACCTCGTCGTCGTCGACGATCAGCACCGCATGGATGAGGTGCGGCTCCATGGTCCCACCATAGCGGAACGCGGGCCGCAAGTCAATCGGGACGAAGTCCTCAAGGACATTTGGCTCTCCAGGGAAGAGGGAGGGAATACAGAGGGAAAGGCAGAGGGAAAGCAAAGTGGGAAAGAGGTGCTGACAGGGTTTCTTCCACTCTCTCTTCCCTCATTCATCCCTCTGGTTTCCCTTTGGCTTCCCTGTAACGGGGCAAGACGCCCCACGGGTCGGGGTGGCAGTGTCGCCGACGGCGAAGCCCCCGAGGCCATTTGGTTCTCCAGGGAAGAGGGAGGGAATACAGAGGGAAAGGCAGAGGGAAAGCAAAGTGGGAAAGAGGTGCTGACAGGGTTTCTCCCACTCTCTCTTCCCTTATTCCTCCCTCTGGTTTCCCTTTGGCTTCCCTGTAGTCGGGCAAAATGCCCCACTGGTCGGGGTGGCAGTGTCGCCGACGGCGAAGCCCCGGAGGCTATTCAATCCCCGACAGTGGGGCAGGAAAGGCCCCACTGGCCGGGGTGGCAGTGTCGCCGACGGGGGGGGGGTAGAATTGAACCCTGCGCCCGCAATCCCGTATAATCCCATCCGTACCATGAAGCAAAGGAGAAACGATCATGCGCAACCGTACATCACTGGTTTTCCTGGCGCTCTGCGCCATCCTGCTGCCGGGCCTGGCGACGGCGGCCGATGAGATGAAGAAGATCCCCGACTATTCGCTGAAGCCCCGCGCCGAGGTCCCGGTCGAGCATACCTGGAAGATCGAGGACCTGTACGCCAGCGAGGCCGACTGGCGGGCCGAGAAAGAGCGGGTGACAGCCGACATCGCCCGCATCGACGAGGTGGCCAAGGGTTGGACCGCCTCGCCCGCGGCCATGCTGTCCCTGCTCGACCTGGCCAGCGCCATCCAGATGAAGGGGGCGCGGCTGATGGCCTACGCCAGCCACCAGGCTGACACCGACATGGGCAATACCCGCTTCCAGGCCATGGCGGGCGAGGTGCGCACCGGCTTCGTGCAGCTGAACGCCAAGCTGGCCTTCATGCAGCCCGACATCCTGGCCCTGGGCGCGGAGCGGTTCGCCGCCTATCGCAAGGCCGAGCCGAAGCTGGACGTCTACCGCTTCGCCGTCGAGGGCATCCTGCGCGAGAAGGACCACGTCCTGCCCGGCGAGCAGCAGCGCATCGTCGCGCTTACCCACCTGTTCAGCGGCGTGCCGGCGAGCGCCTCGGGCATGCTCAACAACGTCGAGCTGCCGCGCTCCGAGGTCACCCTGGCCGACGGCGGCAAGGTGCGGCTCGACCAGGCCGCCTACCAGCGCCTGCGCGGCTCCAAGAACGCCGCCGACCGCTCGCTGGTGATGACGTCGTTCTGGGAGAACCAGAAGCGCTTCGAGAACACCCTGGCCATCCTCGTCGACGGCGCCATGAAGCAGCACTTCTTCTCCGCCCAGGCTCACCGCTATCCCGACTGCCTCAGCGCCCGCCTCTTCGGCGAGGACATCTCGCCCGATGTCTACCAGCAGCTGATCCGCCAGGTGCACGCCTTCCTCCCCGCCCTGCAGCGCTACCTGGCCCTCAAGCAGAAGATGCTCGGCCTGGAGACGTTCCGCTACGAGGACGTCTACGCCCAGGCGGTCCAGGCCATCGAGAAGACCTACACCTTCGACGAGGCCCGCCGGCTCATCACGGCGGCGCTGAAGCCGCTCGGCCCCGACTACGCCGCCGGCCTGCGCCGCGCCTTCGACGAGCGCTGGATGGACCTCTACCCCAACCAGGGCAAGGAGAGCGGCGCCTACTCGGGCGGCGTCTACGGCGTCCATCCCTACATCAAGCTCAACTACAACGGCGACTACGACGCCGTGGCCACCACCGCCCACGAGCTCGGCCACGCCATGCACTCCTACTTCTCCGACCGCAGCCAGCCCTTCCCCACCGCCGACTACACGACCTTCCTGGCCGAGATCGCCTCGACCTTCAACGAGCACCTGCTGATGCACCACCTGCTGAAGAGCGAGAAGGACGACCTGTTCAAGCTCTACATCCTGGACAACTACCTCGACGGCTTCCGCGGCACCCTGTTCCGCCAGACGCTGTTCGCCGAGTTCGAGCTGGCCATGCACCAGCGCGTGGAGCAGGGCCAGACCCTGACCGCCGACTGGCTGAACCAGAAGTACCTGGAGCTGACCCGCCGCTACTACGGCCACGACCAGGGCGTCTGCCAGGTGGGCGACTACATCCAGAGCGAGTGGAGCGGCATCCCCCATTTCTACATGAACTACTACGTCTTCCAGTACAGCACCGGCATCATCGCCTCGCTGGCGCTCAGCGACCGCGTGGCCCAGGGCGACGCCCGCGCCCGCGACGGCTACCTGGAGGTGCTGAAGGCGGGCGGCAGCGACTACCCGCTGAACATCCTGAAGAAGGCCGGCGTCGACATGGCCGGCCCCGAACCCTACGTCATCGCCCTGAAGCGCTTCGACCGCCTGGTCGGCGAGATGGAGAAGATCGTCGCCCGGCTGCGCAAGCAGAAGAAGAACTGACCCCTCCCCCGCGGCGGGGGCGTCCGCCCCGGCGGCGGACGCCCCCGCCGGTCGTTCCCTTTTCCCCCTTGCGGTCCAGGATGTGTTTTTTTTGGACAGGCACTTTCTCGGCAAAGGGTTTTGGCATTGATCCATAGGGTATTTCCCACTCTCTCTTCCCTCATTCCTCCCTCTGGCTTCCCTTTGTCTTCCCTGTGCTTCGAAAAAGGATCGGAGCCGCGGGACGCATTCATGGGTGTGCCCCTTTTTCATGTAACCCCGGCGCCGGCTCGCGCGTCTAATAGAGCGGAAGGAGCCACAGGGACAATGAAAAAGTCAATTTTTTGGATTATCGTGCTGCTGATGCTGGCTGGCATGGCCGACGGTTCCGTGCCGCTGCAGAAGGTGCTCCCGCTGGCGCCGGCGAAGGCCGTCTCGCCGCCGCTGCTCGACGGCTCGCTCGACGACGAGGCCTGGAAGACCGCCGCCGTCGTCGACGACGTCTGGATTACCTACAACCCCGTCAACGGCAGCGAGCTGCCCCAGCGCACGCGGGCCTACGTGACCTATGACAGCGAGAACCTCTACTTCGCCTTCCATTGCTTCGACAGCCAGCCCGACCGGATCAAGACCTCGCTGACCAAGCGCGACGGCATCTTCGAAGACGACTGGGTCGGCCTGTCGCTCGACACCGCCAACGGCAGGAAATACGGCTACGAGCTCTTCGTCAACCCCAGCGGCGCCCAGGGCGACATCTTCCGTACCGGCGAGATGGAGGACTCCTCCACCGACTGGGTGTGGTACAGCGCCGGCAAGGTCGTCGCCGACGGCTACATCGTCGAGATCCGCCAGCCGCTGAAGAACATCCGCTTCGCCAGCGGCAAGGACGTGCGCATGGGCGTGCTGTTCTGGCGCCGCATCAGCCGCCTGGGCATGAGCGGTTCCTGGCCGCACCTGGTGCCGGGGCAGGGCATCGGCGTCTCGCAGGCCGAGATCCGCATCTCCGAGCTGCCGCAGCCGCTGGTGCTGGAAGCGCTTCCATCCTTCACCTACTCCTCCGCCTGGAACCGCCTCTCGCCCTCCTCCTGGTCGGGCGCCGACCAGACCCGCGACCTGGGCTTCGGACTGAAGTACGGCATCACCTCGTCGATCGTCGCCGAGGCCACCGTCAACCCCGATTTCAGCCAGGTGGAGAGCGACGCCCTGCAGGTCACGACCAACCAGCGCTATCCCCTGCTGTACGCGGAGAAGCGCCCCTTCTTCATGGAGGCGGGGAACCTGTTCGACCTGGCCGGCGTGGGCGACGGCCTGGGCAACATGGGTCTGCCGGTGAACACGCGGCTGATCGTCGATCCGCGCTGGGGGGTGCGCCTCACCGGCGAGCAGGGCCGGGGATCGTTCGCCCTGCTGGCCGCCGCCGACCGCTCTCCGGGCCGCGCCTGGGAGGACGGCGAGAACCCGGACCTGGGGCGGGCGGCGACCTACTGGATCGGCCGCGGCAAGCTGGGCCTGGGCAAGGACAACTACGTCGGCTTCCTGTACAGCGGCCGCGAGTTCGGCGCGGAATACAACCGCGCCCTGGCCGCCGACTTCTCGCTGCGCTTCCTCAAGAACCACCAGCTGGTCGGCCACTACATCCGCTCTTTCTCCGACCGCCCCAACGCGGGCGGCGAGGCGCAGGGCGGCTACCTGACCGCCGAGTACGGGTTCTCCAAGGGAAACACCTTCGCCCTGGCCATGGTCGAGCGCATCGACCCCGGCTTCCAGATGGACACCGCCTACTACCAGCGCAGCGGCATTTCCACCCTCAAGCTCTACTTCCAGAAGCGCTTCGTCCCCGACAAGAAGCGCCTGCCCTGGCTCCTGAGCGTCGTGCCCAACATGTACGCCGCCGTCATCCACGACCGGGTCTCGGGCATGGACGACAAGGAGCTGCAGCTCTGCCTGGACAGCAATTTCATCCTCAAGGGCAGCGTCGGCGGCAGCGTGTACTTCGCCCAGGAGTGCTGGGCCGGGCAGGAGTTCCAGCGCACCCTGGGCCAGGCCTACGTCAACCTGCAGCCGTTCAAGTGGCTCAACCTCCACTCCTGCCTGAGCTTCGGCGACGCCATCTACTATGACCCCGCCGAGCCCTTCCTGGGCAATCGCGTGCAGTGGCACGCGAACTTCACGCTGCAGCCCAGCCGGAGCCTGAACCTGTTCGCGGAGCGGGTCAACTGCCGCTTCCGCCGCATCGAAAGCGGCGAGCGGGTCTACAACCAGGAGATCCTGCGCGGGCGCCTGACCTACCAGTTCAGCTCCAAGTTCTTCGTCCGCGGCCTGGTGCAGTACGACAGCTTCAATCGCCGCGCGCTGGGCGACTTCCTGGCCTCGTTCACCTATATCCCCGGCACGGTGCTCTATCTCGGCTACGGCACGCTCGATGAGAGCCGCTCCTGGGCCGACGGCGGCTGGCAGCGCGGCGTCACCGGTGACCGCTACTTCCAGACCCGCCAGAGCCTCTTCTTCAAGGTCAGCTACCGCTATCAGTTCTGAGCAGCGGCAAACGCGGCGGCAAAAGGAGCTTGCCAAAAGCGGGCCGTTCTGCTACCGTTTCCGAGGATGATCCCTTGCCCTGGAGGTGCCCCATGAAACGTACCGCGCTGCTGTTTCTATTCCTGACCATGGCCGCCGCGCTGGCCGCCGAGAAGCCGCCGGCCCGCTTCATTTCCGACGACGCCGTGCGCCAGGCGAAAGCCGAGCTGCTGGCGCGCTTCGGCGACGGCGAGCGCTTCCGCGTCGAGCGCGGCGTCGACCAGGTCGCCGGCCTGTGGCTCGAGGCCGACGGCGGCGCCGCCGACTTCGCCGCCTTCTGCCGCGACCGTTTCGCCGCCTCCGGGGCGCCGCAGGAGGCGCTGTACCGCAAGCTGGGGTTCTACAGCGAGGCCCTCGGCGGCCTGTTCGCCGAGATGGCGCTGGACAAGGACCAGCCGGTGGACCTCGACTGGGGCGAGGTCACGCCGCTGGACATCGCCATGAACGGCTTCGATCCCGCCGCCCATCTCTCAGACGACCTGTTCCAGAACAAGACCGCCTTCATCACCCTGCTGAACTTCCCCGTCTACACGCTGGCGGAGAAGATCGCCCGCGCCCCGCAATGGGACCGCCTGCAGTGGGCCTACGCCCGCACCGCCGGCAGCAACACCACCCGCCTGCCCGCCGCGGTGAGCCAGGAGATCTCGGAGCGCATGGCCGCCGCCGGCCGCTACATCTCCGACTACAACATCTACATGGGCCGCGTGCTGGGGCCCGACAACCAGAAGCTGTTCCCCGACGACATGAAGCTGATCTGCCACTGGGGCATCCGCGACGAGCTCAAGGCGCGCTACGCCGACCCGCAGCCGCTGGTCAGGCAGCACGCCATCTACCGCCTGCTGGAGCGCATCGTCCGCCAGGAGATCCCCGAGGTGATGGTCAACTCCGGGCGCTACCAGTGGAATCCCTTCAGCAACGCCGTGTTCGACAACGGCCGCCCGGTCGAGTCCGTGCCCGAGCCCGACACCCGCTACCGGGTCTTCCTGGACACCTTCCGGGCCATGCGCCTGATGGATCCCTACAGCCCGCTCTATCCCGACCACATCCGCCGCTCCTTCGACGTCGGCCGCGAGATCCCCGAGCCGGAGGCGGAGGCGATGTTCCGCGAGCTCCTGTCGTCGCCGCAGGTGAAAAAGGTGGCCGCCCTCGTCTCCCGGCGGCTGGGCCGCAAGCTGCAGCCGTTCGACATCTGGTACCCGGGCCTGCTCAGGGGAAGCGCCATCCCCGAGGAGGAGCTGGACCGCATCATCAAGAAAAAGTATCCCGACGCCGCCGCCTTCGAGAAGGACCTGCCCGTCTTCCTGGCCCGGCTCGGCTTCAGCCCCGATCGCGCCGCCTATATCGCCGCCCGGGTCCAGGTCGACCCGGCCCGCGGCTCGGGGCACAACGCCCAGGCGCAGTCCCGCCGCTTCAAGTCGCGGCTGCGCACGCGCATCGTCCCCGGCGGCATGAACTACAAGGGCTACAACATCGCGCTCCACGAGTTCGGTCACGCGGTGGAGAACGTCCTCGACCTGCACCTGATCGACGAGTACGCCCTGGCCGGAGTGCCCAACGGCGCCTTCACCGAGGCCTTCGCCTACATCTTCCAGGAGCGGGACCTGGAACTGCTGGGCGTCCAGGAGCCCGACCCGCGCCGGAAGGAATTGAAGGCGCTCGACACCTTCTGGGGCGCCTACGAGATCATGGGCGTTTCGCTGGTCGACATGCAGGCCTGGCACTGGCTGTACGGCCATCCCGACGCCACGCCGGCCCAGCTCAAGGAGGCGGTGCTGGACATCGCCCGCTCGGTGTGGAACCAGTACTACGCGCCGGTCTTCGGCGTCCGCGACCAGGTGATCCTGGCCGTCTACTCGCACATGATCGACTACACTCTGTACCTGCCCCACTACGCGCTGGGCAACGTCATCCAGTTCCAGCTCGAGGATTACCTGAAGGACAAGGTGCTGGGGCCGGAGATGGAGCGCATGTGCGCCGCCGGCAACATCCTGCCCCAGGAGTGGATGAAGAGGGCGGTGGGGGCCGAGATCTCGGTCAAGCCGCTGCTCAAGGCGGTCGACCGGGCGTTGAAGCTGGCGAAGTAAGCTGGCGAACCCGGCATACGGCGCACGGCTTCAGAAGCTCCAGAGAAGACAGAGGGAAGTCAGAGGGAAAGACTCAGGGAAGACAGAGTGGGGAAGAAGAAATACTGAGATGGGGCTTTTTCCACTCTCTCTTCCCTCTGCCTTCTCTCCCTCTTCCCTTTGTTCTCCCTGAGATTCATTGGGCTGTTGCCGTACGCCGTGTGCCGTACGCCGTACGCCAAGTTGCGTTTCCCCCCGAGCTCTAGCCGAGCTTCTGCGCTTCCTGCTGCAGCTTCAGCACCAGCTGCAGCCGGCTGCCCACGCCCACCTTGCGGTAGATGTTGTGCACGTGGATCTTGACCGTGGCCATGGCGATATAGAGCTCATCCTCGATCTGCTTGTTGCTCTTGCCGGCCAGCAGCAGGCGGACGATCTCCCCCTCGCGCCTGGAGATGGAGAACTTCTCCAGCACCCGCTCCAGGTTGTCGGGGACGGCCATGCGCAGCAGCCGGCGCCGACGCCGGCGCAGCAGCACCCAGGTCCCGGCGGCCGCGATCACGACCAGCGCCGCCAGCGCCGGAAAGCGCCATTGAATCCAGTGAGGCCTGCGCACGCGGACGGGCACGGCCGTGGGGAATTCGTTCCAGATCCCTTCGTTGTTGGCCGCCTTTGCCTGAAGGGTGTAGCGGCCCACAGGCAGCTTGGGCAGCTCGTAGACGCGTTTCGTCCCCTGGTAGACCCAGTCCTTGTCGATCCCTTCCAGGCGGAAGGCATACTGGTTCTTCTCCGGCCTGGCGAAATCCAGGGCGGCGAACTCGATGCGCACGACCTTGCGGCCGGGAATGTCGTCGGCGGCCGGGGTGAAGGGGACCATCTCGCCGGCAGCGGCGGCCTCGGGGGTGTCGTAGATGCGGTAGCCGGTGGAGACCAGCCGCGGCGGGCGGCGGTTGAAGGCGATCCCCTCGGGGCGGAAGCGGAAGAAGCCGCGGCGGCCGCCGAAGAACAGCTCGCCGTCGCGGCTGCGCAGGCCGCAGAAGGCTTCGGCCACCCCGTCCGCCACGATGCCGTCGCGGCGATCATAGAACGTGTAGGTGCCGCGCTCGGGCTCGAAGCGGGCCAGGCCGGCGCTGGTCCCGGCCCAAAAAGTACGCGGCGTCTCCTCGACCAAGGAGAGCACCATCCGCTGCGCGGGTTCGCCGCCCGGCGCCGGGAAATGGCGGAAGGCGACCCGGCCGTCCTTGCGCTCCAGGAGATCGATGCCGCCGGCGGTGCACAGCCACAGGCGGCCGCGGCTGTCCTGCATCAGGGAGTTGACCTGGCTGCTGGCCAGGCTGCGGGGATCGCCGGGATCGTTGCGGAAGACGGCGAAGCCGTCGTCCTGGGGGCGGTATAGGTCCAGCCCCTCGTCGGTCGCGGCCCAGACGGCGCCGGCGTCGTCCTCCAGCACGGCGTTGACGCGGTCATGGCTGAGGCTGCGCGGGTCGCGGAAGTCGTGCCGGTAGCGGCGCAGGCTGCCGTCTCCCGTGTCGAGCCTGACCAATCCCCGGTCGCTGGCGATCCAGGCCTGGCCGCGGCGGCCGACGGCGAAGGCGAAGGTGAGGACCTCCTCGGCCAAGTCGGCGCTGACGGCGAACAGCCGCTGCAGGCGGCCGTCGGGCGCGCAGCGCGCCAGGCCCTCGCCGGTGAGGAACCACAGGTCGCCGCCGCGGTCGCTGCGCGAATCGGTGATGAACTGGTTGAGCTTGCGGCCGGGCCGGCCGCGATCGAGCAGCAGGCGGCGGAAGGAATTGTCCCGGCGGTCGAAAAACAGGATGCCGCCGCCGTAGGTCGTCAGCAGGATCCCGTCCGGCCCCCGGTCCTGGAACGAGGTGACCCAGTTGGCAAGGGGATTGGGCAGCGGTCCGCGGCCGGACCCGGCCGGCCCCTCTTCGCCGTACGGCAGGTGGACGTGGAAATTCTTGCGCAACCGGCTCCATTTGCAGAGCCCCTCGCTGCGCGACCCGATCCAGAAGATGCCGTTGCGGTCGGGCTGGATGAACAGGATGACGCGGCCTGCGCGCAGCACCTTGCCGTCGACCCAAAGCGGCACGCGGCGGCAGCGCTGCGCCATCGGGTCGTAGCGGTACAGTCCCTCGTCGGTGCCGAGCAAAAGGCTACCGCCATCGTCGGGAAAGGGGGCAATGGCGTTGATGCGCACGTCTCCAGGCGCCGGGGCGCCGCCGGCGGCCTCGCCCAGGCAGCGCTGCCACGCGCCCGTCGCCGGGCTGAAGCGCAGCAGGCCGGCTCCCGGGGCGGCCAGCCAGAGGCCGCCCGGGGCGGCGGGATCGATCCACAGGGAGCTGACCCCGTCCGGCCGGGGCAACGCGGGCACGGCCGTCGGCAGGGGATCGGCGACGACCCGCTCCTCGGCGGGCAGGCAATGGAACAGGCCGCCGGCGGCGGCGATCCACAGGACGCCGGCCGCATCGCTGGCGAGCGCGTGCACGGCGCCCAGGCCGGGGGCGGGGACCATGCGGCGGACGCGTCCCGTGCCCACGTCCAGGGCGTCCAGCGTGCCGGCGGCCGATCCGATCCAGAGCCTTCCGGGCAGGGCGGGCGCCGCGTGCAGGCAGGTCAGGTCGTCGCTGCCGATGGACTCGGGGCGGCCGACGGCGTGACGGAAGCGCTCGACCCGGCCGCTCGCCGGATCGACGCGCAGCAGTCCGGCCGGTGTCGCCAGCCAGAGGCGGCCGCCGGGAGCCTGGCACAGGGAGCGCACCGCCGGATCGGCGGCAGCGCCGGCCGCGATGCGGAACGGGATCACGCGGTAGCCATCGTAACGCGCCAGCCCCTGCGCCGAGCCGATCCAGAGGTAGCCGGTCTCGTCCAGCAGGACGGCGTGGATGCCCGCCGGCATCCGGGGGTTCTCGCCGCCAATCTGGTCGACCTCGAGGACCACGTCCTGTTGCCTGCCCTGGCCGTTGAGGCAGAGAGCCGCCGCCAGGAGCGAGGCCAGCCAGAAGCAGCGCATCCGTGGGTTCATTGCCGCGCCGGCGGGCGTTCGGCCCGCCCATGTCGCGATTCACGCAGGCTCATTATACAAGGTTCGGATTCCCATGCGCAACCGCTGAAAACGTCTAAAACTTTGGATCTATATTCAAAAATCAACCCTTCGCCTAGTTATCGCCGCGGCGTTTCGCGCGTATTGTGGTTGTGAACGCGAGGTGATCCATGAACGAGACGATGACCGTCGGCCAAGCCGACAACCTGAACCGCGGCCCGTGGATGAGGCCGGTCCCCCAGGAAGCCCAGCCCTGTGTCCTGGACGAGCGCACCCTGAACGTCCCCTTCTGGGGCGACACCGGGAACGAACGATCGCTGGACGCCGCACTGGAGGCGCTGGTGACCTCCTACCTGCTGGCCAACCTCAACTCCAAGCGCACGCCGCTGAAGGAGTTCCTGGACGAGTTTGAGAAACGGATCCTGCGCGCCTGCCTGACCCTGACCCAGGGGCACCAGCGCAATGCCGCCGCCATCCTGGGCGTCAAGTACACCGCCCTGTTCGAAAAGATGCGCAAGCACTGCATCAACGGCCGGCAGATGAAGCTGGCTCGCCGCCTGCAGCCGCAGGCGGAATGACAATACGCGCACCAGCGGCAACGGCGGGCGGACGAGGACCGGTCGATCATGGATCGCGGTGAATCCTGGACCCGGCGCGAGTTCCTCCGCCGGACTGCGCAGGCCGCGGCACTCCTGGGCCTGGCCGGCAGGGCCTTTCCCGCCAGGGCCAGCGCGATCGGCCCCGTGCCCGGGACCGAGGGCTTCCACTGGCGCAGCGTCTCCGTGCGCCATGTCGCCGAGCTGCGCGACTGGATGGACAAGCTCGACCGCGAGGGCCGTCTCAGCGCCGACAAGACCTGGCGCGGCATCATCGGCTCGTTCCAGTACGCCCTGCCGCCCGGGATGGCCGATACCGGCTCGCTGGTCGTCATGTCCCTGCCCCTGGCCAACGCCGCCATCACCTTCCGGATCGCCGGCCGGAGCCGGCGGGTCTGGGTCCCGTCGGGCTACGCCGACGACGGGCGCGGCCTGGACGACTTCCGCGGCCTGCTCTACGCCGCCGGCATCGCCGCCGCCGCCGACGATCTCCCGCGGGCCCGCCTGCCGCTGAAGCAGCTCGCCGTGCGCAGCGGCCTGGCCGCCTACGGCCGGAACAACATCGCCTACGTCGAGGGCTTCGGCAGCTTCCACCAGCTGCTGGCGTTCTATTGCCGCCGCCCCCTGGAAGATCACTGGGGCCCCCTGCGCATGCTGCCCGAGTGCAAGGGCTGCTCCGTCTGCCTGCGGGAATGCCCCACCGGCGCGATCCGCCGGCAGGACTTCGTCATCGACCCGGCCCGCTGCCTGACGCTCTACAACGAGCTTCCCGCCCCGATCCCATCCTGGGTGCCGGCCACGGCCCACAACGCCCTGGTCGGCTGCCTGAAGTGCCAGCTCCGCTGCCCGGCCAACGAGGAAGTGCAGGCCCGGACCGTCGACCTGGGCGAGGTCCCCGAGGGGGAAACGGCCGCCCTGCTCGCCGGCCGCATCGACGGCTCCCTGGAGCGGGTGCTCAAGAAGCGGCTCTCCCGGGTCAGCGGCGGCGACGACCTGGCCTACATCGCCCGCAACCTGAAGCTGCTGCTGGCCGGCGCCGGGCCTGAACCCGGACCGCGGCCATGAGCCGCTGCTCTCGACCGCTGCGCCGGCCGCAAATCCTCGTCCTGCAGAACTGCCGCGAGGAAGGGATCGGCCTGTACGGCCGGCGGCTGGCGGAGAAAGACATCGGCCTGCGGACGGTCCAGGTCCACCGCGGGGAGCCCATCCCGCACGCGGAGGGTTGGGACGCCGTGATCGTCGGCGGCACGCCGGTGTCGGCGAACCATATCCACGACCACCCCGAACTGGTGCAGGAGGCGGGATTCCTCAAGCGGGCCGTGGATCAGGGCCGGCCCGTCCTGGGGATCTGTTTCGGCGCCCAGCTGTTGGCGCGGCTGCTGGGAGGCACCGTGCGGCGCAACCCGGTGAAGGAGATCGGCACGGCCCCCGTGCGCCTGACGGCGGCGGGGGAGAGCGACCCGCTCTTCCAGGGCTTCCCCAAGTGCTTCCCGGTCTTCCAGTGGCACAGCGATGCGTTCGAAGTGCCGCCATGGGGAATGCGCCTGGCCGCGGGCTGGGAGTGCCCCAACCAGGGCTTCCGCCTGGGGAGCGCGGTTGGGGTGCAATTCCACCTCGAGGTCACCGCCAGGGAGGCGGAGCGCTGGGCGCGCTGCTATGCCGACGAACTGCTGACCGCCGGGAAAAGCCGGGCGCGCGTCACTCGCGAGTGCCGCGAGCACGAGCCGCGGATGGCCGAGCTGGCCGTCCTGCTGCTGGACAATTTCCTGGCTTCCATCGGCGAAAAATCGGTGGCGCCGGAGTCACTCCAGGGTAGTCGCGCGTCTATATAGGCGGTAAGGGCGGGATCCGATCCGCTCCTGGAGAACATGATGAAGAGGCATATCGTACCATTCTTGATCTGGATGGCCCTGTCGATCCGCCTCGCCGCCGCTGCGGAGGAGAAAGCGCCCGCGCCGGGGCTTGCCGACGAGACAGAGCAAGCCGTCCGCGCCGGCGACCTCCCCGCCCTGCAGGCGCTGGCGGAGAAGGATCCCGCCGTCCTTGCCTTCCAGGACAGCCAGGGGCGCTCCCTGCTGCACGGCGCGGCCGCCTGCGGCCATAAGGAGATGGCCCGCTGGCTCATCGAACGGGGAAGCCCGGTGAACGCCGTGACGGTAGAGATGACCACCCCGTTGATGCAGGCGTCCCTGGCCGGACAGCTCGAGGTGGCTCGCCTGCTCATCGCCAAGGGGGCGGACATCGAGGCCCGGAACCGCTACGGCCGGACGGCTCTCATCCTGGTCGGCCGCGAACGGGGCGACGTGGAAATGGCCAAGCTGCTGCTCGACGCCGGCGCCGGTATCAACGCCGCCGACCGCTCGGGCGATACGGCGCTTGACCTGGCCGCCTGGCGCGGCTTCGACGCCCTGGTCGACCTCCTGCTCGACCGCGGCGCCTCCCTCCCGGCGGACGAAGAACAGAAGCTTCAACTATTCTCTTATTCTCTCGCCAAGGGACTGGATAAGCTCTTTGACCGCCTGCTGGCCGCCGGCGTCGACTTGTCCAGGAAGGACGATCTGCAGGGAAATGCCCTTCATGCCGCCGCCGACGGCGGATCGGAGCACGTCCTGAAATACCTCCTCGAGCGCAAGCTCGACGTGAACCTCAGGGACCGCAACGGCTGGACCCCGCTGCACCGCGCCTGCGAGCGCGGCCGGACGAAGGCTGCCGCCCTGTTGATCACGCGCGGCGCCCGGTTGAACGAGCGCACGCTGGCGGGAGAGACCCCCTTCAACCTGGCCTGCCATGAAGGGAACGCGGAGGTCGTTTCGCTGCTCAAGGCCAAGAGCGCCGAACAGGGCCCGCCGGTCTTTCCCGCCCTCGCGGGGCCATGCCTGGGCCAGAAAAAGCCCGGCACCTCCCCCGAGCCCTTCGCCGTCGGCATCGTCAACGGCCGCTTCGGCCTGCACAGCGCGCCGGCCTTCTCGCCCGACGGCCGCGAGGCATACTGGAACCTGATGGTGATTCCGCGGGGATCCGGCTACAGCAGCAGGCGGCTGCTGGTCAGCCGCCTGCGCGACGGCCGCTGGACCTATCCGGAGATCGCGCCCTTCACCGGGGAGGGGCGGGACGCCGACGTCCCCTGCTTCACCCCCGACAACAAGAGGCTGTATTTCATGTCCCGCCGGGTGCTCCCCGGCGAGACCCGGCCGACCGGCGAGCACATCTGGTTCATGGAAAGGGAGCGGGACGGCTGGTCGGAACCCCGCCCGGTCGACGAAACGGTGAACCGCTTCCCCCTGCACTGGCAGTTCGCCGTCGACAAGGACTACAACCTGTACATCCATGCCAACGTCAGCGGCGGCCTGGGCGACAGCGACCTTTACTTCGCGAAGTACGCCGGCGGCCGCTACCTGGAGCCGGTCAACCTGGGCGCGCCGCTGAACAGTCCCGGCAGGGAGGAAACTCCCGGCATCGCGCCGGACGGCAGCTACCTGCTGTTCGAGCGTGACGACGACCTCCATGTCAGTTTCCGCAACCGGGACGGGTCCTGGGGCGAACCGGTCAACCTCGGTCCCGGGGTCAACTCGCCGGCCACCGATCTCTGCCCCCAGGTGACCGCCGACGGCAAGCACCTGTTCTTCCTCAGCCAGTGGGGCGCCTACTGGGTCTCGACCGGCGTCATCGAGCGGCTGCGGCCGGCGGCGCGATGACCCCGGGGGGGAAGCGGCGGTCCGGCGTGCCCGGGCGGATCTTTTCCCGGCCTGCCGCGTATGAGTGAAAAAGGGGGGAAGATGAATGAAAAACGGATCTTCATCCTTATCATGGCGCTGTCGGCCTGCAGCCTTTTCGCTGGAAACGTACCGCGAACGGCCTTCCCGATCCTCCGCGGCCCCTATCTCGGCCAGGAGCCGCCGGGCATGACCCCCGAGCTCTTCGCCCCCGGGATCGTCTCCACGGCGCTCAATACCCGCGACATCGCCATCAGCCCCGACGACCGGGAAATCTATTTCTGCGTCAACGCCGGCGGCTACACCTTCGCCACCATCCTGGTCACGCGCCTGCGCGACGGCGCCTGGGGCGCGCCCGAGGTACTGGAGCACATGGAGGACCCGCGCTGGATCAACGGCGAGCCCTGCCTGTCCGCCGACGGCAGCCGGCTTTTCTTTTATTCCAACCGCCCCGATCCGGCCAGGAACGAGGAGAAGGGGGATGACGACATCTGGGTGATGGAGCGCCGCGGCGACTCATGGGGCGAGCCGCGCAACCTGGGCGAGCCGGTCAGCTCCGCCGCCCCCGAGTTCTTCCCCTC
>JAKLEC010000031.1 GCA_022711715.1 Acidobacteriota bacterium
CCCAGGTGTCCGAGGTGGAGGTGGTGCGCCACTACATGGCCCTGGCCGCCCTGAACTATTCGGTGGACAAGGGCTTCTATCCCCTCGGCTCGTGCACCATGAAGTACAATCCCAAGGTCAACGAGAAACTGGCCGCCGCCGATGAGCTGCAGGCCCATCCCTATACGCCCCATGACCTGGTCCAGGGCAACCTGGAGATCATGGCCCGGCTCGAGGACTGGCTGAAGGAGCTGACCGGCATGGCCGGCTTCACCCTGGCCCCCGCCGCCGGCGCCCACGGCGAGTTCACCGGCATGCTCATGGTGCGCCGCTGCCTGCAGGAGAAGGGCGACGCGCGCAAGGTGGTGCTGATCCCCGACTCGGCGCACGGCACCAACCCGGCGTCGGCCCATTTCGCCGGCTACGAGGTCAGGGAGATCGCCTCCAGCGCCCGCGGCACCATCGGCGCGGCCGAGCTGCGGCCGCACCTGACCCCCGACGTGGCGGCGCTGATGATGACCAACCCCAACACCCTGGGCATCTTCGAGTCCGACATCGTGGCCGTCGCCGAGGCCCTGCACGCCAACGGCTCGCTGCTCTACATGGACGGCGCCAACCTCAACGCCCTGCTGGGCGCCGTGCGCCCCGGCGACCTCGGCGTCGACGTCATGCACATCAACCTGCACAAGACCTTCGCCACGCCCCACGGCGGCGGCGGGCCGGGCTCGGGCCCGGTCGGCGTCGCCGCCCGGCTGCTGCCTTACCTGCCCGTGCCGCGCGTGCGCCGCGCCGGCGACCGCTGCGAGGTGGTGTACGACGATCCGCGCAGCATCGGCCGGGTGAAGAACTTCTACGGCCAGTTCCTGGTGATGGTCCGCGCCCTGGCCTACCTGATGGCGCTGGGCCGGGAGCACGTCGGCCGCGTGGCCGAGGACGCCGTGCTCAACGCCAATTACGTGCGCAAGAAGCTGGAGGGGCTGCTGGACCTGCCGTATCCGGCGCCCACGCTGCACGAGGCCGTCTTTTCCGACGCCGGCCTGCCGGTGAAGACGCTGGACATCGCCAAGCGGCTGCTGGACTACGGCTTCCATCCCTTCACCATCTACTTCCCGCTCATTGTGCACGGGGCGATGATGATCGAGCCCACCGAGAGCGAGAGCAAGGAGACCCTGGATGACTTCATCGCCGTCATGGAGGCGATCCTGCGCGAGGCGAAGGAGGATCCCGAGCGCCTGCGCCAGGCCCCGACCTCCACGCCGGTGCGCCGCCTGGACGAGACCCTGGCCGCCCGCAAGCCGGTTCTGCGCTGGCGCAAGGGGGAAGGCCGTTGAGCGTCCAGAACGTCATCCTCAAGCTGCAGGAGTTCTGGGCCGAGCGCGGCTGCTACATCGCCTCGGGATATGACGGCGAGGTCGGCGCCGGCACCATGTCCCCCGACACTTTCTTCCGCGTCCTGGGCAAGAAGCCCTGGCAGGTGGCCTACTGGCAGCCCTCGCGCCGGCCCGACGACGGCCGCTACGGCCAGAACCCCAACCGCGTGCAGAAGCACAACCAGTTCCAGGTGATCCTCAAACCGGTGCCCGCCGACGGCCAGCTGCTGTTCCTGGACAGCCTGATCTTCCTGGGGGTGGACATCCGCATCCATGACATCAAGTTCGACGACGACAACTGGGCTTCGCCCTCGCTGGGCGCCTGGGGAGTGGGCTGGCAGGTGATGTGCGACGGCCTGGAGATCAGCCAGTTCACCTATTTCCAGCAGGCCGGGGGCATCGAGCTCAACCCGAACTCGCTGGAGATCACCTACGGGATCGAGCGCCTGGCCGGCTTCCTGGACGGCCGTTCCAGCCTCTTCGAGCTGGACTGGGGCAACCGCGTCTCCTACGCCCAGCTGAAGCTGGAGGAGGAGCGGCAGTTCTCCGTGTACAACTTCGAGCTCGCCGACATCGACATGCTGCGCGGCCTGTTCCAGCAGTACCAGCGCGAGGCGGAGCGGCTGCTCGACCGCAGCCTGTACCTGCCGGCCTACGATTACGTGCTCAAGTGCTCGCACGCCTTCAACATCCTCGACGCGCGCAAGGCCATCTCGGTGGCCGAGCGCACGGCGCTGATGGGCATCATGCGCAACCTGGCGGCGCGCATCGCCCAGAAGTACGTGCAGCAGACGGAGGGCGAAGACCATGGCTGACCTGCTCCTGGAACTGGGGGTCGAGGAGATCCCCGCGCCGGCCGTCGGCGCCATCCGCGACCAGTTGCGCAACCTGTTCCTGGCCCGGCTGGAACAGGACGGCATCGGCCACGGCGCCGTCGAGTGCGCGGCCAGCAACCGCCGCCTGATGCTGCACGTGGCCCAGATCCCCGAGAAGACGGCCAGCAAGGAGGAGACGGTGCTGGGCCCGGCCAAGCGCATCGCCCTCGACGAACGCGGCCTGCCCACGGTGGCGCTGAAGAAGTTCTGCGAGTTCCAGAAGGTGAAGCTAACCGACGTGGTCGAGATCGACACGCCCAAGGGCAAGTACCTGGGCATCACCAAGGTCGGCGGCGGCGGCGACGCCGCTCCGCTCCTGGCGGCGGCCGTCCCGGCCGTGCTGGCGCAGCTGACCTTTCCCAAGGCCATGGTCTGGAACGAGTCGCGCGTGGCCTTCATCCGCCCGCTGCGGAGCATCGTGGCCCTGTTCGCCGGCCGGCTGCTCGACGTGGAGTACGCCGGCGTGCGGGCCGGCAACCGCTCGCCGGGCCACCTGCTGCTCTCCGACGCCTTCTTCGAGGTCAACTCGATCAAGGACTATTTCGAGGGGCTGGCGCGGAACTTCATCCTGCTGCACGAGGAGGAGCGCAAGGCCAAGATCCTCGCCGAGATCCGCGAAATCGAGGAGGACCTGGAGTGCCGCGTGCCCTGCCCCGACGACATGCTGGAGTACTACGTCTACAGCAACGAGTACCCGGTGGTGTTCAGCGGCCGCTTCGACGAGAAGTACCTGACGCTGCCGGCGGAGATCATCACCGTCTTCATGACCCACGAGAAGAAGCTGCTGCCGGTGTACGATGCCGGCGGCAAGCTGACCCCGCACTTCGTCGGCGTGGCCAACATCCCCGACGAGAACGGCAAGGTCAGCCGCGGCAACGAGAAGGTGGTGCAGGCGGCCTTCGAGGACGCCCAGTTCTTCTGGGACCAGGACCGCAAGGAGGACTTCTTCGCCCTGAAGAACCTGCTGAAAAACGTCCTGTTCCACAAGGAGCTGGGCACCTACCACGAGAAGGTCGAGCGCCTGGCCGGCCTGGTCGACTTCGTGATCAACGAGACGCGCCAGGATGCCCTGCGCAGCCGGCTGCACAAGGCGGCCTTCCATTGCAAGAACGACCTGCTGACCAAGATGGTGCGCGAGTTCCCCTCCCTGCAGGGCGTCATGGGCGGCCTCTACCTGCAGGCCGCCGGCGAGGACCCGGTGGTCTGGAAGGCGATCTACGGCCACTACCGGCCCAAGGGCCTCTCCGACGAGAAGCTGGACGACCTGGGCGCCGGCATCCTCTCCATCGCCGACCGCATGGACAACATCACGGGCTTCATCGCCCGCGGCGTGAAGGTGTCCAGCTCCAAGGACCCCTACGGCATCCGCCGCGACGCCAGCGCCATCGTCAAGATCATCGCCGACTTCGGCCTGGCCATGGACCTGGCGCCGCTGATCCGCCTGGCCGCCCTCAACTTCGCCCGCAACGACGCCGACCTGCAGCAGATCCACAAGGCGGTGCGCGAGCTGCTTGCCGGCCGGCTGGAGTCCTATCTGAAGGAGGTCGCCCGCTGCCGCTACGACGTGGTCAACGCCGTCATGGCCCAGGAGGCGATGGCCGTGCACGACAAGGTCCTGAAGGCCCAGGCCGTCACCCGCCTGGTCGAGAGCGGCATGGCCGAGCCGCTGGCCGCGCTGCACCGGCGGCTGAAGAACATACTGGGCGGCAGCGAGCGCTGCCCCTTCTCGGAGGTCGAACTGAAGGAGAAGGAGGAGCGCCTCCTCTCCGACGTGTTCAAGGAGGCCAAGCCGCGCATCGACGGACTGATCCTGAAGCGCGACTACGCCCAGGCCAGCTCGGAGATCCTGGAAATGAAGCCGATCATCGACGCCTTTTTCGAGAAGATCCTGGTGATGGACAAGAACCCCATCCTGCGCAAGAACCGCATCGCCCTGCTGCAGCGCCTCGATGAGCTGCTGTCGGCGGTGGCCGATTTCTCGCTGCTGGTCGAAACCAAATCCGGAGGAAAATCATGAAGGAAATACCGAGCGAACACCTGCGCAACGTGGCCGTGGTCGGCCACAGCCAAAGCGGCAAGACGAGCCTCGTATCGGCCATGCTGTACGACAGCAAGATGGTCAACCGCCTGGGGCGGGTGGACCAGGGCAACACCGTCACCGACTTCGACGAGGAGGAGATCGCCCGCAAGATCTCGATCCAGGCGTCGCCGGCCTACGCCTACCGCGACCGGTTCAAGATCAACCTCCTCGATACGCCGGGATTCGCCAACTTCATCTGGGAGACGATGGTCGCCCTGCGCGCCGTGGAGTCGGGGCTGATGGTCGTCTCCGCCCAGGAGGGCGTCCAGGTCCAGACCGAGAAGGTGTTCGACGGCCTGACGGCGGGCAACAAGCCCGTCCTCTTCGCGGTCAACAAGCTCGGCAAGGAGCTGGTCGACTTCGACAAGGTGCTCGAGTCGCTCATTTCCGCCTTCGGCAAGAACGTGGTCGCCGTGCAGGTGCCCATCGGCCAGGGCCCGGAGTTCAGCGGCCTGGTCGACCTGGTCGAGATGAAGGCCTGGCAGTTCGGCGCCGACGACAAGGGCGAGAGCCGGGAAATCCCCCTGCCCGAGGCGCTGAAGGACGAGATCGGCGTGCGCCGCGAGGCGCTGCTGGAAAAGGTCGCCGAGAACGACGAGAAGCTGATGGAGAAGTACCTGGCCGAGGGGAACCTGACGGCGGAGGAGGTGCGCGCCGGCCTGCGCAGCGCCGTCCTGCAGCGCAACGCCTTCCCGGTGCTGGCCTGCGACGCCCTGGCCAACCGCGGCGTCCAGCAGCTGCTCGACTTCACCGTCGCCTACCTGCCGGCCCCCGGCGAAGCGGCCCCGGCCGTAACCGTCGGCGGCGCCGGGCTCAAGGCCGATCCGGCCGCTCCCTTCGCCGGCCTGGTGTTCAAGACCATCTCCGACCCCTTCACCGGCAAGATCTCCCTGGTGCGCGTCATCTCCGGCACCTTCAAGCCCGACAGCTTCTACTACAACGCCAACAAGGAGGTCGAGGAGCGCGTGGCCGCCCTGTTCCTCATGCAGGGCAAGGTCCAGGAAACGGCCGGCGAGGTTCAGGCCGGGGACATCGTCGCCGTGGCCAAGCTCAAGGAGACGCAGACCGGCGACACGCTGACGACCAAGGCCGACCGGCTGCAGCTCCCGCCGATCACCTTCCCCGTCCCCTCCATCTCCTTCGCCATCGAGCCCAAAGCCCGCGCCGACGAAGGCAAGATCTCCACGGCCCTGCAGCGCATCATGGAGGAGGACCCGACCATCAAGATGCTGCGCGACCCCCAGACCAAGGAACTGGTCATCTCGGGCAACGGCCAGCTGCACGTCGAGTTGGTGGCCAACAAGCTGAAGCGCCGCTACGGCGTGGAGGTGGCCATGAGACCGCCCAAGATCGCCTACCGCGAGACGATCCTGGGCAAGGCCGACGTGGAGAAGAAGCACAAGAAGCAGAGCGGCGGCCGCGGCCAGTACGGCCACGTGCTGATCCGCATGGAGCCCCTGCCGCGCGGCAGCGACTACGAGTTCGTCAATGCCCTGGTGGGCATGTCCATCCCGCGCAACTTCGTGCCGGCCATCGAGAAGGGCATCCTCGAGTCCAAGAACACTGGCGTGCTGGCCGGCTACCCGGTGGTCGACTTCAAGATCGAGCTCTATGACGGCAGCCACCATGAGGTCGACTCGTCGGACATGGCCTTCAAGATCGCCTCTTCCAAGGCCTTCAAGCTGGCCATGAAGACGGCCAAGCCGACCATCCTCGAGCCGGTCATGAATGTCGAGGTCATCATCCCCGAGGAGTTCATGGGCGAGATCAACGGCAACCTCAGCGGCCGGCGCGGCCGCATCCAGGGCATGGAGACCAAGGGCAAGAACCACGTGGTCAAGGCCGCCGTGCCCATGGCCGAGATGCTGGATTTCGAGCCCACCCTGACCTCGATCACCGGCGGCCGCGGCAGCTATACCATGGAATTTTCCCACTACGAGGAGGTCCCGTCCCACCTGCAGAAAAAGATCATCGACGAGGCGGTCAAGGAAGGACGGGTCAAGGAAGAAGAAGAATAAGAAAGTGATAGTGATAGTGTTAGTGTTCGCAGCAGCATAGAAACGAACTGCTGTTGATGAACAGTGAAAGGCAAGGCATAAATCGGACATTGGCTTTATCTTTTCACTGTTCACCTTTCACTTTTCATTCTCGATCGGCCCTTGCCGCTACTCGTCACGCGTTACGCGTTACGCGTTACGAACGATCGGTCTGACGCTGATGATGAAACTGTCCGACTTTGATTTTGATCTGCCGCGGGAACGGATCGCCCGCTTCCCGGCCGAGCGCCGCGACGCCTCGCGGCTGCTGCGCCTGGAGCGCGCCGGCGGCAAGGTCTCCCACCACCGCTTCGCCGACCTTCCCGACCTGCTGGCCGCCGGCGACTTCCTGGTGCTGAACGACTCGCGCGTGCTGCCGGCCCGCCTGCTGGGGCGGATCGGCGGCCGCGCCGCCGAGATGCTGATCGTGCGCGACCTGGGGGAGGGGAAGCTGGAGGCGCTGTGCCGTCCGGCGTCGCATTTCGTCCCCGGCGCCGAGTTCGTCGCCGACGGCGGCCCGCGCGCGACGGTGCTGGCGGCCGGCAGCCGCGGCCACCGGCTTCTGCAATTCGACCGCGGGTACGCCCGCGTGCTGGAGCACGGCTACGCGCCGCTGCCGCCCTACATCAAGCGCCGCGCCGCCGAGGCGGTCGCCCGCCGCGAGTTCGACCGCGAGCGCTACCAGACGGTCTACGCCCGCGAGCCCGGCTCCATCGCCGCGCCGACGGCCGGCCTGCATTTCAGCCCCGAGGTCCTGGAACGGCTGCGCCGCCGCCACGAGCTGCTGGCGGTCACGCTGGCGGTGGGGGAGGCGACCTTCCAGAACATCGGGAGCGAGGACCTTGGGCTCCACCGCATGGGCAGCGAGCGCGTCCGCGTGCCCGCGGCCACGGCGCGGCGCATCCAGGAGCGGAAGGCCGCCGGCGGCCGGCTGCTGGCCGTCGGCACCACCGTGGTGCGCTCGCTGGAGACCTTCGCCCGGCTGGACGCCGGCGCGGCGCGCGAGGAGTTCAGCTCAGAGCTTTTCATCCGCCCCGGCTTTGAGTTCCGGCTGGTGGACAGGCTGCTGACCAACTTCCACCTGCCCCGCTCGTCGCTCTTCATCCTGGCCAGCGCCTTCGCCGGGCTGGACGCGATGAAGGAGGCCTACCGCGAGGCCATCGCCGAGAAGTACCGCTTCTTTTCTTACGGCGACGCCATGTTGATCGTCTAAAGATCGGCGGACGGCGTGGGGCGCACGGCGTACGGCAACCGCAATGAAACGAGCCCTTGCGCGCAGAGGGCTTTGCCGTATGCCGCATGCCGTACACCGTATGCCGTCTTCCGGATTGACAACGGCGCTTGACTCCCATACAATAGGCTTTCCTGCTTGCATGAATCGGAAGAGGAGAGGAATCGTGTCATCCCTGGAGAGGGCCGTATTGCCCTTTGAATTGTTCAAGCGCGGCAAGGTGCGCGACGTGTTCCGGATCGGCGACCGCCTGCTGATCGTCTCCAGCGACCGCATCTCGGCCTTCGACTATGTCCTGCCGTCGCTGATCCCCGGCAAGGGGCGGATCTTGAACCGCATCGCCGCCTTCTGGTTCGAGCGCACGCGTGACATCGTGCCCAACCACGTGATCAGCGCCGAGCCGGAGACGATGCCCGAGTTCCGCGGGCACGCCGCCGTGCTGGAGAAGCGGGCGCTGCTGGCCCGCCGGCTCGACGCCTTTCCGGTCGAGGCCATCGTCCGCGGCTACATCGTCGGCTCGGGGTGGAACGCCTACCAGAAAGACGGGGCCATCTGCGGCGTGCCCCTGCCGGCGGGGCTGCGCTTCGCCGACCCGCTGCCGGAGCCGATCTTCACCCCGACGACCAAGGCCGAGAAGGGCCACGACGAGAACATCACCTTCGCACAGCTCGCCGACCGCCTGGGCGGCGAGACGGCCGGGCGCATCCGCGACCTGTCGCTGCGCCTTTTCGCCGCCGCCGGCGCCTACGCGCTGGAGCGGGGCATCATCATCGCCGACTCCAAGTTCGAGTTCGGCCGCGACGAGAAGGGGGAGATCGTCGTCATCGACGAGATCTTCACCCCCGACTCCTCCCGCTTCTGGAAGCGCGACGAGTACCGCCCCGGCCACGAGCCGCCCCCCTTCGACAAGCAGTACGTGCGCAACCACCTGCTGGCCTCCTCCTGGGACCGCGCGTCCGCGCCGCCGCCGCTGCCGGCGGAGGTGATCGGGGCCACCGCCGCCAAGTACGGCGAGATCTTCCGTATCCTGACCGGCCAGCAGCCATGAGCGGCGAGCTCAACGTCCTGGACCTAGTTTTCATCGCCGTCCTGTTCTTCTCCTTTTTCTTCGGAGTTTTCCGCGGACTGGTGCGGGAGCTGCTCGCGCTGCTCTTCCTGGTCGCCGCGCTGCTGCTGGCCTTCGTCCTGCACCGCGACCTCGGGCGCATGCTCGCCGGCTGGGTCCATCCCCGCGGCCTGGCCGATTTCGCCGCCTTCCTGGCGATCCTGTCCCTGGCGGCCGCCGCCGGCGCCGCGCTCACGGCCCTGCTGAGCCGGCTGCTGGCCAGGGGACCGCTCAAGCCCTTCGACCGCCTGCTGGGCGCCGCCTGCGGGCTGCTGCGCGGGGCCCTGCTCTCGGGCCTCGTCGTCTACTGTTTTCTGGCGTTTCCCCTGAACCCGGAGCCGCTCGATCGCTCGCAGCTGGCGCCCGTCCTGACCCGGGCCGTCGTGGCCGGCAGCCGCGTGCTGCCGCCGGCGCTGCGCGAGCGGCTGAACATCCTGCGCATCCATGACAGCAAAAAAGATCACCGAACTGGCCGAACAATTTGAGACCCTGACCATCAAGAACCAGATGAAGATCCTGGCGGGCAGGGCGGTGAACTCCCGCTACCTCTTCTACAAGGAAATCATCGAGGAGTTCGAGCGTACCCTGCTGCAGGCGCTGCTGGAGAAATACGACCACAACGTCCTGAAGATGTCGGCCAGCGTCAAGCTGCACCGCAATACCATCGCCAAGAAGATGCGCAAGCTGAAGATGAAGGAGCGCAAGGCCAAGACCAAGTAGGGCGGCGCGGCTCTTCTTGTGCCTCCTCTCACAAATTTGTGTAGCGTTGGCGTGTTCGGAGTGCGATCGGGCAGGATGCAAGCACCAATTTACGCGCAGCAAATTCCAAACCAGCTCCAAATTCCAATACCGCCATGACCCCAACGAATAAGAGATGCCTGAAATGGCTTTCGTTTCGGACATGGGATTCAGGAACTTGGAATTGATTGGGATTGGCTGCCTGGAGTTCAAGCAACCAAAACCTGAAAGTACGAAAAAGAATGCTTCATTGCGGTTACGTGTCACGCGTCAACCCCCTCGTCGGGGGCCTTCAGGGGCGTTACGCGTCACGATCGCTTCGAGAGTTGCTGTTGCCAGGGACAACCGGGCTGTGATATAAGGATTCGTTATCAATCCCCGTTCCGGAGGTCCCCATGCTGCTGCATCAGGAGTTCATCAGGAACGCCAAGCGGTTCGGGTCCAAGCCGGCCATCATTGACCGCTTCCTGGACAAGAACGTCAGCTATGAGAAGGCGCTGATCGCCTCGCTGATCCTGGCCAACAAGTTCCGACGCTACCGCGATGGTTTCATCGGCGTCATGGTGCCTACCTCGGCCGGCTGCATGCTGTCGATCCTGGGCGTGCTCATGGCCGGCAAGGTGCCGGTGATGATCAACTTTTCCACCGGCGCCGCCAACAACGCCGAGTACGCCCAGCGCAAGTGCGGCTTCAAGACCATCATCGCCTCGCGGGCGCTGCTGGAGAAGATCGGCTGCCGGCTGGTCTCGGGCATGGTTTTCATCGAGGACATCATGGCGGGCGTCGGCCCGCTGGACAAGGTGGCGGCGCTGGTCAAGGCCAAGCTGCCGCTCTCCTTCCTGCTGAAGGCGGTGCACGAGGGCGAGCCCGACGACAACCTGGTCATCCTCTTCACCTCCGGCAGCGAGAAGGACCCCAAGGCGGTGCAGCTGACCCACCGCAACATCGGCTCCAACGTGCGGGACATCGGCCGCGTGCTGACCGTGACCAGCGAGGACGTGATGCTGGCCAACCTGCCGCTGTTCCACGTCTTCGGCCACAATGTCGACTTCTGGCTGCCGCTGCTCTACGGCATGACCATCGTGGCCTACGCCAACCCCCTGGAGTACCGCAAGATCAGCAGCATCGTGCGCGAGGAGAAGGTGTCGCTGATGGTCGGCACGCCGAGCTTCTTCACCGGCTACCTGCGCCAGTCCGACCCAGGCGACTTCGCCACACTGCGCGTCGCCGTGGCCGGAGCCGACAAGACCCCCGACTCGCTGCGCGAGGGCTTCCTGCAGAAACACGGCCTCGAACTGTGCGAGGGCTACGGCACCACCGAGACCAGCCCGGTCGTCTCCACCAACCTGCCCGGCGCCAACAAGCCGGGGAGCATCGGCAAGGTGCTGCCCGGGGTGCGCGTCAAGATCGTCGACATCAACACCGGCGAGGCCCTGCCGCCGGGGGGCGAGGGCAAGATCCTGGTCAAGGGCGACCTGGTCATGAAGGGCTACTTCGACGACCTGGAGGAGACCTCGCTGCGCATCAAGGACGGCTGGTACGAGACCGGCGACATGGGCGTGCTGGACGAGGAGGGCTATTTGTGGCATCGTGGCAGGCTGAAGCGCTTCGTCAAGATCGGCGGCGAGATGGTCTCGCTGGTCAGGGTGGAGACCGTCATGCAGGGCCTGCTTCCCGAGGGCGTCGACTGCTGCGTGGTGGAAGTGCCGGACTCGCTCAAGGGCGCGAAGATCGTCGCCGCCGTCACCGCCGAGGTCAGCGAGCGCCGGCTGCTCAAGGCGATGGCCGGCGAGCTTCCGGCCATCGCCCTGCCCAAGCAGTTCGTGGTGCTGGGCGAGTTCCCCAAGATGGGCAGCGGCAAGATCGATTTCCGCAGCATCACCGAGATGGTGCGCCAGCAGCTCCAGTCCTAGGCGCGACCCGATATTTTTCTGATAACGACCTATCGTGACGCGTAACGCGTGACGAGTGACGAGTAACCGCATGGAACGAACTTCAGTGCAAAGTGAAATGTGAAAAGTAAAAGGAAAAAGGTAAAAGTATAAGGCTTTTTATCAAGGAGCTGTTAAGATCATTGGATATCGTAAAGGGATTTTACTAACACCATCACTGTCACTATCACTAACACTAACACTTACACTGTTATTTGAGACCGATCCGCGGCTACAGCAGGAGGAACGCGGCCGCCCCCAGCGGGATGAGGTACCAGGCGAAGCGGTGGAAGTGGTCGCGCAGCGCCACCCGCCGCAGCCAGGCCAGCGCCAGCAGCCCCGTCGCCGCCGCCACCGCCGTTCCCAGCGCCAGCATGGGGGCGTGGCCGGAGCGCCAGGGAACGTCGCCGGCCTCGAGGATGACGGCGCCCAGCACCGCCGGGACGGAGAGCAGGAAGGAGAAGCGGAAGGAGAAGTCGAACGACAGCCCCAGGAGCAGGGCGACGGCGATGGTCATGCCCGAGCGCGAGATCCCGGGCAGGATGGCCACCGCCTGGGCCACGCCGATGAGCAGCGCCGCCGCCAGGTCGGGGAAGGGCCGCTGCCGGCGCAGGAAGCGCGAGGCCAGGAGCACGGCGGCGGTGAACCAGAAGGCCCAGCCGAGGAAGGAACCACCGGAGAAGAGCGACTCGATGCGCCCGCGGAAGAGCAGCCCCACGGCCGCGGCGGGCAGCGTGGCGACGGCCAGCAGCAGCAGCAGGCGGAAATTTTCCCGGCGATGGAAGCGCAGCGCCAGCTCGCGCAGGTCGCGGAAGAAGTAGGCGACGACGGCCAGCAGGGTGCCCAGGTGGAAGCACACGTCGTAGGCCAGGGGCGGGGCGGAGAAACCCAGCAGCTTCTGGGCCAGCACCAGGTGGCCGCTGGAGCTGACCGGCAGGAACTCGGTGACTCCCTGGAGGACGGCCAGCAGGACGACCTGCAGCAGGAAGGGCACGCTTACTTCGCCGCCGCGATGGCGCCGCGGATGACCTCGTCAACCTGGGCCTGGATGCGCTCCAGCTCCTCCTGCGAGTCGGCCTCGTAGCGCACCACCAGCGAGGGCTGGGTGTTGGAGGCGCGCACCAGCGCCCAGCCGCGGGGGAACTTCACGCGCGCGCCGTCGATGTCGATCACCGGCAGGATGCGGCGGAAGTGGTCGCGGACGATGTCGACGACGCGGAACTTCACGTCGTCGCCGGCGTCGACGCGGATCTCCGGGGTGTTGAAGACGCGGGGGATGGCGTCGAACAGATCGGCCAGGCTGGCGTCGGTATCGCCGAGGAGCTCCAGCAGCCGGGCCCCGGCGTACACGGCGTCGTCGAAGCCGAACCACTTGTCGTGGAAGAAGACGTGGCCGCTGACCTCGCCGGCGGCCAGGGCGTTCACCTCGAAGAGCTTCTTCTTGATCAGCGAATGGCCGGCCTTCCACATGATCGGGTTGCCGCCCAGGCGCCGCACCTCGCTGTAGAACACCTCGGAGGCCTTGACCTCGGAGATGATCGTGGCGCCGGGGTGGCGGCGCAGGATGTCGGCGGCGTAGACCAGCAGCAGTTGGTCGCCCCAGAGGATGCGCCCCTGGCCGTCGACGACGCCGATGCGGTCGGCGTCGCCGTCGAGGCCGATGCCCAGGTCGGCGCCGCTCTCGCGCACCTTGGCGATCATGGCCTGCAGGTTCTTGGCCACGGTCGGGTCGGGATGGTGGTTGGGGAAGCGGCCGTCGACCTCGCAGAAGAGGGGGATGACCTCGGCGCCCAGGCGGCGGTACAGGTCGGGGGCGGTGATGCCGCCGGTGCCGTTGCCGGCGTCGACCACGACGCGCAGCTTCTTCTTGAAGGAGACGTTGCCGGCGATGTAGTCCAGGTATTCGGGGAGGATGTCCTGCTTGCGGACCTTGCCCTTCCTTTCCGCGGGGAAGGGGCCGTCGACGGCCAGGCGGTAGATCTCCCTGACCTGGTCGCCGTAGAGGGCGGCGGTGCCGAGCATGATCTTCAGGCCGTTGTACTCGCTCGGGTTGTGCGAGGCGGTGACGATGACGGCCCCGCCCAGCTGGTGGCGGAAGGCGGCGTAATAGACCACCGGCGTGGGGACCAGCCCCAGGTCGATCACCTCCAGGCCGTAGCGGGCCAGGGTGCGGGCGACGCGCTCGCGGATGCGCGGCGAGCTCGGCCGGCCGTCCATGCCGACGGCGATCGTCTTCTTGCCCTCGCGCACGTAGACGGCGGCGACCGCCATGGCGACGCGCTCCACGACGACGTCGTCGAGCTCGCTGTCGGCCAGGCCGCGGATGTCGTATTCGCGAAACATCGCTTCGTTGATCATGTAGGGATACCTCCGTGGAAAGGGCCATTATACCCCAGGAAGGATACTCGAGCAATCGTGACGCGTAACGCGTGACGCGTGACGCGAAGCGGCAACGAGTCGAGCTAGCCGTTGGGAAGAAACAGCGCCTTTCATCCTTGCTTTTCTCCGTAGTTCGCTCTTTGCGGTTACTGGTCACGCGTCACGCGTTACGCGTCACGAGATGTCGTTTGACGAATGCCTGCCGCATCTGCTATATTCCGGACTCATCGCGGAGCGGGTACGGAAGGCGGAATAAAAGGAGCGGAGCCCATGAGCGAGCGCATCTATGACGTGGCGGTCATCGGCGGCGGCATCGTCGGCCTGGCCACGGCCATGGCGCTCGTCCGCGCCGGGGTGCGCTCGGTCGTCGTGCTCGAGGCCGAGGAGCGGCTCGCCGCCCACCAGACGGGCCACAACAGCGGTGTGATCCATTCGGGCCTGTACTACAAGCCCGGGTCGCTGAAGGCGAGGAACTGCGTCGCCGGCCGCGAGGCGCTCACCCGCTTCTGCCGCGAGCGCGGCATCGCCCACGAGGCCTGCGGCAAGCTCGTCGTGGCCACGCGCGAGGCGGAACTGCCGGCCCTGGCCGCCCTCGAGGAGAAGGGGAGGGCCAACGGCCTGCGCCGGCTCCGCCGCCTGGGGCGGGAGGAGCTGAAGGAGTACGAGCCCGCCGTGGACGGCCTGGCCGGCCTGTGGGTGGGCGAGACGGGCATCGTCGATTACGAGCGGGTGTGCGCCGAGTACGCCCGCATCGTCCGCGAGGGCGGCGGCGAGATCCGCCTGGGCTTCCCGGTGCGCGGCTGCCGCCGCGGCGGCGCCGGCCTGCGGCTGATCTCGACCGTCGGCGAGGTCGGCTGCCGCGGCCTGGTCAACTGCGCCGGCCTGCAGTCGGACCGGGTCGCGCGCATGTGCGGCGTCCGGCCGGGGCTGCAGATCGTCCCCTTCCGCGGGGAATACTACGAGCTGGCCGAGGCACGCCGCCCGCTGGTGCGCGGCCTCATCTACCCGGTGCCCGACCCCCGCTTCCCCTTCCTGGGGGTCCATTTCACCCGCCGCATCAACGGCGGGGTAGAGGCCGGCCCCAACGCCGTGCTGGCGTTCCAACGCCACGGCTATGCCAAGGCCAGCTTTTCGCTCCGCGACACGGCGCGCATGGCGGGTTATCCCGGGTTCTGGATCATGGGAATGAAGCACTGGCGCATGGGATTCGGCGAGTTCTACCGTTCCTTCTCCAAGAGGGCCTTCGTCCGGGCCCTGCAGCGGCTGGTCCCGGCCATGCGGCCGGAGGACCTGGCGCCGGGGGGCGCCGGCGTGCGCGCCCAGGCCCTGGACGGCCGCGGCCGCCTGCTCGACGATTTCTGCATCCGCGAGGCGGAGCGCATGGTGCACGTGCTGAACGCCCCGTCGCCGGCGGCCACGGCGTCGATCAGCATCGGCGAGGCCGTCGCCGCCGTCGCCTGCCGCAACCTGTCCCTGGAGCGACGCGGATGACCGGGGTGATGCCGGGAGGAAACATGGACGAACTCTTCGCCCGCGCGCGCCGGCGATTTCCGGCGCTGCAATCGGGGACCGTCTTCCTCGACGGCCCCGGCGGCACCCAGGTGCCGCAGGAGGTGATCGATGCCGTCGCGGCCTACTATCGCGAGGCCAACGCCAACGAGCACGGCCTGTTCGCCTTCTCGCGGCGGAGCGACGCGATCATCGCCGCCGGCCGCGAGGCCATGGCCGACCTGCTCAATGCCCGCTCGCGCGACGAGATCGTGTTCGGCGCCAACATGACCACCCTGACCCTGCACCTGTCCCGCGCCCTAGCGCGCGAACTGGGGCCGGGCGACGAGGTGGTGGTGACGCGACTGGACCATGATGCCAACATCGCCCCCTGGCTCCACCTGCAGGAGCGCGGCGTGACCGTGCGCTGGCTGGAGTTCGATCCCGCCGACTGCACGCTGCGCCTGGAGGGGCTGCGGGAGGCGGTCACGGAGCGGACGCGGCTGGTGGCCGTCGGCGGCGCCTCCAACGCCTTCGGCACGGTCAACGACCTGCCGGCCGTCATCGCCGCCGCCCACCGGGTGGGGGCGCTGGCCTTCGTCGACGCCGTGCACTACGCGCCGCACCGAGCCATTGACGTCCAGGATCTCGACTGCGACCTGCTGGCCTGCTCGCCCTACAAGTTCTACGGCCCCCACTCGGGCGTCCTCTACGGCAAGCGCGAGGTCCTGGAGCGGCTGGCCCCCTACAAGGTGCGGCCGTCTCCCGGCCATGTTCCCGACCGCTTCGAGACCGGGACGAAGAATTACGAGAACATCGCCGGCGTCGTTGCCGCCGTCGACTTTCTGGCCGGCCTGGGAGCCGGCGAGGGCTTCCGCGACTACCCCGAAGGACGCCGGCGCTGGCTGAAGCAGGCGCTGGCCGCCATCCGCGATCACGAGACCCGACTTTTCTCCCTGATGCTCGACGGCCTGCTGAAGATCAAGGGCTTGAGATTATACGGGATCGCCGACCCCGCGCGCCTGAACGAGCGGACGCCCACGGCCTGCTTCAACCTGGAGGGGCATTCGCCGGCGGAGGTCGCCGACCGGCTCGGCGCCGAGGGCATCCAGGTCTGGGACGGCGACTACTACGCCTGGGAGGCCATGCGCTTCCTCGGCCTGGGCGAGCGCGGCGGCGCGGTGCGCGCCGGCCTCTCGCTCTACAACGACAGGGAGGACGTGGAGCGCTTCCTCGACGCCCTGGTCCGCATCGCCGGCTGATTGACAGTCGGGGAGTGTTTCACTATAATTTTTTCCGGCTGGCCCCTGCGCAGGGGTTCGCTGACCCGCCCCGGGCGGGCGGAGGAGGCGCTGCATGGCCATGAAACCCCGGCTCAGGCTCCTGGGCGACGACCTGATCGACCGCATACTCGGCGAGGCCCGCGACGTCCTCGCCCGGCTGGGCACCCAGGTGCAGAACCCGCGGGTGCTGGCGCTGCTCGCCGGCCACGGTGCCCGCGTCGACCTCGGCGCCGGCCACGCCTGGTTCCCGGCGGAGCTGATCGACCGCTGCCTGGCCTCGGCCCCGCGCTCGGTCGCTCTCTTCGACGTCATGGGCCGGCAGACCCACGACCTGGCGGGCGACGCGGTCCATTTCACCCCCGGCTCGGCGGCGCTGCACGTCCTCGACCACGAGAGCCAGCGCATCCGCAAGCCCGACACCGCCGACTACGTGCGCTACGCCCAGCTCGTCGGCGGCCTGGAGCACATCGCCGCCCAGAGCACGGCCTTCATCCCCGCCGACGTGGCCGAGCGCGTCTCCGACAGCTACCGCCTGTTCCTGAGCCTGCTCTACGGCGAGAAGCCGGTGGTCACCGGCACCTTCACCATCGAGTCGTTCGCCGCGATGCGCGACATGCAGCTGGCGGTGCGCGGCTCCGCCGAGGCGCTGCGCGAGCGGCCGCTCGCGATCTTCTCCTGCTGCCCGACCTCGCCGCTGAAGTGGAGCGAGATCACCTCGCAGAACGTGGTCGACTGCGCCGAGTCCGGCATCCCGGTGGAATTCATCTCCATGCCGCTGTCGGGCTTCATGGCGCCGGTGACGCTCGTCGGCTCGCTGGTCCAGCACGCGGCCGAGACGCTCAGCGGCGTGGTCATCTCCCAGTGCGCCCGCCCCGGCGCGCCGATGCTCTGGGGCGGGTCGCCGGCATCCTTCGACGTGCGCTACGAGACGACGCCGATGGGCGCGGTGGAGACGCAGATGATCGACTGCGCCGCCAACGAGATCGGCAAGCGCCTCGGCCTGCCCACCCAGGCCTACATCGCCCTGAGCGACGCCAAGCTGCTCGACGCCCAGGCCGGGCTGGAGACCTCCATGGGCGCCACCCTGGCCGCCCTGTCCGGGATCAACAGCGTGTCGGGCCCGGGCATGCTCGACTTCGAGAGCTGCCAGAGCCTGGAGAAGCTGGTGCTGGACAACGAGATCTGCGGCCTGTCCCTGCGCCTGGCCCGGGGCATCGAGCCGCGCGAGGACTTCCCGGCCGTGCCGCTCTTCGAGGAGCTCCTGCGCGACGGCCACCTGCTGATCGCCGGGCACACCCGCCGCCACCTGAAGGCGGAGCACTATTTCCCCGGCCGCGTCATCGACCGCGCCAACCTGTCGCGCTGGCGCGAGGACGGCTCGCTCACCCTGGGGCAGCGGGCCCACGCCGAGGTCGAGCGGCTGGTCCGGGCCTGGCGGCCGAGCCGCCTGGCCGCCGGCGCCAAGAAGGAACTGACGGCGCGCATGGAGGCGGAGGCCCGCCGCTGCGGCATGGAGCGCCTGCCGGCGCGGCCCGTCGAGGCATGATCCATTTCTCCCCGGCCGAGCTGGAGCCCGCCCCCGCGGCGGTGCGCGCGGCGCTGGGGCTGAAGCGCGGAGTGGAGCCCTCGCCGCGCTCCGAAGAGCTCCTGCGGCGCGCCTTGGACCTTTTCCGCGGCCTGGCCGCGCCGGCCGCCGTGGTCAAACCCGTCACGGCGGAGGAGTTCGCGACCGTCTTCGCGGGGCGGGGCGGCAACGAGCCGCGGGCGCCGCTGGCCGGCATCTATCCCCGCGCCGGGCGCCTGCACCTGTTCGCCTTCACCCTGGGGGAGCCGCTCGGGGCCGAGATCGGCCGCCTGTTCGCCGGCGACTTTGCGCTGGGGGCCGTCCTTGACGCCGTGGCCTCGCAGGCCGCCGAAAACGCGGCCCGCGTGGCCGAGCGCTGGTCCGAGTCGCTCCCCGTGCCCGGCGCCGGGGACGGCGGGCCCTGGCGCTGCTTCCTGTACAGCCCCGGCTACTGCGGCTGGCACGTCAGCGGCCAGGAGGCGCTCTTCGCCGCCCTGCGCCCGGAGACGATCGGCATCCGCCTGAACGCCAGCTTCCTGATGACGCCCCTGAAGTCGGTCTCCGGCGTTCTGGTCGCCGGGCCGGCCGCCATTCACCGGCTGGAGGCGTCGTACCCGTTCTGCGCCCGCTGCACGAGCCCGGCCTGCCAAGAGCGCTCCCTGGCCGCGCCGCCGGCATGAGGAGGAACCCATGAGCATCCTGAACGAGATCTCACAGCGCCTCGAGGAAGGGGACGACGCCGCCGTGCCGCGGCTGGTCGGTGAGGCCCTGGCCGGCGGCCTTGCCGCCAAGGCGGTGCTCGACGACGGGCTGATCGCCGGCATGAACGTAGTGGGCGGGCGCTTCCGCGACCGCGAGATCTTCCTGCCCGACGTGCTGCTGGCGGCGCGGGCCATGTACGCCGGCCTCGACGTGCTCAAGCCGCTCCTGGAGCGCGCCGGCGTGGCCAGCCGCGGCCGGGTGGTGATCGGCTCGGTGCACGGCGACCTGCACGACATCGGCAAGAACCTGGTGGGCATCATGCTGAAGGGGGCGGGCTTCGAGGTGATCGACCTGGGCCACGACGTGCCGGCGGCCCGCTTCGTGGCCGTCGCCCGCGAGCGCGATGCCCGGGTGATCGGCATGTCGGCCCTGCTGACCACCACCATGCCGGTGATGAAGGAGGTCGTCGACCTGTTGGCGCGGGAAAACCTGCGCGGCCGCGTCCGGACCATCGTCGGCGGCGCCCCGGTCTCCGCCGAGTACGCCGCCGAGATCGGCGCCGACGCCTACGGCTACGACTGCGCCCAGGCCGTCGAGAGGGTCAAGGAGCTGGCCGGGGCATGAGCGGCGCCTTCCTGGAGCGTGTCGGCCGCGGCGAGACCCTGCTCGCCGACGGCGCCATCGGCTCGCTGCTCATGGCGCGCGGCCTGGAGCCGGGGGCGCCCCCCGAGGGACTCAACCTCTCCGCGCCGCACGTCGTCGAGGAGGTCGCCCGCCTCTACCTGGAGTCCGGCGCCGAGATCGTCCAGACCAACACCTTCGGCGCCTCGCCCCTGAAGCTGGCCCGCCACGGCCTCGCCGGCCTCGCCGCCGGGATCAACGCCGCCGCCGTCGCCGCCGTGCGCCGCGCCGTCGGCCGCCGGGCCTATGTTTCGGGCTCGTGCGGCCCCAGCGGCCGCCTGCTGAAGCCCTACGGTGACGTCGGCGAAGAGGAAATGCGCGACAGCTTCCGGGAGCAGATGGCGGCGCTGGCCGCCGCCGGGGTCGACCTCATCTGCGTCGAGACCATGACCGACCTGCGCGAGGCGCGCCTGGCGGTGGCGGCGGCGCGGAGCGCCGCCACGGGCGTGCCGGTCATGGCCACCATGACCTTCGACGCCACCCCGCGCGGATTCTTCACCGTCATGGGCGCCAGCATCGAGGCGGCCTGCGCCGGGCTGGCCGACGCCGGCGCCGACCTGATCGGTTCCAACTGCGGCAACGGCAGCGCCCGCATGATCGAGATCGCCGCCGAGTTCAGGCGCCACGGCCGCCTGCCGGTCGTCATCCAGTCCAATGCCGGACTGCCCGAGCTGCGCCAGGGCGCGGCCGT
>JAKLEC010000032.1 GCA_022711715.1 Acidobacteriota bacterium
AGGCGCTCAAGGACTCGCTGATATAGAGCCTATCGAGCTATCGTGACGCGTAACGCGTGACGCGTGACGAGTAGCAAGCGCTAACAGGAAAAAGCAAAGCACAAATGCCACTAATCACCAAGCACCGAGATTCCAATAACCATCACAATGGCACTTGGAAGTAAAAAGAAAAACTCATTGCTTGATTGATTTTGCCTGGTCTTCGGAGCTTGAAAGCTCGAAATTGCCTGGGGTTTGGTGCTTGGGATATGCAACTTCAAATCCCAGGACTGGTTTTGGTCATGCGTGCTGAAGGTTCGTTCAAATGCTGTTACTTGTCACGCGTCACGCGTTACGCGTCACGATGGCTTGTTGTCATCCTGGCGTGTGGCGGATGAAGCGCCGCAGCGACACGAACGAGGCGACCAGTCCGATGCCGGCGCCGGTGGCGATCAGCTCGCGGAAGAGGCGCGGCGGCAGCACGCGGAAATCGATCATCTGCCGCAGCACCTGGTGGATCGCGGGGGCATAGAGGGGAAAGGCGCGCACGGCGAGCAGCAGCAGCCCGCAGGCCAGCAGCCCGCCCAGCGAGCCGAGGATCAGCCCCTCGAGCAGGAAGGGCACCTTGATGTAGGCGCCGGTGGCGCCGACCAGGCGCAGGATGGTGATCTCCTCGCGGCGATAGAAGATGTTGAGCTTGACCACGTTGAAGATGATGAAGGCCGACACGACGAGCAGGATGGCGCTCAGGAACATCCCGGCGAAGGCGGCGACGCGCTTGATGGTGGCGATCTTGCGCGCCCAGTCCATGTTCAGCTGCACGCTCTCGACCAGCGGGCTGCGGCGGATGTCCTGGATGAAGGACTCGATGGCCACGATGCCGCCGGCGTCGGGGCGGAAGCGGGCGTGCACCGAGGCCGGGAACGGCGACTCGGGGAACTCGGCCAGGATGTACTCCAGCTCGGGGAACTCGCGGGCGAAGCCGGCGCGCGCCCGCTCGCGGGAGGTGAAGCCCGTCTCGCGCACCAGCAGGCTGCCCTGGACGCGGCGCAGCAGCGCCTCGACGCCGGCCTCGTCGACGCCCTCGCGCAGGTAGAAGATGGCCTCGATGTTCTCGCTCAGGCGGCCGATGTAGCGGTCCAGGTGGTAGGAGACGAAGCCGAAGATCCCCGGCACCAGCAGGGTGAAGGCGATGATGCCCAGGCAGAGGAAATTGACCGACTTGTTGCGCAGGATGTTGGCCAGCGACTGCTGCAGCGCCCGGCGCAGGAAGCGCATGGTCAGCCCGCCTCGCCGGGGCGGTCCAGGACCAGCTGCCCCTTGTCCAGCTTGATGATGCGCTTGGGGAAGAGGTTGATCAGGTTGAGGTCGTGGGTGGCGATGATGACGGTGATGCCGCTGGCGTTGATCTTCTCGAAGATGCGGATGATCTCGATGGACAGCTCGGTGTCCAGGTTGCCGGTCGGCTCGTCGGCGATGAGGATCTTGGGGTTGCCGATGACGGCGCGGGCGATGGCCACGCGCTGCTGCTCGCCGCCGGAGATGTGCGACGTCAGGTAGCGCTTGCGGTGGCTCAGGCCCACCAGGGCCAGGGTGCTGTTGACCTTGTTCTCGACCGCCGCCCGCCGCTCGCCGCGCACCAGCAGCGGCACGGCCACGTTCTCCTGCACGCTGCGGTTCATCAGCAGCTTGAAGTCCTGGAAGACGATGCCGATCTGCCGCCGCAGCTTGTGGAGCCGCCCGGGGGGGATGAGGGTGCTGTTGACCGAGTCGATGAGGATCTGGCCCTTGGTGGGCTCCTCCTCCTTGTAGATCAGCTTGAGCAGGGTCGACTTGCCGGCTCCCGAGGCGCCGGTGAGGAAGATGAATTCGCCGCGCTCGATGCTGAGGTTGATGTCGCTCAGGGCCTCATTGCTGCGGAAATACTGCTTGTAGACATGGAAGAACTGGATCACGGACGCTCGAGCAGGCGCTGCGCGGCGTCGGCGACGTCGGCCGCGGTCAGGCGGAAGCAGGCGTAAAGGTCCTCGGGCTTGCCCGAGCGGCCGAACTGGCCGTCCATGCCCATCAGCGTCATCCTCACCGGGTGGTGCTGGGCCAGGAACTCGGCGCAGGCGCCGCCCAGGCCGCCGCGGACCGAGTGGTCCTCGACGGTGAGCACGCGGCCGGTCCGCCGCGCCCAGCGCAGCAGCGATTCGCCGTCCAGCGGCTGCAGGCTGGAGAAGTCGAGGACCGCCGCGGCCACGCCGCGCCCGGCCAGGATCTCGGCCGCCTGCATGGCCTTTTCGACCATGGCCCCCATGGCCACCAGCGCCACGTCGCCACCCTCGCGCAGCAGCGGCGCGCGGCCGGGCTCGAAGCGGTGGCCGGCGGGGAGGTAGGTCGGCAGGTTGCCGCGGGTCAGGCGGATGAAGAACGGGCCGGGGGTGGCGGCGGCGTACTCGACGGCGCGGGCCGTCTCGACGGCGTCGGCCGGGACGATGACCGTCAGCCCGGGCAGGGTGCGGGCCAGGGCCACGTCCTCCAGCGCCTGGTGGGTGGCGCCGTCCTCGCCGACGCCCAGGCCGGCGTGGGTCCCGACCAGCTTGACGTTGGCGCGGTTGTAGCACACCGACTGGCGCACCTGGTCGAAGGCGCGGCCGATCAGGAAGGCGCAGAAGGAGCTGGCGAACACCGTCTTGCCGGTGAGGGCGATGCCGGCCGCCGTGGACACCATGTCCTGCTCGGCGAGCCCCATGTCGATGAAGCGGCCGGGGAACTCCCTGGCGAAGACCTGGGTCTGGGTGGACTTGGCCAGGTCGGCGTCGAGCACGACCAGGTCGGGGTTCTCGCGCCCCAGGCGCAGCAGGGCCTGGCCGTAGGCGTTGCGCAGGCTCTCAACGGCCATCGCCGAGCTCCCGCAGCGCCTGCTCCAGCTCCTGGGCGCTGGGCGCCTGGCCGTGGAAGGCGACGTTGTTCTCCATGAACGACACTCCCTTGCCCTTGACGGTGCGGGCGACCACCAGCGTGGGGCGTTCACGCTCGCCGGCGAAGGCGGCCAGGGCGGCGGCGATCTGCTCGAAGTCGTGGCCGTCGATTTCCTCGACCCGCCAGCGGAAGGCCTGCCACTTGTCGCGCAGCGGGGCGATGTCCTTGATGGCGCTGACGCGGCCGTCGATCTGCAGGTCGTTGTAGTCCAGGAACACGCAGAGGTTGGACAGTCGGCGGAAGCCGGCGGTCATGGCCGCCTCCCAGATCTGCCCTTCCTGCGATTCGCCGTCGCCGATGAGGGCGAAGACGCGGGCCGGGCTGCCCGCCAGGCGCAGGCCCAGGGCCATGCCGCAGGCCATGGAGAGCCCCTGCCCCAGCGATCCGGTCGAGGCCTCCACGCCGGGGGTGTCCAGGCGGTGGGGATGGCCCTGCAGGCAGGAGGAGGCCTGGCGCAGGCCGTCCAGCTCGGAAACGGGGAAGAAGCCGCGCTCGGCCAGGGCGGCGTAGAGCACCGGGGCGGCGTGTCCCTTGGAGAGGACGAATCGATCGCGGTCGGGGAGGGCGGGATCGGCGGGATCGAGGCGCATCTCGCGGAAGTACAAATAGGCGACGATCTCCACCGCCGAAAGCGAGCCGCCGGGATGGCCGGATGCGGCGCGGCCGATCATGCCCACGATATGCCGGCGCATGCGCCGGGCCGTCTCGCGGAGCTCGGTCCGTTCTCGCTCGTTCATGCGCGGGGAGGCCGCGGCGGCGGGATCAGGCTTCCGCCTCGGCGGCGATCTTCTTGAACAGGATGCGCCCGCAGCTCTCGCAGATCATCAGGTCGTCGGAGAGGACCAGCTCGCTCAGGATCTGGGGGCGGATCTTGATGTTGCACACGCCGCAGAAGTCGGTCTGCACGCAGGAGACGACCTTGCCGGCCTTCTTGACGAAGAGGTTGTCGTAGACCTTGAGCAGCTTGGGATCGGCCTTGGCGCGCAGATCCTTCTTGTTGCGCGCCTCCTCGGCCAGCTTGTTCTTGTGGTAGTCGAGGTTGGCGAGCATGTCCTTGATCTGCTGGTTGTAGGCGTCGGCGATCTTCCTGAACTCGTTCTCGGCGTCGCGGATGCCGTTCATGATCTCGTCGGACTCGATCATCTTCTCGATGATCTTCTCCTCGACGCCGACGATGTTGGCCTCCTCGAACTTGATCTCGCTGCTGAAGCCCTGGAACTCCTTGTTGGTGGTCACCTTCTTCATCTGTTCCTTGTACTTGCCGATCTTGTCGCGGATGGCGACGATCTCCCGCTCCAGCTTCTTGCGCTCCTCGCTGTTGTTCTGCAGCTTCTTCTTGGCCTTCTCGATCATGTCGGAGCGCGAGTCGCGCTCGTTCTCGAGCTCCTTGATCTTGAGGGGGATCTCCTGGATGACGGCTTCGATCTCCCTGAGTTGGTCGTCCTTCAGCTGCAGCGTGTACAAAATGTCGAGTCCTTCTTTCAAGCAAGCTCCTTATCCGGACGCTATTACTGGGCCTACCAGGATTCGAACCTGGAACCAGCCGGTTATGAGCCGGCAGCTCTAGCCGTTGAGCTATAGACCCCTTTCAGGGGCCAATGTAACAAAATCGCGTACGCCTGTCAATACCGCCGCAGCCGGCGGAAGGAAAGACATAAGGAAAAAGTAGCAGAGTGGTAAAGGGGTAGAGAGACAGAGTGAGAAAAAGCGCTCAAAAGGCAAAAGGTAAAAGTAAAAAGGAAAAAGTGAAGAGGACGTCGAACCGGCTCACGGCGTACGGCAGACGGCGGACGGCAGGAAAAGGAAAAAGGCAAAAGTAAAAAGGCAAAAGGTAAAAGTGAAGAGAATGTCGAATCGGCTTACGGCGTACGGCAGACGGCGTACGGCAGGAAAAGGCAATAGGTAGAAGTAAAAAGGGAAAAGTGAAGAAGCTATTGAGTTAGTGTTTTTACTCGTCACGCGTCACGCGTTACGCGTCACGACTATTTTTAACAGATCTGCACTATCACCAGCCGGAAAGGCCCTTGCGGTTGACAATTTTTGTTATTTCGTTATAGTAAAAGCCGATGCTGAAAAAAACCATTCTCATCGCCGCTGCGCTGGGGCTGACGCTGCCCCTTTTCCCGGTCTTTCCCTTCTTCCACGGCGCCCGCGCGCTGGCGCTCGGCTATTCGTCGCTGGCCTTCAACTACGACGTCAACGCCCTGTTCCTCAACCCGGCGCTGCTGGGCTGGCAGGGGGAGCCCCTGGCTGGCTACCAGTACGGCCGCAGCGAGCTCGACTTCCGCGGCGTCAGCGGCGCCCTGGCCGCGGCGCGCGCCTTCGACCTGGAGCACTTCCAGTCCCTGGGCGCGGCCGACCGCGAGGCGGCGCTGCAGGCGCTGCGCAGCGCCTACGACGCCGGCGTCCCGGTCTACGGCTTCCGCGCCCACGGACCCGGCTACGCCGGCAAGGGCTATGCCGTGTCCATCTCCTCCGTGGACGCGGCCGTCGTCAGCCCCTTGGCGGGCGAGACGAGCGCCTTCCTCGACCAGCCGGCCTCCGCTGTGACCGACGCCGACATCGCCGCCCTGCGCGTGCGCCTCACCGGCCTGCAGTACACCGACTATGCCCTGGCCTTCGGGTTCCCGCTGGGGCAGGGGACGAACGTGGGCGCCACGCTGCACTACCTGCGGGGCAAGCGGCGTCTGCTCGACGCCGGCCTGGGCGGCGGCTGGCTCTCCCCCCGCGCGGACGCCGGCGACCTGCTCCGCTCCGCCTGGACGGGACTCGAGGAGAAATTCTCCAAGTTCACCTTCGACCTGGGCGCCGCCGTCGACCTGGGGCCGCATTTCCGCGCCGGCCTGGTGGTCAAAAACGCAGGTGAGCCGGTCATCGCCGCCGGCGCGGCCGAACTGCGCCTGGCCCGGCGCTATGTCGCCGGCCTGGCCTTCCGCCCCGACGCGGCGCTGGCCGTCTGCCTGGACATCGACCTGGCCAAGGCCGAGCTGGTCCCCGGCGGCGGCGAGGCGCAGCCCTTCGCCCTGGGGGTGGAGAAGGGGCTCTTCCGCAACAAGCTGCTCCTGCGCGCCGGGATGCACAGCGACCTGGCCGCCGCCTATTTCGTGGGGCGGCGCTCCGGCGCCCTGTACGGGCTGGGAGCCGGCTTCAACCTGGGCAAGTTCCTGATCGACCTGGCCCTGGCGTTCGACTCGCACGGGCAGCTCAAAAATCTCGGCTTTTCGGGATTTTACGCGCTGCGATGAAAAAATTGACAATTCGTTTTTCATCCTCTACAATATAAGCAATGGCTATGCGACTAGGAGATTTTCTTCTTAAGGAAAGGAAGATCACCGAGGAAAAGCTGCAGCACGCCCTGGAAGTGCAGAAAAAGGAGCCGGGCAAGCTGGGCAGCATCCTCATCCGCCTCGGCCACGTCACCGAGGAGGATATCGCCCAGGTGCTGAGCAAGCAGTTCGGCTACCCCTCGATCAACCTGTCCAAGTTCGAGATCGACGATAAGGTGATCGAGCTGATCAAGCCCGACATCGCCCGCAAGCACGTGGTCATCCCCATCCACCGCATCGGCTCCAACCTGACCCTGGCCATGGCCGACCCCTCCAACCTGTTCGTCCAGGAGGAGATCCGCTTCTCCACCAACCTGCGCATCCAGGCGGTCATCGCCCCCGAAAGCTCGATCCTGGAGGCCATCGACAAGTATTACGGCTCCTCCACGGGCATCGAGGCCCAGAAATTCCTCGACGAGATCGAGCTGAGCGAGGATTCCAACGTCGAGGTCATGGAGACCAAGGAAGACGACCTGATGTCCGATGGCGACATCGACGAGGACGCCCCGGCCATCAAGCTGGTCAACCTGATCTTCAACGACGCCATCATCAAGGGCGCGTCGGACATCCACTTCGAGCCCTACGAGAAGGAGTTCCGCGTGCGCCTGCGCATCGACGGCGTGCTGCACGAGTACATGAAGCCGCCGATGAACCTCAAGAACAAGGTCACGTCGCGGCTGAAGATCGTCTCCGGCATGGACATCGCCGAGAAGCGCCTGCCCCAGGACGGGCGCATCAAGACCAAGATCGACACCAACACCGCCAAGAAGGTGGTGGACATGCGCGTCTCCTCGCTGCCCACCATCCACGGCGAGAAGATCGTCATCCGCATCCTGGACAAGGACCAGCTCAAGCTCGACCTGACGCAGCTGGGCTTCGAGCCGCTGTCGCTGCAGAAGTTCGAGCGCAACATCAAGGAGCCCTGGGGCATCATCCTGGTCACCGGCCCCACCGGCTCGGGCAAGACCAACACCCTGTACTCGGCCGTGGCCAAGCTGAACGACGACGAGGTGAACATCCTGACCGCGGAAAACCCCGTGGAGTTCAACATCTTCGGCCTCAACCAGGTGAACATCAAGGAGCAGATCGGCCTGACCTTCCCGGCCGCCCTGCGCACCTTCATGCGCCAGGACCCGAACATCATCCTGGTGGGGGAGATCCGCGACTTCGAGACCGCCGACATCGCCATCAAGGCGGCCCTGACCGGCCACCTGGTGCTGTCGACGCTGCACACCAACGACGCGCCGTCGACCATCGCCCGCCTGATCAACATGGGCATCGAGCCGTTCCTGGTGGCCACCTCGCTGCGCCTGGTCCAGGCCCAGCGCCTGATCCGCCGCCTGTGCAACAACTGCAAGAGCGTGGCCAAGATCCCGGCCCAGACCCTGATCGAGATCGGCTTCACCCCCGAGGAGGCCAAGGCCGTGCAGATCTTCGAGCCCAAGGGCTGCGACAAGTGCAACAACACCGGCTACAAGGGGCGCGTCGGCCTCTTCGAGGTCATGGAGCTCGACGAGGAACTGCGCGAGATGGTGATGATCGGCGCCTCCACGTCCGAACTGCGCCAGAAGGCCAAGGAGAAGGGCATGCTCACGCTGCGCCAGAGCGGACTGGAGAAGATCAAGCAGGGCATCACGTCCATCGAGGAAGTGCTGAGGGAGACCTCGAAGGTGTAAGGAGAGAGACATGGCGCTGCCGCTGCCGCAACTGCTGAAGATCATGGTCGACGAGGGGGGGACCGACCTGCACATCACCACCAACTCGCCGCCGCTCATCCGCGTCCACGGGCTGCTGAAGCGCATCGAGCACCCCTCGCTGTCGCCGGCCGAGACCAAGCAGATGATCTACAGCATCCTCAACGACAACCAGAAGTACAAGTTCGAGGAGAACTGGGAGCTCGACTTCTCCTTCGGCATCAAGGGCCTGGCCCGCTTCCGCGCCAACGTCTTCATGCAGCGCGGCGCCGTCGCCGGCGCTTTCCGCCGCATCCCCTACGAGATCTGGTCCTTCGAGAAGCTGGGCCTGCCGGCGATCGTGCCCACCATGACCAACAAGGCCCGCGGCCTGATCCTGGTCACCGGCCCCACCGGCTCGGGCAAGACCACCACCCTGGCCTCGATGATCGACAAGGTCAATAAGGAGCAGCCGCTGCACATCATCACCATCGAGGACCCCATCGAGTACCTGCACTCGCACCGCAAGGCCATGGTCAACCAGCGTGAGCTGCACGCCGACACCAAGAGCTTTCCGCTGGCGCTGCGCTCGGTGCTGCGCGAGGACCCCGACGTCGTGCTTATCGGCGAGATGCGCGACCTGGAGACCATCCAGGCGGCCATCACCATCGCCGAGACCGGCCACCTGACCTTCGCCACCCTGCACACCAACTCGGCGGCGCAGACCATCAACCGCATCATCGACGTCTTCCCGCCCCACCAGCAGGACCAGGTGCGCACGCAGCTCTCCATGAACCTGGAGGGCATCATCACCCAGGCGCTGCTGCCCAAGGCCGACGGCCGCGGCCGCTGCCTGGCCGTGGAGATCCTGGTGCCCTCGCCGGCCATCCGCCACCTCATCCGCGACAACAAGATCCACCAGATCTATTCCTCCATGCAGATGGGCCAGGAGAAGTACGGCATGATCACCTTCAACCAGTCCCTGGCCAGCCTGTACTTCAAGCGCGACATTTCGCTGGAGCTGGCGATGAGCGTGTCGCACAACCAGGAGGAGCTGCAGGAGCTGATCAACCGCGGTCCCAGCGGGCTCAGCAGCCAGTTCAAGACCGCCCACGCCTCCGCGCCGGCCAACGCCGCCGCCGGCAAGGCTCATTAAACCAGGGGGGAACACATGGCCATCTTCAAGTACCGTGGCAAGAACAAGGTCGGCACCGTCGTCGAGGGCGAGCGCACGGGGCGCAACGCCAACGATGTGATCACGGCCCTGGAAAAAGAGCAGATCCAGGTGCTGAGCATCGAGCGCAAGCGGCTCAAATTCGCCATCCCCTTCATCGGCGGGCGCAAGAGCGTGTCGCTGAAGACGCTGGCCGTCTTCAACCGCCAGCTCTCCGTCATGTTCAACGCCGGGTTGCCCATCACCCAGGCCATCGGCATCCTGGGCCAGCAGCAGAAGGACAAGTACTTCCAGTCCGTGCTGACCGAGGTGCGCAAGGACGTGGAGGCGGGCGCCAACCTCTCCAACGCCATGCGCAAGCACCCCAAGGTGTTCAACGACCTGTACACCAGCATGATCCAGGCCGGCGAGGCCTCGGGCAACCTGGACACCATCCTGCTGCGCCTCTCCGCCTACATCGAGGGCCAGAGCAAGCTGATCGGCCGCGTCAAGACGGCCATGACCTATCCGGTGGTGGTCGTCACCATCGCCCTGGTCCTGACCGGCGTCCTGCTGTGGAAGGTGGTGCCGGTGTTCCAGGGCATGTTCACGCAGATGGGCGCCGAGCTGCCGGTGCTGACCCAGATCGTGACCAACGCCAGCCAGTTCTTCATCAGCAACATGCTGTGGATCATGCTGGCCATCGTCGGCATCGTCTTCGCCTTCCGTTCCTATTACCGCACCTTCAAGGGCCGCCGCGTCATCGACAACATCAAGCTGAAGATCTGGGTCTTCGGCGACGTCCTGACCAAGCTGGCCGTCGCCCGCGTCACCCGCACCCTGGCCACGCTGCTGACCTCGGGCGTGGAGATCATCGAGAGCCTGACCATCACCGCCAAGACCTCGGGCAACGCCGTCATCGAGGACGCCGTGCTCAAGAGCCGCGCCCTGGTCCAGGAAGGCAAGCCGCTGTGGGAATCGTGGGAGGAGACCAAGCGCTTCCCCTACATGGTCACGCAGATGGTCGCCGTCGGCGAGCAGACCGGCTCCCTCTCCACCATGCTCGGCAAAGTGGCCGACTTCTACGACGAGGAGTGCGACCAGGCCGTCTCCGCCATCACCTCGCTGATGGAACCGCTGATGATCGTGATCCTGGGCGGCCTCGTCGGCACCGTGGTCATCGCCATGTACCTGCCGCTCTTCGACATCGTGGGCAAGATAGGCTGAGCCGGGCAAGTTGATCGCCGTCGAGGAACGCAAGCTTCATAAGCGGCTGGCCTTCCTGCACTCCATCCGCATCGCCATCCTGGCGGCGTTGTGCCTGGTCACGGCCATCATCCTGCTTTTTTTCCAGGCGTCGTCGTCGCTGCTGGCCGTCCTGGCCGCCCTGCTGGCGGCCATCTTCGTCAGCATCCTCTTCCTGCCGCTGGCGCGCTGGCTGCCGGTCCGCACCCTCATCCTCATCGAGCTGGCCTTTGACATCCTGCTGGTCACGCTGCTGGTGTACTTCTCCGGCGGCATCGTCAGCCCCTTCTATTTCCTCTACATCCTGCCCATCATCGTCTCCTCGCTCTTCCTGACGCGGAGCGGGACGCTGGCCGTGGCCACCGTGTCGTTCATCGCCTTCGGGGCGCTGGCCGACCTGCTCTACCTGGGCATCATCCCCTATTACCCCGGCTTCGTGGTGGGGGAGGTGCCGCTGGGAACGTTCATCTACAACCTGATGATGGGCTTCATCGCCTTCTCCAGCGTCAGCCTCATCGCCTCCTACTACTTCGAGCGCATCCGCCGCGCCGGCGAGCAGCTGCGCGACGTCCAGGAGAACCTGCAGGACATGATCCTGCTCAACAACTCGGTGATGGAGAAGATGGAGAACGGCTTCGTCACCGCCGACGTGCAGGGGCGGGTCGTCTCCTACAACCCCAAGGCCGCCCGTTTCCTGAACCTGAAATTGGGGACGAACCTGTTCGACCTGCTGCTGCTGCGCGACGAGCTGCCCGCCATGCGCCGCATCTGGGAGAGCAACAACTCCCATTACTTCGAAAAGAGCCTGCGCGGCTATTCGCTGGGCATCACCCTGTCGGCCATCGACAAGGTGTCGCGCTTCGAGCGGCTGCTGGTCTTCCTGATCACCGACCTGAGCGCCATCAAGGAGATCGAGAGCCGGCTCAGGGAGAAGGAGCACCTGGCGCTGATCGGCGAGATGGCCGCCGGCCTGGCCCACGAGATCCGCAATCCCCTGGCCTCGATCTCGGGCTCGGTGCAGTTCCTGCGCCGCGAGCTGGCGCTGGAGCCGCGGCTGCGCAGCCTGATGGACATCATCGTCAAGGAGTCCGACCGCCTGTCGGCCTTCATCGAGGAGTTCCTCAATTTCTCGCGGCCGGTGCCCCTGGAGCGGACCGAGTTCGACCTGGCGGCGGTGGTCGACGAGGTGACGGCCATGCTGGCGCGCAACCTGGGCGAGGTGCGCTTCGTCCGCAAGTACGAGCCGGGGAACCTCGTGCATGCCGACGCGCGCATGATCAAGCAACTGGTGTGGAACCTGCTGAACAACGCCGTCAAGGCGCAGCAGGAGAAGGGGCGCATCGAGATCGCCATCTTTCCCGAGGACGGGGCGCCCTGCCTGGCCATCCGCGACTTCGGCGTCGGCATGGACAAGGAGGAGCAGGAGAAGATCTTCATCCCCTTCTACTCCCGTTTCGCCTTCGGCATCGGCCTGGGGATGAACATCGTCAAGCGCATCGTCGACGAGCATGGCTTCGCCATTGCCATCCGCTCCGAAAAGAACCAGGGGACCGAGGTGCAGATATGCTTCAAAAAGCGGTGAACGTGCTGGTGGTCGACGACGACCAGAGCGTGCGCAGCATGCTGTCGTTCGTGCTGGGCAAGGACGGCTACCAGGTGGAGGAGGCCCACAGCGGCAGCGACGCCCTGCGCAAGCTCAAGGGGCGCTCCTACGACCTGGTCATTTCCGACATCCGCATGCCCGACCTCAACGGCATCGAGCTGCTCAAGAAGATCAAGACCCATGACCCGGAGCTGCCGGTGATCATGATCACCGCCTACGCCGCCACCCACGACGCCATCGAGGCCATGAAGCTCGGCGCCGAAGACTACGTCACCAAGCCCTTCAACCTGGAGGAGCTGAAGATCATCATCGCCAAGTCGCTGCACAAGAAGAGCATCGAGCAGGAGAACGTCGAGCTGCGCCAGAAGCTCTCCGAGCGCGAGAAGTTCGAGGACATCGTCGGCGCCGATCCGCAGATGACCAAGATCTACGAATTGATCCGCACCGTGGCCCAGACCGACTCCACCGTGCTGATCGCCGGCGAGAGCGGCACCGGCAAGGAGCTCATCGCCCGCGCCATCCACGCCCAGAGCCAGCGCGCCGGCCAGCGCTTCGTCTCCATCAACTGCGGCGCCCTGCCCGAGAACCTGCTGGAAAGCGAGCTGTTCGGCCACAAGAAGGGGGCGTTCACCGATGCCTACCAGGAGAAGGAGGGGCTGTTCGAGGCGGCGCGCCAGGGAACGCTCTTCCTGGACGAGATCTCCGAAATGTCGCAGAAAATGCAGGTCAAGCTGCTGCGCGCCATCCAGGAGAAGGCCGTGCGCCGCGTGGGCGACAACCGCGAGATCGCCGTCGACGTGCGCATCATCGCCGCCACCAACCGCGACCTGATGGAGAGCATCGAGAAGGGCGACTTTCGCTCCGACCTCTACTACCGCCTGAACGTCATCTCCATCAAGGTGCCGCCGCTGCGCGAGCGCAAGGACGACATTCCCATCCTCATGCAGCACTTCCTGCAGCGCTACAACCAGAAGTTCGCCAAGAACATCACCGGCTTCGAGAAGCCGGTCGTCGACTGCTTCACCGCCTACCGCTGGCCGGGAAACGTGCGTGAGCTGGAGAACTTCATCGAGCGCGGCGTGGCCCTGGAGAAGGGGCCGGTATTCAGCACTTCCTCGCTGCCCTCCGAGGTCATCTACAACCTCGACGCCGCTCCGGCGCCCGGCGAGGACTGGTCGGCCCTGCTCGAGGCCGAGGCCTTCGACTTCAACGCCTACCTCGACGACCTGAGCAAGCGCATCATCGTGCGCGCCCTGGAGCAGAGCGGCGGCAGCGTCAAGCGCACGGCCCAGCGCCTGAAGCTGAACTACCGCTCCTTGCGCTATTTGATCGACAAGTACAAGCTCAAATACAGGTCATAGAATCCAGAAGCTATCGTGACGCGTAACGCGTGACGCGTGACGAGTAGCTGCAATGGATCGATCTCTCGGTATTCGCAGCCAAAACAAATCCCTTCAGGCTGTAACCATCATTGTCGTTTAAAGATCGTCCAATCGCCATTGTTTAGGAAAATGGAATCTGAAAATTGTATGGGATTTGGGATTTTCTCCCCATGGCTGTTACACGTCACGCGTTACGCGTTACGCGTCACGAGAGTCCGATGGTTCGGGTGGATTTTTGGGCGAAAATATGAGAAACACCGCCAGGCCGATCATGGCGCCCAACACGTCATAGAGGATGTCGAGAAGGGAAAACACCCGCCCGGGCGTCAGCAGCTGGTGCGCCTCGTCGAGCAGCCCCAGCAGCCCAGCCAGGAGCAGGGTGAACGCCTGGGCGGCCCGGCGGCGCGGCGCGGCGAAGACCTGCACGAGAAAGAAGGCCAGCAGCGCGTACTCGGCGGCGTGCGGCAGGATGTCGGGTATTCCCGAGGGCAGCCGCGAGGAGGGGAGCGACGAGAGGGCGAAGATGGCCGCATAGACCAGCAGGGTGGCGGCCAGGGCCCGCAGGCGCCGGCGGTGCATGCCGGGGATCAGAGGAAGCGCATCAGCCAGCTGAAGGCCACGACGCCGCCGGCCATGGTGAGGAACACCTTCAGGGCGTAGCGCCCGACCCGGCGCGGCTCGCTGTGGCGCACGAAGGCCAGCACCAGCGCCACGAAGAAGGCCAGGACCAGCATGGAGATCATGTGGCTCTTGAGGATCACTCTTTTCTCCCCTTGGCGACGTCGAAGGCGTTCAGGGCGATCAGGTAGTTGAGCAGCCCGGCCGTGGCCATGTAGGCGGTGCCGTAGTGGAAGGTCGGGGCGGCGATGGTTCCGGAGGCGAGGCCCAGGAACTTGACCAGGAAATAGAGCAGGCCGTTGCCCAGGTCGGCGGCGAAGCCGAGGAGCAGCAGCGGGTGCATGACGGCGGTGTTGTAGAACTTGCCCTGCATCAGGATGCCCAGGGCCAGCAGGATGACGATGCTGAGGAAGAATACCGCGGCCTTGAGCCGGCGCTTTTGCAGCAGGTGGCCGAGCCCCGGCACCAGCCAGGAAAGGAAGAATACCAGGTATGGGTTCATGAGAACGGAGTATAGCTCATTCGCAGGCTCAGCACAAGTGGACACTCGGACTATCGTGACGCGTAACGCGTGACGCGTGACGAGTAGCAGCAATCAAGCGAGCCATCATGAAACGGAAGGCGTAATGCGTGACGAGATACTGGTTCTCTCTGGGGGATATCCTGAATCAGCGCAAATGGCCCAATAAGCGAAGCGAAAAGAAGAAACTTGGAAGGGCAGCTATTCAGGCCATGCGACTTGGAATTGATCTTGGGTTTGGCGCATGGGATTTTGGTATTCCATCCATTGCTGTTTCATGTCACGCGTCACGCATTACGCGTCACGATGGATCGCCTCATTTTCGGCCTATATTTGTAATTCCTTTTCAGTTATAATGGGGCCGAAAATGAAGAAAATACTCATTGTGGATGATGAGAAGAATATACAGGTCTCCCTGGCCACCGTGCTGGAGGACGAAGGGTTCCAGGTCTACTTCGCCAAGGACGGCCAGGAGGGGATCGAGAAGTTCCAGAACATCCGTCCCGACGCCATCTTCCTGGACATCTGGCTGCCCGGCATGGACGGCCTGGAGGTCATCAAGCGCATCTTGGAGATCGACCCGCTGCAGATCATCATCATGATCTCCGGCCACGGCTCGGTGTCGGCCGCGGTCTCGGCGCTCAAGGCCGGCGCCTACGATTTCCTGGAGAAGCCGCTCAGCCTGGACAAGGTGATGTTCGTGCTCAAGCGCGCCCTGGAATTCCGCCAGGTACGCGACGAGAACCGCCGGCTGAAGATCATCCTCGACCAGGAGGACGAGCTGGCGGGCAGCGACGAGAAGAAGCGCCTGCTGCGCGAGAGCACGGCCACCATCGATTTCGAGGCCGCCGACCCGCGGCACCTGCGCAAACAGCGCACGGTGGCCCTGAGCAACATCATCTACGGCATCGGCCTGCATTCGGGCGGCAAGACCGGCATGGTGGTCAAGCCGCTGCCGCCGAACAAGGGCATCCGCTTCGAGAACATCTCCCAGCGCGGCTACATCCCGGCGCGCATCGAATACCTGAACACCACCGGCTACGCCACCTCCCTCAAGAAGGACGAGCTGGAGGCGCGAACCATCGAGCACCTGCTGGCCGCCCTGCACGCCTTCGGCATCACCAACCTGGCCATCAAGATTGACCGGGAAGTGCCCATCGACGACGGCTCGGCCATCAATTTCTGCGAGTTTCTCAGGGAGTGCGGCATCGTCGACCAGGAGGAGAACGTCCCCGAGATCGTCATCACCCGGCCGCTGAGCATCGGCGAGGAGACGGCGGACGGCAAGTTCATCCGCGTCGAGCCCGCCGACGGCTTCTCGGTGCGCTACACCTGCGTCTACCCCCAGCCGCTGGGCCGGCAGACGTACGACTTCGCCATGGAGGGCAGCGACGACTTTGTGCGCGAGATCGCGCCGGCGCGCACCTACGGCTTCGTCGACGACTTCAACAAGCTCAGCGACATGGGCCTGGCCGAGGGCGGGCGCATGAACAACTTCATCCTCATCGACCAGGACCGCATCATCAACACCACGCTGCGCTTTCCCGAGGAGCTGGCGCGCCACAAGATCCTGGACGTCATGGGCGACTTCTACCTGCTCGGGCGCCCCATCCGCGGCCGCATCGTCGCCCAGAAGACCGGGCACACCGACAACGCCAAGATGGTCAATCTGATCAAGGACACATTCCTGAAAAAGAGCTGAGCTCGAGCAATCGTGACGCGTAACGCGTGACGCGTGACATGTAACCGCAATCGACGAGCTGTCGTGATGCGTGACAGGCGGCACGAAACATATGAGAAAAAAATCGGGATTCGCGAAATTTCTATTTAGTTGTCAATGGAAAGGTGAAAAGAATCAGGTGAATCCGTTGCTTGTATAGGATTTGCGTGCCCTAAAACTCGTTTCATGCTGTTCCGCGTCACGCGTCACGCGTTACGCGTCACGATAGATGACGGGCACTCCCTTTCGAGCGGGCACTCGGCGCAGCGGGGGCCGATGGGCCGGCAGATGGTCTGTCCGAAGCCGACCAGGACCTGGTTCACTTCGCTCCACTTGCGGCGCGGGAAAAGGCCTTTCAGCTCCTTCTCCACCTCGACCGGCGTGCGTCCCACAGTCCAGCCCAGGCGGCGGGAGATGCGGAAGACGTGGGTGTCGACGGCGATGGCCGCGCGGGAGAAGGCGAGGGCCAGCACCAGGTTGGCCGACTTGCGGCCGATGCCGGGAAGGCGCAGCAGCCCGTCGAGCGTTTGCGGCACGCGCCCGCCGCCGCCGAGTTCGCGGCAAATGGCGCGGATGTGCCGGGCCTTGGTGCGGTAGAACCCCACCGGGAAGATCAGGCGCGCGATCTCCGCCTCGGACAGGAGCGCCATTTTTCCTGGCGTATCGGCCATGGCGAAAAGGCGGGCGGCCGCCTTCTCGGTCACCGGGTCCTGGGTGCGGGCGCTGAGCAGGACCGAGACGAGGATGCGGAACGGCGTCGAGCGGATGCTGGCCTCGAAGGAGGAAACGGGCGGCGCCAGCGGGGCGACGGCACGGCGGACCGCTTCCAGCTGGCGGACGGCCCGGGACTCAGCCCGCGACTTTTTTGCCGTTGAGGACGATCTCATGGCGGATGGCGACGGCGGGGGAGAGGGTGGCGCGCACGCCGCAGTACTTCTCCTCGGACAGGGAGACCGCCTTGCGCAGCGAGTCGGGGGTAATGTTGGCGCCGGCGAACTCGTAGGTGACCAGGATCTCCAGGAACTTCTTCGGATGCTCGTCGGCCAGGCGAGCCTCGGTCGCCACGCGGAAGCGCTCGACCTTGACCCGCATCTTGCCCAGGATGGAGATCACGTCCATGCCGGTGCAGCCGGCCAGCGATACCAGGGTCAGGGCCTTCGGCCGCGGCCCGCGGTCGCTGCCGCCGGCCTCGGGCGCCACGTCAATCACCAGTTCGTGGCCGTCCAGGACGGTCTTGAACGCCATGCCCCCTTGCCAATCAATGGATGCTTTCAGCTCCATGCGCGAATGGTACATCAGGATGATCGAAAAAGATAGAACTTGGCGTAAGGCGCAGGGCGTAAGGCGTAAGGGAAGAATACGGAAAAGGCCCTCGGCGCAGGGCATAGGGGAAAACAAGAGAAAAGGTCCTCATAGTAAGGCGTTGAAATTTGAACGGAGTAGAAAAAATCCGCAAGAGATTTCTTGAAGAAAAAGTTTTCAGATGACTGGAATCTGTTTTACCTTACGCCCTAAGCCTTACACCCTGCGCCGAGTACTTTTCTTCGAGTTCGCTCGGTTACCAGATCCTGCCCAGCTTCGCCAGCTCCTCGGTGCTGTACTTGCGGAAGAGGATCTCCCACTCGCGCGAGCCCTCGGGGATGTTCTTCTTCTGGGTGACGATCTTCTCCTGGGCGGCGGTCTCGATGTCCTCGAACAGCTTGAGCTCGTCGAGGATCAGGTGGTAGACCTTGAAGCGGATATTGCCGATATCTCCAGAATAATCGACGTCTTCGTTCTTCTGCAGGTAGTCGACGATCAGCTTGGTCAGGTAGTTGACGCGGTTCTTGGACAGCTTCAGGCTCATAGGACTATGTTTTCCTGCTCCGCCAGCTTGGACTTGATCATGCGGAACATCTCGTAATAGTCGATGTTGGAGTTGCGGATCTCGTTCAACTTGTCCTTCAGGATATCCTTGACCTTCTCGTCAAGGGCATCCTCCTTTTCCAGCTCCTGGGTGATGATCGTCTGCACGTCGATGACCGTCTTTTCACGGTTTTCCGACATGATGAGCTTTTCAGCGAGCAGGCCCTTGACGACCTGGAAGGCAAGGTGCTCGATCTGCTGCTTGTTCAACCTCATGACCCGATTTTAACAAATTTTGGCAGGTGGCACAAGGGCCTTTGAGTAAATATTTCATAAATTGCTCTAAGGTTCGACGTTCGACGTCCGACGTTCGACGTAACGAAGGCCCTTTGCTTGCTAGCTTAGCGAGCTCAAGGCGGATTATGTGGTACAAAAAGCTGAAGAAACGCACGCCATGTACATCGCGAAAATTGAACCCTCATACTGAGTTGATAATTTGGCCTATCTAGCCCGTTCAAGTCGCTTTTCTCGATCTGCGATTCGCGAATGCTTGCTGATGGCTGCTACTACCACTATCACTACCACTACCACTTGGAGTTGCCTGGGTTTATTAATTTATTTTGCCGGAATGTTGACAAATAGGCGGAAATGGGGTAAATTGGTAACTCCCGAGAGGTTGAACAATGAAACTGAACAAGAGCAACGTCACGTATTTGCCCCAAAAAAACGGCATGGAAAAGAAGTGGTGGCTGATCGACGCCAGCGACCTGGTGCTCGGGCGCCTGGCCACCCGCGTCTCCGATATTTTGCGCGGCAAGGACCATCCCTACTACACCCCGTTCTACGACTGCGGCGACCACGTGGTGGTGATCAACGCCCGGAAGATCCGCCTGACCGGCAGCAAGGAGGAGCAGAAGCTCTACTACCGCCACTCCGGCTACCGCGGCGGCATCAAGGAGACCTCGTTCGCGCGCATGATGGCCACCCATCCCGACCGCGTGGTGCTGAACGCCGTCAAGGGCATGCTGCCCAAGAACCGCCTGGCCAGCAAGCTGCTCACCAAGCTGAAGGTCTACCCGGACGCCGCCCACGGCCATGCCGCCCAGAAGCCTGAAGTGCTTAAGATAACAGGAGGAAAAAGTTGAGCATCGTCCAATACTACGGAACCGGAAGACGTAAGACCAGCATTGCCCGGGTTTACCTGCGCCCCGGCAGCGGCAATTTTTCCCTGACCGTCAACAAGCGCAGCCGCGTGTTCGCGGACTACTTCCCCTTGAAGATCCACAAGATGTCGATCTTCAAGCCGCTGACGGTCACCAACACCATGAACAACTTCGATTTCTTTATGGATATCGAGGGCGGCAGCGTGGCCTCCCAGGCCGGCGCCGTCCGCCTGGGCATCGCCCGCGCCCTGCTGGAATTCAACTCCGAGCTCCGGCCGGCCCTGAAGAAATCGGGTCTGCTGACCCGGGACGCCCGCGAGAAGGAGCGCCGCAAGTACGGCCTGCTCAAGGCCCGCAAGGCGCCCCAGTATCACAAGCGCTAGGAGGCGGAGCCATGGTACAGATCAACATGAGGGAAATGCTCGAGGCCGGCGTGCACTTCGGCCACCAGGTGCGGCGCTGGAACCCGAAGATGAAGCCCTTCATCTTCGGCAAGAAGAACGGCATCTACATCATCGACCTGCAGACCTCGATCGAGCTGTTCAAGACGGCGCTGCAGTTCATCTCCGACCAGGTCGCCGGCGGCCGGGACGTGCTGATCGTCGGCACCAAGAAGCAGGCGCAGGCCATCATCGAGGAGATCGCCGAAGAGACCGGCATGCATTACGTCAACAAGCGCTGGCTGGGCGGGTTGCTGACCAACTTCCCGATGATCAAGA
>JAKLEC010000033.1 GCA_022711715.1 Acidobacteriota bacterium
CCGGAGGCGGTGAAGGCCGAGGCGGCCAGGATGGCGTCGACGTCGCCGCCGCGGCGGAAGACGGTCCTTTCCAGCAGGTTACCCTTGGCGTGGATGCGGACGGGGCTGGCCTCGGCCTGCAGCACGTCGGTCAGCGGCTCCAGCACTTCATACTCGACCTCGATGGCGGCGGCGGCGGACCGCGCCTGCGCCTCGCTCGCGGCCACGACGCCGGCCAGCACGTCGGCTCCCGTCCGCGTCGTCTCGCCTGCGGCGACCAGCAGCGGCCAGTCGGGGACGATCAGCCCGCTATGGCGCTCGCCCGGGACGTCGGCGGCGAGGAAAACGCGCAGCACGCCGGGCATGGCCGCCGCCTTTGTCCCGTCGATGCGCCGGACCACGGCGCGGGCGTGGTCGGCAAAGCGCAGCGCCCCAAAGGCCATCCCCGGCAGGCGCATGTCGGCGACGAAGGGCCGGCGCCCGACGGCGGTCTCCCAGGCCTCGTACTTCTCCTGGCGGCCGCCGATCCCCTGGTTGGGGTCGGGCTCGGCGGGCCGGCCGCCGGCGAGGACCCGGCCGGCATGCTCGATGGCCTCGACGATCTTGACGTAGCCGGTGCAGCGGCACAGGTTGAGCTTCAGTGCGTCCAGGATCTGCGCCCGCGTCGGGTTCGGGTTCTCCTGCAGGAGGATCTTGGCGCGCATCAGGAAGCCGGGGCTGCAGAAGCCGCACTGCACCGCCCCTTTGTCCACGAAGGCCCGGCCCAGGGTCGTCCGCAGCCCGTCGGGCAGCCCCTCCAGGGTGACGACCCTCCCGCCCGCGACCTTCTTCATGAGCGTGACGCAGGCCAGCGCCGGCCGGCCGTTCAGCTCCACCAGGCAGGCGCCGCAGGCGCCCTGCCCCGAGCAGCCGTCCTTGGGCGAGAGGATCCCCCGGTCCTGGCGCAGGAAATCGAGCAGGGAGCGCGACGCGTCGCCGGCGCACTCGACGTCCCGCCCGTTGAGCTGGAAGCGGATCATGGACAGAATTATATCACAAGAACACAGCGGGTTTGGCATACGGCAGGTAACTTCCCGAACTATCGTGACGCGTGACGCGTGACGAGTAACCGCACTGAAGAACTGTCGTGATTCGCAATTCGTGATTCGTATTCCGGAACTGCAAATCCTAGGTAAAAAAGTTCATTTCAATGCATTTACAAACACGAACACAAACACGAACACGAATGGCTGATTGATCGCTTCCTGAATGGCTGCTCCCCGTCACTTGTCACCGGTTGCCTGTCGCTGAGACCGGGAAGCTACTCGGCGAAGTCCAACAGTTCCCTGAACGAGCGCGTGCGGATGGCCTTGTCGGCGAAGGCGTTCAGCAGGCGGTTGTCGGTGCAGAAGGCCACGCCGATGCCGGCCAGCTTGACCATGCAGATGTCGTTCTCGCTGTCCCCGACGGCGATCATGTCGGCCGGCGGGATGCCGTGCTTCTCCGCCAGGTGCAGCAGGGCGTTGGCCTTGCAGACGGGGTGGCTGCAGGGACTGGAGGGGCCGCGCATGAAGCAGGACGGAATGAGCACTTCGCCCGTGGCCCGGCCGCCGCGGATCTCCAGCTCGTTGGCCACGACGAAGTCGGCGCCGACCCTGGCGCGCACGCGGCCGGCCACCACGTCGTAGCTGTCGCTGACGATGCCGACCAGGTAGCCCCGGGATTTCAGCGTGGCGATCACCTGCGCCAGGTCGGGGACGACGGGGATGGCGTCGGCCACGCGCAGCAGCTCCTCCAGGGGCGCGTCGCGCAGCAGGGCGGCGATCTGCTTGGTGACGATGTAGGGCTCGCCGCCGGCGGCCAGCACCTCGTCGAAGCGCGGCTGCAGGCCGAGCGCCGCCACCGCCCGGTGAATGAAGCGATCCTGCAGGATGGTGCCGTCCATGTCGAAGAGGATCATCTTGCGCAGCTTCTGGATGGAGTCTTCGATCGAGCCCTCCATCTCGTCGCGGATGACGCTGATGGTCTCCAGCTCGTCCAGGCTGAGGAGCTTCCTGATCTCGGCCCGCTTGAGGATGGCCTTGGAGACCTCGCGCGACATCTTGCCCAGCGCCTGCCAGGGCTTGGATTTGTTGTCGATGCGGCCGATGTCGACCTCGCGGATGCGCCCTCCCTGGTTGTGGACGTCGATGAGGATGCCGATGTCGACGCCATAGTCGTTCTCGAAGGTCACCCGGCGCAGGAATTCCTTCCTGGCGGCGATCATGCCGCCCAGCGGCTGCTGGAAGCGGGTCAGCTCGGGGAAGAGGATGCTCAGCAGCGGCTTGGCCACGAGTTCGGTCACCCGCCCGGCTTCGCGGCGGAAGGCGCCCTTGACGAAGTCGGCCTTGTCCTGCAGCACCGGTCCGGCCAGGCGCGTGACGATGTCGGGCTCGTAGTTGTCGATGTCGCCGTCGATAAAGACGAGGACCTCGTTGCGCGCCAGGTCCAGCCCCTCGCGCATCGATAAGCCCTTGCCCAGCCGGGCGCTCTGGACCACCCGCGCCCCGGCCTTTTCCGCCTCGCGAGCGGTGTCATCGGCCGAATTGTCGTCGACGACGATCACTTCGTCGACCGCCGGGCTGCGCCGGGCCAGGCGCACGACGGCGCCGATGGTCTTCTCCTCGTTGAGGACCGGCACGATGACCGAGATCCTCCTGCGGCGGCGCAGTCCGATGGCTTCGAGCAGTCGTTTGATCATCCAGGGTCCCTCTGACCGGCATTATACGGGGAGGGGAAAACGGATGCAACCCAAGAAATCAAGCGAACTCCAGCGCCGAATGCCGAGGCGCGCGCTACGCGCGCAAGGCAAAAGGCAAAAGCAATAAGGCACAAGTGAAAGCCTTTGAACAGACGGCTGAAACGGCCCATCGCCGTGCGGATGGGAATTGCGGATTACGGCAACTCGATCCGGCGCCGTTCCTCGTTACTCGTCACCTGTCACTCGTCGCTCAGCTTATTCTTCCCGCCGTGCACGACCACCTGCGGCAGGGGGATCACGATCCCCTCGCGGGCGAAGGCGTCCAGCAGGCGCCGGCGCAGCTCGCCGGTGACGTCCCACTGCTTCAGCGGCTTCGTCTCGCCCAGGATCTTCACCACCACCGCCGACTCGGCCAACCTGTGGACGCGCACGAACGCGGGCGCCCGGGTGATGAACTCCCGCCACTGCGGATCCTCGGCCAGCTCGCGCCCGGCCCGGTCCACCGCCGCCCGCACCTTTTCGATGTCCGAGCCGTAGGCGACGCTGACGTCCAGGTTCACGCGCGAGAAGTTCCTGGATTGGTTGGAGACGGTCTTGATCTCGCCGTTGGGGACATAGTGCACCGTGCCGTCCAGGTCGCGCAGGACGGTCCGGCGCAGGCTGATGTCCTCCACCGTGCCGGAGACTGCGCCCAGCTCGACCACGTCGCCGATGCGGTACTGGTTCTCCAGGATGATGAACAGCCCGGCGATCACGTCGCGGATGAGGTACTGGCCCCCGAAGCCGAAGGCCAGGCCGACGATGCCGGCGCCGGCCAGCATGGGGCCGATCATCAGCCCCAGCTCCTGGAGCAGCATCAGCACGGCCAGGGTGAGGATGACGATGCGCAGGGTGACGGCGAAGATGTGGATCAGCGTGTCCTCGCGCTGGCGCTCCGCCTCGGGCGAGGAGTGGGCGTCGCCGCGCACGGCCAGGCGCACGGCCTTCTCGATGAACTTGTTCAGCGCCTTGTTCAGCAGCCAGGCGCCGGCGACGATGACCAGGATGCGCGGGCCGTGGGCCAGCAGCCAGGGCAGCGCCCTATCGGCCCAGCGGGACAGGATCGCCTTCATGTCGGGTTACCTCCAGCCGGTCGGACGGTTCCCCCGCATTTTCGCGGATTCCCATCGCGGTGTCAACGCCAGGTTCTGCCGAGACAGAGGTTCCATGTGCCATGTTCCATGTCCGGAAAAAGAATGCACCTTGGCGCGATGCGCACGGCAACCGCATCGGAAGGATCCGGCTCAATGGGATGGCGTTACCGTGACCCTTGGGCCGTAAACCGCCCGCAAGGCCCGCGGATTACTGTTACGGACACGAACAGCCTAGTTCAATAGCGGCTCTTCTTCCCAGTCCCCTCTACCCTGAGCTCAGCTGGTTCCATTCAGTCCGATGCCGCGAGGCGAAAGCCCACCGATACCCGCGGCGGGCCGATGTTGAAATGATTGCAGTCGCGCAGGGAGAGGCGCACGAAGGGGGTCTCCCAGCTGCCCCCGCGGTACATGTAGCCGGAGCGGCGGCCATCGGGGCAGGGCAAGACGGGATCGACCTGGTATTCGTCCATGTAACTGCCCCAGCAGTCCTGGCACCACTCCCAGACGTTGCCCAGCACGTCGAACAGGCCGATGGCGTTGGGCCGCTTCTGGCCCACCGGGTGGGTCTGGCCGCCGGAATTGTCCAAGTACCAGGCGATGTCGCCCGCCTCGCCGTAGCGGTCGGCCGTGGTCCCGGCGCGGGCCGCGAGCTCCCACTCGGCCTCCGACGGCAGGCGGAACGCATCGCGGCCCAGCATCTGGTTGAGGGAGCGGATGAAGGCCTGGGTGTCGTCCCAGACGACCTCCTCCACCGGGTAGCGGCCGCCGCGCGGAAACTTGGAGGGGTTGCTGCCCATCACCGCCTGCCACAGCTCCTGGGTCACCTCGGTGCGGCCCAGGCGGAATGGCCGCGAGATGCGCACTCGGTGCGCCGGCTTCTCGTCCTTGTCCGCCTCGGGGCTGTCGGTGCCCATGATGAACTCGCCGGCCGGGACAAGCGCCAGCTCGTAGCGGATGCCGTTGACGGTCAGCACGCCGCCGGCATACGACGCGGCGCTGCCGCTGGACGAGGCGGCCAGGGCATGGTCGCGGTCCATGGTCACGCTGCCGCCGGCAGCGACCAGGACCCCGTCCAGGCGGACATACACGGGGCCTCCTGCCGTCGACCGGTAGGAGTAGGGAACGACCTGGCCGCGGGGATAGCTCGCGCTGGCGGCGGGAGTGCCGGCCGTCCCGGCGCCGAGGCTCACCGCCAGCACCTGCTCCTTGCCGGCGCTGGCGACGAGGGCATGCGGCCCGTCCATGACCACGCGGCCGCTGGCCGGCGCCGGCCGCCCGTCGAGCAGCACCTGCAGGCTGCCGAAGCCATCCTTGAGGGAGTACTCATAGCACACCGTGGACCCCTTGCGGTATTTCGCCGTCGCCGCCGGCGTGCCCGCGACGCCGACGCGCAGGTCGACGGTCAGCGTCTCCTCCTTCCGCTTCGCCAGCACCAGGACCAGCGCCGCGGCCGCCCCGGCCCCCAGCAGTACCGGCAGCCAGGGGAACTTTCGCTGCCGGGCGACGGCCGGCCGCCCCTCCTTTTCCAGGAACCGCGGCGCGGCCTCCTCGGCGGCCCAGGCCAGGGCCACGGCGGCGAAGGCGACCAGCACCCAGGCGGCGACATGTCTCTGCCAGCGGCATCGGCCCATGATCCCTCCAGGTTTCAACCTGCCTTAATGATGGAGCGTTTGCCGCAGGAATTCAATCATCCTTTGGATTGATTCTGCGCTCCGGCTCCGCCGGTACGGTTTGGCCGCCGGCACTCGCCCCTTCCCTCGTGGCCGGGAAAGGATTACAATCCATGCCGTTCGCAGGCAGGGGGGTGCGCGATCGAGCGGAAGAAGTATTTCCTGGCCAGGATGAAGGAATGGCGGACGGGGGCGATGCGCCGCCTGCGGCCGGCGCTGGCGCCCGTGCGCCTGCAGCTGGGTCGCATGGCGGAGCGGCTGGCGCCCCTGCGCCGCTTCCTCGCCAGGGCGAAGACCCGCCGGGCCCTCCGCGTCGGCGGCCTGTCCGCGCTGGCCGCCGTCGTCGTCCTGGCCCTGGCCTTCTTCGCCTTCCGCAACGCGCTGCTGCGCGCGGTCCTGGACAGCAAGCTCCGCTCTTTCTCCAGGGGCGGCGGCGGCATGGTCGTGGAGGTCAGGGAAGCGCGCTTCCGCGGCCTGGCCGGCGTCGAGCTGGCCGGCGTCAGCCTGCGCAGCAACGACGGCTCCTTCGCCTTCTCCATGGGCCGGGCCGCGATCGCTCTGGATCCGGGGCGCATGCTGCTGGGCCGGCCGCTCCCCCGGCGCCTGGCCCTGAGTGACCTGCAGGTTGACCTGCGGACAGGGAATGCCCCACGCCCTGCGAAGCCCGCCGCGGCGGCCGAGGCCGCCGGCGCGCCCGCGAGGAAGGCCGGCGCCGGCAGCACCCCCGACTTCGGCGCCCGGGCCGCCCGCCTGCTCGACGTCTATTTCCGCCTCATCCCCGACAGCGTGCGCATCGACCGCCTCACCCTGCACAGCGACATCGCCGGCGTCCACCAGGCCCTCTACGTTCCGCGCCTGGAGTTCAGCGGCCCGGCGTTCGAGACGACGCTCGAGGTGTACGACCAGGGACGCGTGTGGGCCTGCCTCGTCGCGGGGAAGATCGACCGCGACCGCCAGCGGCTGGAGCTGCGCCTGCGCCCGCGGCACGACGCGCGCGCCGCCGCCCCGCGCGGCGGAGGCCGGGCGGCGCTGCCGGCGGACGCTCCCGCTCCCCTGCCCTTCAGCGAGCGGCAATGGGGGCTGCGGCTCGGCTTCGACTCGGCGAAGATGATCCTGGCCAGCCGCGGCCGCCGTCAGGGCGTGCTCGGCATCGAGGGCTCGCTGGCCATCGGCGGCCTGGCGCTCAACCACCCGCGCATCGCCGCCGACGACGTCCTGCTGCCCATCGCCTCCCTCGATTACCGCCTGGATATCGGCCGCGACTATTTTGAGCTGCGCGAGCCGACGCGGGCGCGGATCCACGAGCTGCAGTTCCAGCCTATCGCCCGCTTCCGGCCGTTTCCCGCCTGGCAGGTGCGGCTGCGCGTGCCGGAAACCCGCTTCGCCGCCGACGACCTGTTCTCCTCGCTGCCCGCCGGGCTGTTCACCCGCCTGGCCGGGATCCGCACCAGCGGCGAGCTCTCCTTCCACCTGGACTTCGCCATCGACCTGTCCAAGCCCGAGGACCTGGAGCTGGACGTGGCCCTCCGGAAGAGCGGCTTCCGCATCCGCCGCTTCGGCAACGCCGACCTGCGCCATTTCGCCGGCCCCTTCCTATACACCGCCTACGAGCAGGACCGGCCGGCGGCCTCCTTCGTCGTCGGCCCGGAGAACCCCGATTTCGTCCCGCTGGACGCGATCCCCGAGCGCCTGCAGCACGCGGTGATGATCTCCGAGGACGGCGCCTTCTTCAGCCACCGCGGCTTCCTGCTCGAGCCCTTCAAGAACTCCATCGTGGCCAACCTGCGCGCCGGCCGCTTCGTGCGCGGCGCCAGCACCATCTCCATGCAGCTGGTGAAGAACCTCTTCCTGCGCCGGCACAAGACCATCGCCCGCAAGCTGGAGGAGCTGCTCATCACCTGGCTGATCGAGGAGAACCGCCTGGTCTCCAAGGAGCGCATGCTCGAGACGTACCTCAACATCATCGAGTGGGGGCCCGGCGTCTACGGCGCCCGGCCGGCGGCGCGCTATTATTTCGCCAAGGACGTCGGCGAGCTGACCCTGGCCGAGTCGATCTTCCTGGCCGCCATCGTGCCGCGGCCCAAGCGCTTCATGGGCTTTTTCGGCGACGACCAGCGGCTGCGCCCGTGGCTGGCCCGCTACTACGCCGACGTCTCGCGCAAGATGCTGGCGCGTGGCTGGATCAGCCAGTTCGACTTCGACACGCTGCTCCCCGAGGTCGCGCTCAGCGGCCCGGCGCGCCTGCTCCTGAAGGGGGCGCCGGCGGAGCCGCTGGCGCCGGAAGAGGTGCTCTTGGGCGACGAGGCGAGCGAAGCGGCAGATCGCGGTTCATAACAGAAATCACGAGAGCTGTCGTGACGCGTGACGCGCGACAAGTAATCGCAATGGAACGGTCTATCGTGATTCGTGATTCGTGAACCGCAGCAGAAATAGATCGCTCTATGCTGTTGCGAACACGAACACTAACACAAACACAAAAGATCGTTTCCGCGCCTGCGGGTTAAAATCTGCCCCGCTCTTCCTGCGCCGGCGCAGCGGCGGCGAGGCGGCTTTCGTCGATGTCGATCTGCAGCCAGCGCTCGAGCGCCGCGATGACCGCGCCCGCCTGGTCGAGGTCGCGGATCTTCACGCCGTGGCTGGCGCCCGGCTGGATCACCTGCAGGGCATCGAGGCCGGGAACGGGGCCCAGGGCCGCCGCCGTCCAGGGGTCGTTGCCGCCATAGACATAGACGATCCGCTGCCCCTGGCCGCGCAGCCAGGGGACGACCGCCGCCATCACCTCAGGGTGGAACGCCATCTCCACGCCATGGGGGGCGAAGGAGCGGTAGGTCGGCTTGGGGACCGCCTTCAGCAGGTGGGCCAGGTGGCCGTACACGTACGGGCAGTAGCCGATCTCGGTGTAGGCCTGGTAAAAGAGCGGACGGTAGTAGGTATAACCGGCATCGGCGTAGAAGGAAAGGGGCGAGACCTCGACCAGGTGGTCGAAAAGCTCCCGGTCGCTCGCCTCCTCGCCCGGCACCGCGGAGCAGTCGCCGCTGCCGAACTGCCAGAAGGCGAAGGGATACTCCACCGCGGCATACTCGAAGGCCTCGGCCTCGCTGAACTCGGAGAAGGAGTAGCCGCTCTGCAGGGCATGCTCGTGGACCAGCGGCAGCATGGCTGCCCGGCGCCCCAGGACCTCCAGCTGGAAGCGGCGGATGCGGTCGCGGCAGGCCGCGGAGCCCACCGTGCCCAGGAAGGAGACGAAGCGGGGGTCGTCGACGCGCTCCATGATCGGCGCCACATAGGCAATGGTCGCCGCCACGTCGTCCGGGTAGTAGTAGCGGTAATAGAGGGCGGTCATGCCGCCCTTGCTGGCTCCGCTGCTGAGCCACTTGCCGGTCAGGGTGCCGGCGAGCTTTTCGCGCAGGCGGTGCTGGTCGGCGGCCGCCTGGGCCGTGGTGAGGAAGCTCCAGTCGGTCTCCGCGGGTACGGCGCCGGGGAAATAGCGGTGGACCAGCAGGAGCTGGTTGGCCTGCAGCAGGGCGGCCGGCTCGCTCTCGTAGTTACGCGACACCCCGTAGCCGGTGGTGTAGAACACGGTCGGCGCCTCCTCGTCCCGGAAGGAGAGGTAGAACCGCTGGCTGAAGGTCCCGCGGGAAGGGTCGCCGTGGTCGACCGGCTGCACGGCGTCGATCTGGAACGCCTGCAGAAAGCCGGGCAGCGGGGCGATCTCGGACACGGCGAAGCCGTCGATCCGCTGCAGCCGTTCAAGGACGGTGAGGTCCTGCTGGCGATGGCATGAGGCAATGAGGACCAGCAGGAGGAAGAAAAGCGTGGAACGGAGCGTTCGACGCATCGGCACCCCCTTGATCAAGAATATTATAGCAGAATCTGTCCTCGGCGTACGGCGCACGGCGTACGGCAGGTAACTTCCAGAACCATCGTGACGCGTAACGCGTGACGCGTGACGAGTGACCGCACGGAAGAACTGTCGTGATTCATAATTCGTGATTCGTAACAGCAAGAGGTTGGCTCATGCTGTTGCTAACACAAACACAAACACGAACACCGAGTACTTGTTTCCCCTCCTCGTGCTGGCGCGGACACTGTCACTGCCACTTGTTTTCTGTTATAACGTCCGCATGGAACAGGAGAACCGCAAGCGCGTCGTGGTCCTCGGCGGCGGGGCCATCGGCTCGGTGCTGGCCGCCGCCCTGGCGCAGCAGCCCGGCCGGGAAACGGTCCTCGTCGGCCGCCGCGACCATGTCCGGGCGATCGCCGCGGACGGTCTGGTCGTGGACGGCCTGTTCCCCGGGCCGGTCCGCCTGCCGGCCCGCGAAGCGGCCGACTTCCCCCTGGACGACACCCTGCTGATCGTCACGGTGAAGGCCGTCGACCTGGAAGCGGCGCTCGCCGGCGCCGCCCCCTTCCTGCGGCCGTCGACCGCGGTGCTGCTGCTGCAGAACGGCCTGGGCATCCGCGAGCTGGCCCTGGCGGCCCTGGCCGGCACGACGGTCCGGCCGGAGAGCGTCTTCATCGGCATCGTGGCCATGGGCGTCACCTTCATCGCTCCCGGGCGGGTGCGCTGCTTCGGCGGCGGCATCCGCGTCGACCCGGCCTTCGCCGCCACCCCTTTTTCCCCCCTGCTGCAGGGGCTGCCGCTGCGGGTCGAGGCCAGCCGCGACCTCCGCCGCGACCTGTGGACCAAGCTGCTGGTCAACGCGGTGATCAATCCCCTGTCGGTGCTGCTGCAGGGGCACAACCGCCTGGTCGCCGAGGCGCGCTTCGACGCGCTGAAGGAGCCGATCCTGGCCGAGGGCTGGGCCGTGGCCGCGGCCGAGGGGGTGCCCCTGGAGATCGACGCCGCCTTCGTCAACCGCTTCGTCACCTCCGACAACATCACCTCCATGCTCCAGGACTTCCGCCGCGGCCGGCTGACCGAGATCGACTTCATCAACGGCGCCATCGCCGGGCGCGGCCGCCGGCACGGCATTCCCACGCCGGTGAATGCCTTCGTGACCGCGCTGATCCACGCGCTGGAGGCGCTGCGAACCGGAAAACCCGGACTCTCGTGACGCGTGACATGTAGCGGCACTTCCCAAGCTTCTTCTGCCTGCAGGAATTCACATGCCGGATGGCATTCCATTTGGAAAGCGGCAATTCAACCCGGTCGTTTGCTGTTACTGGTTACGCGTCACGCGTTACGCGTCACGATAGGTCAGTTCCGTCAGCTGAGATCCTTCTGCATCCACACCATGTCGAAGTCGCGGCCGAGCTTGCGGCCGATGCCGCGGAAGCGCCCGCATTCACTGAAGCCGTGCCGGCGGTGGAAGGCGATGCTCCCCTCGTTCAGCGAGGAGATGCTGGCCAGGATGACGCGCACGCCCATCTTCCTCGCCTCGCACTCGAGCAATTCCAGGGCGGAAGCGCCGATCCCCCTGCCGGTCGAGCCCGGGGCGATGAAGTAGGTGACCTCCGCCGTTGCCTTGAACGTCGGGAAGGGGTGGTAGGCGTGCAGGAAGCAGAAGCCGACGACCTTGCCGCTTTCCTTTTCCCTCATAGCGAAGGCCGGGTACCCGCGGGTCATGTCCAGGAAGCGGCCGAAGAACTCGTCGGGGAGCTTGCGCTCGGGATAGGCGGAGAAGCCGTTCTCCACATAATGGTTGAAGATCGCCATCACGGCCGGGCCGTGGCCCGCGGCCAGCGGTTCGAAGGAAACGTTCATGAGTGCCTCCGGCAGTTATACGCGGAGCGAAGCAAAAAAGTCCGGCCCGGCAGTGCGACATGGGAACGACATGTCGTAATTCGTGATTCGCAATTCGTGATTCGCAACAGCAAGAGGTCGGCTCATGCTGTGGCTAACACAAACACCAACACGAACACCGAGTGTTTGATTCTTTCTTCTTGCTGGCACGGACACGGTCACTGACACTTTTATCCCGGATATGGCAGCTACTACCACTACCCCTATCACTTTCTTCAGTTGACACTCCGTCCTTCGTTGCCTACAATTGCCTTTTCGGAGGTGGCCATGAAGAAATCCTGCCTGACGATCCTCATTTCTCTCCTTTTCTCCATAACCCTGCCGGCCGGCCCCGGAGCCGTCACCCGCAGGATCCCCCTGCCTTCGGGATTCACCACCGGACTGGCCTTCGACGGCGAGGCCTTCTGGACCGTAGACCGCGACGCCGACAAGCTGTTCCGCATCGACGCCGCCGGCGGCCGGGTGCTGGCCCAGTTCGACGCCCCGGGCTACTTCTGCACCGCCCTGGCCTGGGACGGCCAGGCGCTCTGGGTCGCCGACATGGACTTCACCAACACCTCGGCCGAGGACTATTGCGGCAAAATCTACCGCGTCGACACCGCCAGCGGCCGCATCCTGAAGGTGATCATGGCCCCCGCCTCCGACCCGCAGGGGCTGGCCTGGGACGGCGCTTCGCTGTGGGTCGCGGACAACGGCACGAAGGAAATCTTCCAGATCAGCCCCGACGACGGCACGACGATCCGCACCCTCAAGGCGCCGGCGGCGGACCCGCGCGGCCTGGCCTGGGACGGGAGCTGCCTCTGGCTCGCCGACCGCTCGCGCGACGAGCTGTATCGCATGGAGCCGGAGAAGGGGCGCGTCGTCATGATCCTTCCCGCCCCCGGCCCGTATCCCTGGGGCCTGGCCTGGACGCAGGACGGGCTCTGGGTCGCCGACTACCAGGAGGACCAGGCCGCCCGCGTCGCCGTCTTCGCCGAAGGCGCGTATACCCGCTCCCAGGAGCGCCGGGCCCTGGTCACTTTCACCCACGACGTGATCAACTTCGGGCCGGGCACGGTGACCGGCCTGGACGTCTGCCTGGCCCTGCCGAAGGAGCGTTCCACCCAGGAGATCCTCGGCATTGACTTCGCCCGCCCTCCCGACGGGAAGCTCACCGACCGCTGGGGCCAGGAGGCCGCCCGCTTCCACTACTCCAGCCTCAAGCCCGGCGAACGGGCGACGACGCGCATGCGGGCCAAGGTGAAGGTCTACGACGTCACGTACCACCTCTTCCCCGAGAAGGCCGGCTCGCTGAAGGAGATTCCCGCCGAGGTGCGCGGCCGCTTCCTGGCTGACGACGACAAGTACCGGCTCAAGGACCCGGTGATCCGGGCCGCGGTCCAGGAGGCGGTCCAGCGCCCCGACAATCCCTACTGGATCGCCCGCGACATCTACGACTGGCTGCACGAGCGCATGGTGTACAAGCGCATCGGCGGCTGGGATATCGCCCCCACCGTGCTGCAGCGCGGCTCGGGCTCCTGCTCGGAGTACGCTTTCGTCTACATCTCCATGTGCCGCGCCGCCGGCCTGCCGGCGCGCTACGTCGGCTCGGTGGTGACGCGCGGCGAGGAGGCCAGCTTCGACTTCGTCTACCACCGCTGGGTCGAGGTCTACCTGCCCAGGAGCGGCTGGGTGCCGGTCGATCCCAGCGGCGGCGACCAGGACTCGCCGCGCGACCAGGCCATGTACTTCGGTCACCTCGACAACCGCTTCCTGATCACCACCGAGAGCGGCGGCGGCTCCGAGTACCTGAAGTGGGACTACAATTCCTCGGAGAGCTGGCAGGCCGACGGCCGCGTGCAGCTGCGGCTGGAGATGATCGCCGATTGGGACAAGCTCGAGTAACCGGGAACTCGACGATCTTTTCGTGTTCGTGTTTGTGTCAGTAACCGCATTAGAACGTACTCATTATGCGTGCACAACTGCCCGGAATTATGAATCACGATCGATCGCTCTATTGCGGTTACCGTATCCCGTCCGCCGTCTGCCGTCCGCCAAGTGCTTTTTCCTTCGCGCATTACGACAGATCGCTCTAACATGGAACGTGGTACATGGAATCCCCCTCGGGGACGCCGCCCTTGGCAGGGCCGGCAGCCCCACTCGGGATTTCCCCTCGGGGACGCCGCCCTTGGCTGGGCCGGCAGCCCCACCCGGGATTTCCCCTCGGGGACGCCGCCCTTGGCAGGGCCGGCAGCCCCACTCGGGATTTCCCCTCGAGGACGCCGCCCTTGGCAGGGCCGGCAGCCCCACTCGGGATTTCCCCTCGGGGACGCCGCCCTTGGCAGGGCCGGCAGCCCCACCCGGGAGTGCTTCTGTCGCGCGCCGGGCACTTGTTTATCTCTACCTGCATTAGGTATAATTGCAGTACCATGAAGAAGAAAGCCGTCCTGGGGATCGCCCTGATCGTCCTGGCCGCGGCGGCGGCCGTGCTGCTGCTGCGCCGGCCGGCCGGCGGCGAGGACTTCGTGCTCAAGCGGACCGACATCGACTACTCCATCCTGGCCAGCTGCACCGTCAGCTATCCCGAGCCCTATGGCATGGCGGCCAAGGCCGGCGGCGATGTCGTCGCCGTGCCGGCGCGCGAGGGGCAGCGGGCCGCCAAGGGAACGCTGCTGGTCCAGGTCGACGACTTCCGCGAGCGGCAGAACCTGGCCATCGCCCTGAGCAACTACGAGGGAGTGAAGCTGAAAATGGCCAACGCCAGGGAGGAGGTCTACCCGCGGCTGCGCGAGCAGCTGAACGACGCCCGCGCCTCCCTCGCCGAGGCGCAGGCCAACGCCGAGCGCATCGGCGCCCTGTTCCAGGCCGGCGCCGTCGCCAAGGTGGAGCGGGAGCGGGCGGACACGGCCCTGGAGGCGGCCCGGGCGCGCTTCAACCAGGTCAAGCTCCAGGTCGATTCCTATTCCCGCAGCGGCGCCGCCGCCGAACTGATCAACCAGCTCAACGCATTGAGCGCCCAGGTGGAGCTGGCCCGCCGCGCCGTCGCCGACAAGCGCGTCGCCGCACCCTATGACTGCACCGTGGTCGACCTGGACGTCGTTCCCGGCGAGACGGTGGAGACGGGAAGGCGGGTCGCCACCGTGCTCGAGAGCCGGCCCTGGATCCTGGAGGCCAACGTCGACCAGCGGGACCTGGGCTTCCTGGAGGACGGCCTGCCCGCCACGGCGGTCTTCGACGCCTTCCCCGCCGAAAAGGTGGCGGCCAGCGTCAACCTGGTCTGCACGGTGATCGACCTGGACAAGGGCACCTGCCGGCTGAAGCTGCGCGTGGAGGAGGACAAACCCTTCATCCGCCACGGCATGACCGGCAGCGCGGAGGTCCGCGGCCGGCGCGTGCCCGGGCTCAACGCCGGGGTCCTGGCGCTGCCCTCCCGCTACGTCGCCCGCGACAACGGCGCCGCCTTTGTCCTGCTGCGCCGCGGCGGGAGCGTCGGGCGCGCGGCGCTGGAATACGCCCCCATCGGCGAGAAGTGGGTGGCCGTGCGCAACCTGCCCGAGGGCGCCCGCATCGCTCCGCCCAAGTGAAGAAACCGGCGAACCGCTTCGAGTGGATGATCGCCCTGCGCTTCCTGCTGCGGGGCCGCGCGCAGACACTGCTCATCGTGCTGGGCATCGCCGTCGGCGTGGCCGTGCAGTTCTTCCTCTCGGCGCTGATCAGCGGCCTGCAGGTCAGCCTGATCGACAACACCATCGGCGCGGCGCCGCACCTGCTGGCCCTTCCCGCCGACCGCCTGCCCGCCGGCGCCTTCATGGGCGGCGGCGCGGAGCGGCGCGACAGCGGCCGCGTCCTCATCGATGAGCGGACGGAGATCCAGTCCTGGCAGACGTATGTCGACGACCTGCGGCGCGACCGGCGCGTGCTGCGCGCTTCGCCGGTGGCCAACGGCCAGGGCTTCATCGAGCGCGGCGGGGCGGTGATCGCCGTCATCGTCAAGGGGCTGGTGGCCCCCGACGGACTGGACATCTACAAGATACGCGAAAAGACCGTGGCCGGCGCTCCCGAACTGGCCTCCGATACCGCCCTGCTGGGGCAGCGCATCGCCGAGCGGCTGACGCTGGCCGTCGGCGACAAGTTCGTCCTGCGCAACGACCGCGGCGGCCGGCTGGTCATGCGCGTCGGCGCCGTCTTCGATCTGGGGGCGGCGGCCGGCAACGACCTGCTGGCGGCCCCCATGGACCAGGTGCGCAGCTTCTTCGCCATCGGCGGCGTCTCGGCCGTCGAGGCCCAGGTGCGCGACGTCTTCGCCGCCGAGGAGGTCGCACGCGACCATGGCCGGCAGTACGCCCGGGTGAAGCTGGAGTCCTGGCAGGAGCGCAACCGCCAGCTGCTCACCGGGCTGCGCTCGCAGAGCACCTCCTCGGTCACCATCCAGTTCTTCGTCATCGTCAGCATCTCGCTGGCCATCGCCAGCGTCCTGGGCATCGCCGCCGTGCAGAAGCAGCGCCAGCTCGGCATCCTCAAGGCCATGGGCACGAGCGACCGCAGCGCCTCGCGCATCTTCGTCATCCAGGGGCTGCTGCTGGGCGGCATCGGCTCGCTGCTGGGCCTGGGCCTCGGCCTGCTCATGGGCTGGGGCTTCGTGGCCGGCACCGACGCCGCCTTCGGCCTGGAGATCAGCGCGCGCACGCTGCTCACGCCCATCGCGCTGGCGCTGGCGGCGGCGGTCACCGCCTCCACCATCCCGGCGCGCAAGGCGGCGGCCCTTTCGCCCATCGAGGTGATCCGCAATGGCTGACGCCGTCCTGCGCACCCGCGCCCTGTGCAAGACCTACTTCGGCAAGGTCGACACGCCGGTGCTGCACGACGTCAGCATCGAGATCGCCCGCGGCGGCTTCACCGCCCTGATCGGGCCCTCGGGCTCGGGCAAGAGCACCCTGCTCAACTGCCTGGGGCTGCTCGACCCGCCCACTTCGGGCGAGATCGAGTTCGACGGCCGCCTGATCCGCGAGCGCAACGTCAACGACCTGGCCGCCTTCCGCAACGGCAACGTCGGCTTCATCTTCCAGTTCCACTACCTGCTTCCCGAGTTCAACGCCCTGGAGAACGTGCTGCTGCCCTGCTGGATCGGCGGCGGCCGCCCCGCGGCGGAGACGAGGCGCGAGGCGCAGCGCATCATGGAGCGCATCGGCCTGGGCGCCTTCCGCGACAAGGCCGTCTACGAGCTATCGGGGGGGCAGCAGCAGCGCGTCTCCATCGCCCGGGCGCTGGTCAACCGGCCGAAGGTCATCTTCGCCGACGAGCCGACCGGCAACCTCGACCGCGAGAGCGGCCAGGCCGTTCTCGCCCTCATGGCCGAGCTGAACCGCGAGAGCAACATCACCCTGGTCATGGTCACCCACGACCGCGAGGTGGCCCTGCAGGCCGACCACATCTACGAGCTGGTGGACGGCCGCATCTGCCGCACCCTCGACGTCGGGCGCAGCGGCCGCGAGGCCGCGGCCAGGGAGCTCGAGGACCGCTCCTGCACGTTCAAGCAGTAGCAGCGAGCACCAGGATTCGTAATTCGTGATTCGTGATTCGTGATTGGCAACAGCACGAGGTCGATCCATGTCGTTCCGATTACCCATCGCGGCTTACCAATCATTCCGCTGCTTGACACGCCCGCGGCGCTCCGGTACAGTGGCCTTTCCCCAAAGGAGCGCGCATGGACCTGAACATCCTGTTCTTCGTGCTGGTCGGATTCGTGGCGCAGATGATCGACGGCGCCCTGGGCATGGCCTACGGCGTCAGCTCCAACACGTTCCTGCTCAGCATCGGCATCCCGCCGGCCGCGGCCAGCGCCAGTGTGCACCTGTCCGAGTGCGTGACCACCGCGGTGTCGGGGCTCTCGCACTGGAGGCAGGGCAACATCAACTGGTACCTGATCAAGCGCCTGGTCATCCCCGGCGTCCTGGGCGGCGTCCTCGGGGCCTACATCCTGACCTCCATCGACGGCAACGTCATCAAGCCCTATGTGTCGGCCTACCTGCTGCTGATGGGCGCCGTCATCCTGGTCAAGGCCCTGCGCAAGCAGCACGAGCACAAGGACGTCAAGAGCCACCTGGTGTCCCTGGGCCTGGTCGGCGGCTTCTTCGACGCCGTAGGCGGCGGCGGCTGGGGGCCGATCGTCACCACCACCCTGGTCGCCCGCGGCAACCATCCGCGCTTCGCCATCGGCTCGGTCAACTTCAGCGAGTTCTTCGTCACCTTCGCCCAGTCGGTGACCTTCCTGCTGACGCTGGGCATGCTCGACACCTGGAAGATCATCATCGGCCTGCTGATCGGCGGCGTGCTGGCCGCGCCGCTGGCGGCCATCGCCGCCCGCAAGCTGCCCCACCGCATGCTGATGGGCATGGTGGGCGCGTTGATCATCGCCCTGAGCGTCCGCACCATCGTCCTGTCCCTGAAATAGCCCGCCGCGGCCGGATGCAGACCGGTTCCCCACGCCTGCCGGCGATGGATTCATCCGCGATTGTGTGGGATAATCGATCCGTCCATAGGGAGGAAATCATGGAAAGGAAGCATGGCATCGTGTTCTTGTGCGTTCTGGTTCTCGGCCTGGGCATGGCGGCGTTCGCCGGGGGGGCAAGCGATCCCAACGACGCGGAGGGATGCCACGACCCCGCGCTCTTCACCCGCATGCCGGGGTACGCCATTTCGCGCTGCGAGCAAAAGGAATTCGAGCGCTACGAGGTGCCGGTCAACGCCGACTTCAAGACCCAGGCGGTGGAGGGCAAGTACACGTGGATCCTGTACGGCCTGAACGAAGGAGCCCGCGCGGCCAGCGCCCTGCAGATCGCCCGCAACTACGCCAACGCCGCTGCCGCCGTCGGCGGCAAGAAGATCGCCGACTTCGAGGATGGCGGCGCGCAGTACCTCACCATGAAGATCGAGAAGGGCGGCGCCGAGATCTGGATGCACGTGGAAGCCGCCAGCAGCCAATACAACCTGTATATCGTGGAAAAGCAGCTCATGAAGCAGGAGGTGACGGCCGATGCCTCCAGCCTGGCCAGCAGCATCCGCGCAACGGGCAAGGCGTCGGTCTACGGCATCTATTTCGACACCGGCAAGTGGGACGTCAAGCCCGAGTCGGAGCCGGCGCTGAAGGAGATCGCCAAGATGCTCAAGGCCGATCCCAAGCTGAAGCTCTACGTCGTCGGCCACACGGACAACGTCGGCGCCTTCGACTACAACGTCAAGCTGTCCAACAGCCGGGCCGACGCGGTGGTCAAGGCCCTGGTCGGCGCCTACGGCATCGCCGCTTCCAGGCTGCAGCCTTTCGGCGCCGGCCCGACGGCGCCGGTGCAGTCGAACCAGGCCGAGGAGGGGCGGGCCAAGAACCGCAGGGTGGAGCTCGTCGCCCAATAACGCCGGCAGGATCCCGGCCCGTTCCCCCGCCGGGCGTTGCCGGCGGCCGCTCGCCCGCGCCTGTCCGTCCGCCTTGACACGGGTCCCGACCTCCAGTACAGTGGGGTCCGATCGACACGCCGTTCCGCAATGACGGAAACAAGGAGTAAACCCATGAAAAGCAAGTCAAGCGCGCTGAGCGCGATCCTGGCCCTGGCCCTGATGTTCGCCGCCTGCGGCAAGTCCGCGCCGGCGCCTTCCGGCGGCGTTTCCGCCACCGCCCAGCCCGCCGCGGAAGCGCCCGCACCGGCCGCGACCGGCCTGCGCACCATCGCCGACATGGCCAACGCCTGGAACGCCCTGTTCAGCGGCAACGAGAAGGCGATCAACGACTACCAGGGCATGCCCATCATGGGGCTGGTGACCCCGCCGCTGGCCTTCGCCGCCGCCGTGCAGTTCGACATCATGAACCCCCGCAACCAGGACGGCCGCTTCACCGGCAAGATGATGCTGGCCGGCCATCCGGGCTTCCTGGAGCGGGCGGGAAGCCGGCTGGGCTTCGGCTACGACGATACGCTGCAGAAGGACGGCTTCGGCCCCCTGAACAAGGCCGGCGACCGCGTGGCGGGCAAGGGCTCGCTCGTTCTCGATCCGGGCTATTTCGTCTGGGAGACCTTCAATGAGCGGAACGGTCAGAAGATCCAGCGCGACTACACCGAGTTCAAGCGCCTGGCCGACGGCAGCATGATCTGTATCGCCCTCAGCGGCCAGGCCTTCGACATGCGCGGCGAGCCGGCGAGCCAGGATGAGGCCGTCTTCCTGCACAACGGCCCCGGCCGCTACGACTTCGTCATCGCCAACGGCAAGACAGGGCCCGGGTTCGCGGCCATCTCCTTCGCCGACAAGGGCGACCTGGACAAGGCGCAGGCCCTGGAGCTGCTGAAGGCGGCCGGCTACGTAATCGAGCAGTCGGGAGGCATCCAGGGGGGCAAGCTGGTCATCGATGCGCAGTAGGGAGCTCGCAGGAAGTGATTCGTAATTCGTGATTCGAAGGGCAATCGATCGCCATCAGGCTGCTACTTGTCACGCGTCACGCGTTACGCGTCACGAAAGCTTCTGATTCCGCCGTATGCCGAGCGCCGCACCGCGAAGCGTTCGATTAGACCTTGTCCTGGGCGACCAGCCTGGCGAAGTGCGCGAACGAGCGGTCGCAGGTCCGTTCCGCTTCGCGAGGAAAACAGCAGGCGGGCAGCTCGCGGCTGCGCAGGTGATAGGCCAGGCAGTCGCAGCAGCTCCCT
>JAKLEC010000034.1 GCA_022711715.1 Acidobacteriota bacterium
CGCGCCCATTCAAAGAGGGCCGGGCCGTTCACGGCGGCCTCCGCGGCCCCGCTCGCCCGGCGGAACGCGGCCAGCAGCCAGGGGGTACGCGGGAAGAGGTGAAAGTGCAGCCGGCGCTCGACCTCGCAGAAGGAGAGGACGTAGACCCGCTCGGCGCCGGCCGCCCTCTCGACGGCCCGCGCAGCCCTGGCCAGCAGCAGGCCCAGCGCCTGCGCCTTCGCCGGCGTGAGCTCGGCCAGGCTCGTTTCGCCGCCCTGCACCCGCAGCACCAGGTAGCCGGGCACAGCGCTTTCGCGGCTCGCCTCGATGGAGAAATCGCCGTTGTCATGGATCATGGTTCCCCGCACATCGCCCCCGCCGGCGGCCGGCGGGCCGGCACGGCGGCCCGCCCTACGACAGGTCGCGCTTGGTGAAAATGGACGCCAAGGGGCAGCCCAGCGCTTCGATGGCCTCGCGCCCCCCCTCCTCGCGGTCGAGCACGGCCATCACCACCTCGACCCGTCCGCCCTCGGCCTGGACCTGGCGGATGCCATTGATGATCGAGCCGCCCGAGGTGATCACGTCGTCGAAGAGGGCCACGCGCATGCCGGGCTTGAAGTTGCCCTCGATCATCCTGCGCGTGCCGTGCGCCTTCTCTTCCTTGCGGATGATGAAGGCCGGCAGCGGCCGGCCCTGCTGGTGGCTGATGACGGCGATGGCGGCCACGATGGGGTCGGCGCCGATCGCGTAGCCGCCCACGGCGTCGACGGCATAGCCCTTGAGCATGGCGAAGAAGATCTCCCCGCAGAGCGCGGCCCCCTCGGCGTCGAGGGTGGTCACGCGCGCATCCACGTAGAAGTCGCTGGTCTTGCCTGAGGCCAACGTGAAGACGCGGCCGCGCGAGACCGATTTCTCCAGCAGGATGCGGCGCAGGCGCTCCTTCACGAGAGCTTCCCCCGGAAATCGCCGGGGAGCACCTTGCGCAGGTAAGGGGCGATCTCCTGGATGGAAGCCTCGAGGAACTCCAGGTTCTCCGGGGAGAAGTCCTCGCCGGCATCGTCGGCGTTGTCGCCCTTGCGCGAAAGCTCGATGATGCCGAACTTGAAGTCGCCGGCGCGCAGCACGGCGCTCATCATCTTCCAGATGCGCCGCACCTTGCTGCCGGGCCCCTTGATGTACTCGAACAGGTGCAGGTGCTTCATCTGGTTGAAATTGTTCTCGATCTGGCCGCGGCTCAGCTTGTAGATGCGGGCGGCGAAGGCGTCGGGCGAAGAGAGGGGGATCATGCCGGCGTTCACCAGGTGCTCGGGGTAGGCGAAGGACATGACCATGTTGTCCTTGTCGGTCAGCAGGATGGCCACTTCGTCGGGCTCCAGGTCGAAGTTGTCGCAATAGAACTTGGCGATGTCGTTCAGGGTGGTCTTGAAGGCCGTCTCCGAGTGACCGCCGGCCGTGTTCATCTTGAACTTCTCGATCAGCAGGTTGATGTCCTTCATGGTTGGCTCCCGCGTAATGATAATATGATTCCCGGGAAAAAACAAGGAGCCGCCGGCTCAGAAGAGCGGGAAGACCCCCAGGGCGCTGACGATGCTCCGCCGATGGCGGACGTTCTCCAGCACCGGGCCGCCGGCCAGGATGCAGGAGTCGATGTCCGCCCCCGGCCCGACGCGGGCCTCCGCCCACAGGATCGAGTGCCGCACCCTCGCCCGCGGGTCGATGCCGGCGCCCGGGGAAAGGGCGTTTCCGCCCTGCGGGCCGCGCCGGGCCATGAAGTCCCAGTTGGCCTGGAAATAGGACGCCGGCGTGCCGAGATCGAGCCAGATGCCGTCGTAGACCGCGACGCGGAAGTCCAGGCGCTCGCGGCGCAGCGAGTCGAAAAAGTTGGCCTCGTCGATCTTGGCCAGCGCCCGTTTCTTGAACAGCGCCGCGCCGGCATACATCCAGCCCGGCGTCGCCCCCTTGCCCGGCGCCGCGCCGGTGTCCAGGAAGCGGCCGCCGTCGCTGAGCAGGCGGGCGTAGGCGCCCGACCGGTCGCGGCGCGCCAGCAGCACGCCGTCCACCTCCGGCGCCTGCGCCAGGCGCGCCATCTCCGCCAGCGGCGGCTCCAGGTAGGTGTCGCCGTTGACCGCCAGCAGCTCGTCCTCCAGGAACGGCAGCGCCCGGGCCAGGACGCGGCTGCCGCTCAGCTCCTCCTCGGCAAAGAAGCGGACGCCGTCGCCGGCGGCCTCCGCCACCTGGCCGGCCAAGTGGTGGAGGTTGACGAAGCCGCCGGCGCAGCCGCGGAGGCGCAACTGGGCGATCAGCCGGGTGATCAGCGGCACGCCCCCCAGGGGGAAGGCCGGCTTGGGCTTGATCCGCGACAGCGGCTCGGCGCGGCGGCCGTACCCCCCGGCCAGGACGAAGAACATCATGGGCGGAAGAGCATATCGCCGCTGCCGCCGCACTGGAGAAACAGGCTGCGGTAGGATGCGGTGATGAAGTCGGCGCGGGAGAAGCCCAGCCGCGCGGCAGCCCGGTCGATGGCCGCCGGCTCGCCCTCGATCTCCAGAAAGTCGCCGATCGGCGTTTCATCGACCAGCACCAGGGCCCCGTCCAGGCGGAACCCCGCGCGGAACTTCTCGTAAGCGAAGACGGGGCGCAAGCCGATGCCGAGCAGGATGGCCTCCATGGCGTCGGGGTCGGCGACTCCGGTCTCGATCTCATCGCGCACCTTGTAGGCGGCGTCGCCGCCCGCGGCCGGCCGCTTGAGGGTGAGCGCGCCGCCGTTGCCGCGGCGGCGCAGGCGCAGCAGCACGCCGGCAGAGCGCAGCGCCCCGGCGGGCGTGTCGAATACCCGGTCGAGTTCCCGCGCCCGCTCCAGGCAGGGCTTCGCGCCCAGGGCGGCCAGGCGCCCAGGCCAGGGCCCGGCGGCTGCGATGCGCAGCTTGGCCTCGATCTCCAGCCGCGGCTCAGTATTCACGGCGGCGGATGAAATCGACGAGCCCGGCCAGGGAATCGCGCTCCGGCGAGGGCGGGAAGCGTTGCAGGAACTCGCGGCAGCGGCGCGCGTGGCGGTCGACGATGGCCAGCGACTGGGCACGGACACCCAAGCGCCGGCAGAGCTCCAGCAGGGGCTCGGGGCGGGCGGGGTCGAAGGAACGGATCAGCCTCAGGCCGCCGCCGGCGATCAGGCGGATATAGGGCAGGGTGACCTTGCCTTCCTTGAGGTCCTGGAAGCGTCCCTTACCCGAGCGCTGCGAAAAGATGTCCAGCAGGTCGTCGCTGACCTGGAAGATCATGCCGAAGTCGCGGCCGAAGCGGCAAAACGCCTTGACGTCGGCGGCCGCCGCCCGGTTCCCCGGCCCAGCGGCCAGGACGGCGATGCCCTCGAACAGGCTGGCCGTCTTGCGGCCGATGATGTCGGTGTAGGTGCGGGCGTCCAGCCGGTAGTTGAAGTTGTTGGCGTACTCCAGGACCTGCCCCTCGATCATGCGCCGCGACGTTTCGGCTAGTATGGAAACCGCCTCCGTCCGGGCGGCCCGGGTGAGCATGCGGATCGAGGTGATGAAGAGGAAGTCGCCCCACAGCACCGAGACCGAGTCGCCGAAGTGGTGGTTGGGCGTCTGCCGGCCCCGGCGGCGGCTGGAGTGATCGACGATGTCGTCGTGGACCAGGCTGGAAAGGTGGAGCATCTCGATGGCCGCGCCCAGGTCGGCCAGGCCTTCGTCGCGGGCCCCGCTCAAGCGCGCCAGCAGGAAAAAGAAGACGGCACGGATCTTCTTGCCGCCGGCCACGGGCGTGCCCCGGCCGAGCTCGCCGATCAGCTTCACCTGGCTGCCGATTTCGCGGGCGAGCATCCTCTCGGCGGCGTGCAGCAGCGGCAGGACCGGTTCCTGGATTTCGCGGTACTCCATGGCAGGCGCCATTCTACCACCGCGCCCGGGGGCTTGGCAATTCCTGCGCCGGCGGCGACGTTTGCACCCCGACCCGCCCGCCGGGGATTTTGTCGCCTCGGGCGCGAGGGGCGGGGGCAAAGGCGGGACGGGCGGTCAGCGCAGCCAGCCGGGCGGGACGCCGGCCTTGCGCGCCTTTTCCAGCAGTTCCTCGACCTGCGTTTCCGATTGGCTCAGGAACAGCTTTTTCTGCTCGATCTGGTTGGTCAACTGGGCAATCTGCGCGCGGATCGACTCCTGCTCGGCGGCGATGGTCTTGATGTAGAAGTCGGACCACAACTGGTTCAGCTGCAGCTGCGCCTCCTCGATGTCGGCCCGGAGCGTGGCGATGCGCTGCTCCAGATCGGCTTGCTGCTTCTTCCAGTAGTCGGGCTGCTTGGTCACGTCGGCCTTGGCCGCCGCCGGTTTCTCCTTCTCCCCTTCCCCGGCGGCGGGCTCCTCGGACTCCATCTGCACGAAGCCGTACTTGCGGCCGCCGGCGGCGACCGACGTCACGTTGTTGTCGTTGACTTTCGCCTTGGACTGGGCGGCTTTTTTGCGGCGCTCGTCCTCCTGCTTCTTCAGTGCGATCAGGTCGACCGCGTCGCCAAGCAGCCGCGGCGCCGCCCCGGAGAAGAGCAGGCAGAGCGCCAGGAACAGGGCCGCGATCCTCATTGGGCGTTCACCTCGATCTTTACCAGCCGGTTCTTGCGGCGCTCCGCCTCGGTGCTGTTGTCGAACTGCGGTTCCTTCTCGCCATAAAAGAAGGTCTCGATGCGGCCGGGATCGATGGCGTACTGGGAGACCAGCATGCCCTTGATCGCCTCCACCCGCCTGGATGAGAGGCGCAGGTTATACTCCTCGCCGCCGATGCTGCAGGCGTATCCGCGCAGGGTGACGACGTATTCCGACTTGCCGGCGACAAAGTCGCGGATGGCGGCGAAGTCGGCGCTGGGGTCGGCCAGCGGCGTGACGCCGTCGAACGGGAACAGGATGCTGTAGTTCAGTGCCGCGCCGGCGACGGTCGCCTCGCCCGCGGTCTCCTCGGCGCCGGGGAGGCTCTCCACCACCGGCAGCTCCTCACCGCCCGGCTGACCCGGCTTGGCCGCAGCGGCCTCGCGCGGCAGCACCAGCACGCGGTCGCCGACGCGCATGTCGGTGCCGGCGTCCAGCACCTTGACGGTGGAGTTGGTGTTCTCGCTGTGGATGACAACCCCCAGGCCGACGATCAGGGGCGGCAGATCGGAGGCCACGAGTCGGTAGAAGAGCAGGAAGGACCCCTTGCCGACCACGCCCTCGCCCAGGTCGACGGTCAGATATTGCTGGTCGCCGGACATATCCGAAGGGATGCCCATGGTCAGGTCGGTGTAGACGACCTGGCCGCTGACGGCGTTGTCCGGGATGCGGCAGTATTTGTAGTCGGCCCTTTTGGCGAACACGGTTGCCTCCGGGGCATAGGGCAGGGCGAAATCGCCGACGTGGACCGGCTGGCAGCCGTTCTGCAGGCGGATCACGGCCTGCTTGTCGTAGAGGCAGGTAATGCGGGCCAGCGATTTCTTGAAGAAGAAGCGGCCGAGGCGATCATGGTTGCGCGGGTGGTGGATGACGTTCCCCTCGCTGAGGATCACCAGCATGTCGCCTTCCTTGAGCCCGTCCTTGGCGCCGCTGTCGATCACCAGTTCGTCGGCGTTGGTGAAGGACTCGACCTGGGAATCCATGGTATGGTTGCCGACGATGCGGATATCCTGGGGAACCTTGTCGCGGATGAAATAGGAGCAATTCAGGTCGGTATCGTTCACCAGCAGCTCTTCCTCGAGGAACACGTACGCTTTCTGCAAATTATAGATCTTTTGGGCCACCTGGCCGTTCAGAAACTGGGTGGCCGCCAGAAGGACGAAAACCGCCACAACCATCGTTTTTTTCATCGTTTTCTCCCCTTTCCGTCGAGAAATTGCCATACGTCTGAATTTTTTCCCATTGCTTTAAAATTAATAAATCAAAAATATAGAATTGTCAAGTGTTTCGGGGTTTTCCCGGCCCGCTGCGCCAATAGGGACGAGGGTTTCGGGCTAAGATTGAAAGGGCTCGGTGCAAGGCGTACGGCGCAAGGCGTAAGGGAAAGCCTTGGCGGAAAACATCCTGCTATCGCCTTTATATGAAAACTGTTGCCGGGATCGGCCTATGGCACGCAATAAGAAGCATATGGCCGGCATCACAAGGAATACGCAAAGGAGAGAAAAGCAACGAACTGGAATGGCTGTCTTCCTACACCCTTCGCCCTGTGCCCTAAACCTTATGCCATCTTCTACATGCCCATCATCTTCATGCTGAAGAACGAGAGCGCCACCAGGATCAGGCTCTTGAACAGGAAGTAGAGGGCGGCGATGCCGAAGCTTTTCCTGGGGGCCATCTTGGAGTAGGCGGCGATGCCCAGCGCCAGGGCGGCCAGGAACCAGAGGGAGAAGAAGTCGAACTGGGAGAGGACGATGAAGGGGAGGCTGCGGAAATCGAGCCCCGGAAAGAACAAGGTCAGGCCGGTCTGCACCAGCATGGAGCGCTTCAGCAGGACCAGCACCCCCTTCAGGACGCCGCCCAGGACCATGTCCAGGATCGAGGCCTGGGTCACCGCCGCGAAATAGTTCGCGTACAGGCCCTCGCCGCCGCCGATCTTGTAGAACAGGTAGACGAAGAAGGCGCTCAGCACCAGCGCCAGGACCGCGAAGAACATGGCGGTGACGGCACCCATCACCCGCTGGAAGGGGGTGAAGTTCTCCAGCGACGCCAGCTGCTCGTCGCTCAGCTTGTCGGCCATCTCCGAGTCGCGGACCATGCGGGCCTGGTCGGCTTTGGTGACCGGGAAGGTGGCGAATGTGACCGCCGCCGTCACCAGCAGGATGAGGGCCAGGACGGCCTTCCAGCGCTTCGCTTCCATGGCCCGGGCGATGGCGGCCGCCGGTCCGGTGATGACGCCGACCACGTCGGCGATGAGTGCGTTCATGTCAGCCTCCCCGTTTTTCTTCGCGGACGACTTCGCCGTCCTTCAGGTAGAAGATCCGCTCCGTCAGGTTGGCCAGCTCCTGGTTATGGGTGACCATGATGATGGTGTTCCCCTGCCGGTGCAGCCCCCGGAAGATGGCCACGATCTCGTCGCCGGTCTTGGAGTCGAGGTTGCCGGTGGGCTCGTCGGCCAGGATGAGCGAGGGCTTGTTCACCAGGGCGCGGGCGATGGCCACGCGCTGGCGCTGGCCGCCCGAGAGCTCGTTGGGCCGGTGCGCCATGCGGTCGCCGAGGTCCACCGCCTCCAGCGCCCGGCGGGCGGTATCCAGGCGCCCGGCCTTGCTCATGCCGCTGTAGATGAGGGGCAGCTCGACGTTGTGCAGCGCCGTCGAGCGCGGTAGCAGGTGGAACACCTGGAAGATGAAGCCGATCTCCTGGTTGCGGATGTGGGCCAGCTCGTCCTCGGAGAGCGAGCTGACCTCCCGGCCGTTGACGAAATACTTGCCCTCGCTCGGCGTGTCCAGGCAGCCCAGCAGGTTCATGAGCGTCGATTTCCCCGATCCCGACTGTCCCATGATGGCGATGAACTCGCCGCGGCGCACGGTGAAGGTGATGTTGCGCAGGGCGTGGATCTTCTCGCTGCCGACCTCGTAGGTCTTGCCCAGACCCTGGACCTCGATGATGGCGGCCATGCTACCTCTTGGCCAGGGGGGCGCGGGCGCGCTTGATCCGGTCGCCGTCCTTGAGCTTCTTGAGCGCGGCGAAGGGGCCGCTGATGACCTCATCCTTCTCCTTCAGCCCCGAAACCACCTCGATGTACATGTCGCCGGCGATGCCCTTCGTCAGCGGACGGAAGACGGCGCGGCCGTCCTCGTCCACGAACACTCCCTCCTGCTCGGCCTTGGCCCCCTTCTTCTTGGGGTCGTCGCGCTCCAGGATGACCAGCGCCGCGATGGGCACGCTCAGGACGCCCTTTTTCTCCTCGATGATGACGTCGGCGGTGGCCGAGAAGCCGGGCTTCAGAGCCGGCGGCGGCGCGTCCAGGGTGATCACCGTCTTGAAGTCCTTGGACTCGGTGCTGGTGGTGCTGGAGGTGGCGCTGGCGGAGGTGATGGCCGAGTTGCCGACCTCGGTCACGCGGCCGGGCATGACCCGGCCGGGGATGGCGTCCACGGTCACCTCGGCGCGCTTGCCGGGACGGACCTTGACCACGTCGGTCTCGTCGACCAGCACCTCGGCCTCCATGACCGACAGGTCGGCGATGGTCATCAGCACGGTGCCCGGATTGTTCATGGTGCCGATGATGGCCACCTCCCCCTCCTCGACCTTCAGGCTGGTGACGATGCCGTCGATGGGCGAGACGATGGAGGTCTTGCGGATGGAGTCGCTGGTGCTCTTGAGCGAGGCGCGCGCCTGCTCGATGAGGTGCAGGTTGGCCTTCTTGTTGGCCTGGGAGATCTCGTACTGCGCCGTGGCATCCTCGAACTGCTCGCGGGAGATCAGCCCTTCCTCGAAGAGCTGCTTGCGCCGATCCAGGTACTGCCTGGCCTTCTTGAGCGTGGCCTCCTGGGAGATCAGCTGGGCCTCCGACTGCTGGATAATCTCGCGGTCGCGGTCGGCATTGGCCTCATAGATGGCGGAGTCGATCTTGATCAACAGCTGCCCCTTGCGGACCGTATCCCCCTCCTGGAGCAGGATCTTCAGGATCTTGCCGGCCACGTCGGTGCTGATGTTGATGTTTTTCTTGGGCTTGATCTCGCCGGTGGCGGACACTTTTTCGACCAGGTCGCGTTTCTGCACCTTCTCGACGGTGACCTCCAGGGTCTTGCCATTGCCCGAGCGGAAGACGTTGAGCAGCACGATCAGCACCACCAGGACGGCAGCGGCTATGACGAACAGCTTTTTTCTGTTTTTCATCCTTTCTCCTGAGTCTGTTGATACGCAATTCCGCCCCGATTTGTTCAGCCGGGCCGGCATGACAGCCTGTTTCCGCCGATTGGCGACGCCCCCGCGGTTCGGGGGCATCGTCCCCGCTAGGCAAAGGCGTTGTCGGCGGGGGGGATTTCCGGTATAATGGATCGTCCCGGCGGTCCCAAGGAAGAGAAATGAACTACGATTTCAGCGAGATCGAGGCCAAGTGGCAGCGCATCTGGCGCGAGGAACGGACGTTCCGCGCCGTGGCCGGAGAAATGCGGCCGAAATACTACTGCCTGGAGATGTTCCCCTACCCGTCCGGCTCGGGTCTGCACGTCGGCCACCTGAAGAACTACGTGCCAACCGACGCCTTCTGCCGCTACAAGAGCATGAAGGGGTTCAACGTCCTCCATCCCATGGGCTGGGACGCTTTCGGCCAGCCGGCGGAGAACGAGGCCATCCGCCGCGGCCGCAACCCGCGCGAGATGGTGCCCGAGTACGCCGCCGCCTACCGCGCGACGCTGGTCCGGACCGGCTGCTCCTATGACTGGGAGCGCGAGATCAACTCCAGCCTCCCCGGCTACTACCGCTGGACGCAGTGGATGTTCCTGCTGCTGCTGCGCAAGGGGCTGGCCTACCGCGCCACCGCGCCCATCAACTGGTGCCCGGCGTGCAAGACCGGCCTGGCCAACGAGGAGGTCAAGGACGGCCGCTGCTGGCGCTGTGACACCGCCGTCGAGAAGAAACCGATGCCCCAGTGGTTCTTCCGCATCACCGCCTATGCCGACCGCCTGCTGGCCGACCTGGAGAAGCTCGAGTGGTCGGAGGGGATGAAGGAGATGCAGCGCGACTGGATCGGCCGCAGCGAAGGGGCCGAGGTCGACTTCGCCGTCGCCGGGGGCGGCGGCGCCATCCGCGTCTTCACCACCCGCCCCGACACCCTGTTCGGCGCCACCTTCATCGTCCTGGCGCCCGAGCATCCGCTGCTGGCCGCGCTCACCGCCCCCGGGCGCCGCGCCGAGGTGGAGGCCTACGCCCGCCGGGCGCAGGGCGAGTCGGAGATCGACCGCCTCAACGCCGAACGCGCCAAGACCGGCGTCTTTACCGGCGCCTACGCCGTCAATCCCGTCAACGGCGAGAAGATCCCGGTCTGGACCGCCGATTACGTCCTGATGGGCTACGGCACGGGCGCCATCATGTGCGTCCCCGGCCACGACGAGCGCGACTTCGCTTTCGCCCGCACGTACGGGCTGCCCGTCGTCCAGGTGGTCAGCCGCGACGGCTCCGCCTATGACCTGCAGGCCGCCGAGCCCGCCGAGGGCGTCGCCGTCAACTCGGGACGCTGGAGCGGGCTGCGCACGGCCGAGTTCAAGAAGGCGATCACCGCCTGGCTCGAGGAGAAGGGCATCGGCAAGGCGACGGTGAACTACCGCCTGCGCGACTGGCTGATCTCCCGCCAGCGCTACTGGGGCGCGCCCATCCCCGTCGTCCACTGCCCGGCCTGCGGCGAGGTACCCGTCCCCGAATCGCAGCTGCCGGTGCTGCTGCCCGGCGTGGACAACTACCAGCCCACCGGCACCGGCGAGTCGCCGCTGGCCGCCATCCCCTCCTTCGTCAACACCGCTTGCCCGAAATGCGGCGGCCCGGCGCGGCGCGAGACCGACACCATGGGCGGCTACGCCTGCTCCTCCTGGTACTTCCTGCGCTTCGCCGACCCGGACAACGCCGCCGCTTTCGCCTCGCGCCAGGCCCTCGACTACTGGCTGCCGGTCGACCAGTACACCGGCGGCATCGAGCACGCCCGCTCGCACCTGCTCTACGCCCGCTTCTGGACCAAGGTGCTCTTCGACGAGGGGCTGGTGGGCTTCGACGAGCCCTTCCTCAACCTGCGCAACCAGGGCTCGCTGCTGGCCTTGACCCCCGGCCGCCGGCCGCGTCCCCAGGAGCAGGCCGCCGCGGGCGAGGACAAGATCGTCGACTGGATCGTCCTGCGCCACGACGAGCGCGACCGGGTGCCGCCGGAGCAGGTCGTCTGGCGCTGGGCGCGCATGTCCAAGTCCAAGGGCAACGTGGTCACGCCCGACGAGATGATCGGCCGCTACGGCGCCGACTCGCTGCGCGTCTACGAGATGTTCGTGGCCCCCTTCGAGGACAACGTGCAGTGGAGCGAGGAGGGCATCCAGGGTTCGCACCGCTTCGTCGCCCGCGCCTGGCGCTGGCTGCAGGCCGCCGTGCCCCGCTTCCGCCGCGACTGGCGCGAGCGCAGCGCCGGCGAGCGGACGCCCGCGGAGAAGGAGGTGCGCCGCAAGCTGCACCAGACGGTGCAGAAAGTGGGGACGCAGATCGAGACCTTCCAGTTCAACACCGCCCTGGCCGCGGTCATGGAGCTGCTCAACGCCGTCTCGGCCTACGCGCCGCTGGAACGCGAGGCGCTGCCGGCGGCCTGCGACGACGCCGTGATCTCCGAGCTGGCCGAGACCCTGGTCCTGCTGCTGGCGCCGTTCGCGCCGCACCTGGGCGAGGAGGTCTGGCGCCAGCTGGGGAACGGGGACACCGTCTACCGCGCTCCCTGGCCGGCCTTTGACGCGGCCGCGGCCGCCGCCGAGAGCGTCAACGTCATGGTGCAGGTCAACGGCAAGATCCGCGACAAGGTAGTGGTGCCCCTGGACTGCGCCGAGGAGGAGGTCAAGGCGGCGGCCCTGGCCAGCCCCAAGACGGCCCAGGCCCTGGCCGGAAAACAGGTGGTGAAGATGATCTTCGTCAAGAACAAGATGCTGAGCATCGTGGTGCGATGAAGCGCCTGCTGCTGGGACTGCCGCTGCTGGCCGCCCTGGCCGGCCTGAGCTGCGGCTACCGCCTGGCCGGCAGCGCCCGCAGCCTGCCCGCGGGCGCGGCGACCATCGCCATCCCCGCCTTCCGCAACCAGACCTCGCGGCCGCAGGCCGAGCAGTTCGTCACCCACGCCGTGCGCGGCGAGTTCGTGCGCCGCAGCCGCCTGCGCCTGGTGGAGTCGCCGGCCGCCGCCGACCTGCTGCTGGAGGGGACGATCACCGCTTTCCAGACCACCCCGCTCGCCTATTCCGAGGCCGGGGCGGCCAACCTCTACGAGGTGCGCCTGACCCTTGACGTGCGCCTGGTCGACCTGCGCGACGGCGGGGTGGCCTTCCAGGGAAGCGGCCTCTCCTTCCGCGAGAGCTACGACACCGACATGGACAGCTTCTTCTCCCAGGAGTCGGGTTCGCTGAACCGCATCGCCGACAAGTTCGCCGCCAGCATCGTCACCACCATCCTGGAAAACTTCTGATGCCCGAGTCCACCTTCTTCTCCTTCCTGGCCCGGGTCCAGGCCGAGAAGAAATGCCCGCCGCTGCTGCTGCTCTACGGCTTCAACGAGTTCCTGGGCGAGCGCATCGTCTCCGAGGTCGGCCGCGCCTTCGGCCAGGCGCGCGGCGAATTCAGCTTCAAGCGCTACTACTTCGACGGCGAGGAAGAGACGGACTGGGAACAGGTGCTGGAGGAGGCCAACAGCTCGAGCTTCTTCCTCAGCGCCCAGCGGGTCATCACCGTGGTCATCCGCGACGAGAAGAAGGTCACGCTGAACGCGGCCGCCAAGAAGGCCTTCGCCGCCTACCTGCGGAAGCCCAATCCGCACGCCACGCTGATCGCCTACGTCTCCCTCGACCTGAGCCGCGACGACTACAAGCAGCTGAAGAAAGAGAAGCTGGCGCGCCTGCGCGAGGCCCTGGAGTCGCCGCACACGGTCAGCATCGACCTCGACCGCACCGGCGACGCGGAGGTGCGCGCCTTCATCAAGAACCACATGAAGGAGCGGCGCATCGCCATCAGTTCCGCCGCCGTCGAGCGCATCCAGGAGATCATGGGCGACGACTTCGTCGGCATCATCCACCAGCTGCCCAAGCTCGAGGCCGCCGCCGCCAAGTCCCTGACCATCGGCAGCGAGGAGATCGACGAGCTGATCAGCGGCATCAGCTCCCACTCCATCTGGGACCTGACCGAGGCCATCGAGCGCGAGGACGCCGCCGCCTACCTGGACATCCTCAAGTACCTGTTCATCAACGGCGTCAAGCCCAGCTTCATCATCGGCACCCTGATCGCCTATTACCACAAGATCTACACGGCCAAGTTCCTGATGCGCCGCCGCTTCTCCGCCGCCGACATCGGCAAGGTGCTGCAGCAGCCGGCCTTCATCCTGAACAAGTTCATCGCCCTGGTCAAGAATTTCCCCGACGCCAAGATCCAGGCCGTTCTCGACCTGATCTACCGCCTGGACTACGAGTCCAAGACCAGCGGCGAGGAGTCGGCGCGCATCTCGCTGCAGAGTTTCATCTTCCAGGTCAAACTGCTGCGCTGAAGGACGGTGAAATGCGGCCGCCCCAGTGGCCCGGGGCGGCCGGCCGGAAATCCCGTCACTCCTATTGCAGGGAAAAGGTCACCGTGACCGTGAAGGCCACCGGTACGGCCTTGCCGTCCTTGACGAACGGCTCGTACTCCCACTGCTTCACGGCCTTCAAGGCGGCATCGTTGAGGACCGGCGAAGCCGATTCCAGGATGCGCGCCGCCCGCACCTGGCCCTTTTCGTTGGTATAGATCTCGATGACGACGGTTCCTTGCAGTTTCTCCTGGAGGGCGGCCTCGGGATAGACCGGCTTGACCTTCTTCACGATCCTCGGCTTCTGGGCCTCGTCCAGGCGGGTCGGGGCGGCGCCGGCGGCCTTCTTATCCCCGTCCTGCAGGGCGAAAGTGATCGTCACCGTGAATATCACCTCTTGGCAGCCGCCCTCGGTGACATAAGGTTCGTATTCCCACTGGCGGACGGCATCCATCGCCGCCTTGTCCAACAGCGGACCGGCCGACGATACCACCCGCATATTCTTGACCTTTCCGTCCTTGCCAAGCACCGCCTCCACGATCGCAATGCCCTGCAGCCCCCTTTTTTTTGCTTCGTCCGGATAAATTGGGTACACCTTGCGGATGATCTTCGGCCGCTTCTCGCCAGCCAGCCGTACGGCGCCTTTGCCGAACTCCTCGTCGCGCCCCTGCACGTAGAAGGCGATGAAAAAGCTGCGCTCCTGCAGGTCGCGGAAGCCCAGCATGGCCACCTCGCCGTCGGGAAGCACGACCTCGGTGTCGAGCAGGACGTTCTCGAGCCGTTCACCGGGGCTTTTCTCGACCACGGCGACCTTGACGTTCACCGCCGCCGGCTTGGGCAGGGGGGTGAGGCCGATGGCGTAGTCGCGGCCGTCGATCTGCACCACCTGCATCACCGTGGGGTCACTGTCCGATGCCCAGTGCAGGTCGCCCGCGGCCAGCAGCGACACGTCCGCCGCGTTGAAGGTCTTGCGCAGCTCAGCCAGCATGGCCTCGGTGGTGAACTTCACCTGCAGGTTGCGCTGCACCATGGACGCGAGATGGAACGAGGTGGTCACGCTCGCCCCGGCCTTGCCCGCAGCGGTCGGGCCGAAGAAATTGAGCCGGATGTCGAGCGTCGTCGCGGCGCGGGCAGAGAGCGCAATCGTCAGCCATATCAGGATAAAGATTTTCTTTTTCATGGATGTCCTCCTGGATCAATGAGCCGATCTTTCGAACCAGACGATGGTCATCCCCCCCTTCCCGGGCTTGAAGACGACCGGACGCGCCGGGGCGTCGCCGATCCGCGCCTCGAGCACGGCGAAGGCGCGGGCGCCGCCTGCCTCCTCCACGACGGTGACGGTCCCCTCGGGAAGGCGCTGGCGGGGAATGAGGCGCGAAAGCCAGGCCGCCGCTCCCAGGACGGCAACGGCCAAGAACAGGGCGAAGGCGCGGCGCCAGGCGGGGGAGGCGGCGCGGACGGGGCCGCCGGCGGCGGCGAAGGGGCGCAGCGGCGGCTCCCCGGCCAGGTCGGCGGCGGTCAGGCCCAGGGCGCGCACGCCGGCGTCGCCGAGGGCCTCGCCCTGGCAGCGCGGGCAGCGGTCGATGTGGCGGCCGAGCAGGAAGGCGCGCCAGGGCGCCAGCGGCAGGGCGCGGTAGGCGAAACGGACCCAGCTACAGCTCATCGGCCACCTCCTTTTTCAGCCGCACGCGGGCGTTGTACACGTGGACGCGCGCCGTGCTCTCCGAGCAGCCCAGCGCCGCGGCGACCTCGCGCGCGGAGAAGCCCTCGAAGACCGTCAGGGAGAGCGCCGCCCGCTCCCTGGCCGGCAGCCGCTGCAGCAGCCGCCCGGCCGTCTCCGCCTCGGCCGCCGCCTCGGGCCGCGGCGTCTCGCCTCCCAGCCACTCGCCGGCGTGCCCGCGGAAATAGCGCAGGAAGGTGCGCCGCCGGCGCAGGCGGTCGAGGCAGCGCTTGGCGCCGATGCCCAGCAGCCAGGGGGCGAAGCCGCGCCCGCCGTCGAAGCGCTCCAGGTTCTGGAAGGCCTGCAGCAGGGCGTCCTGGGCGGCGTCGCGGGCCTCCTCGCGGTCGCCGAGCATGTTCCAGCAGAGGGCCAGCAGCCGCTTCTCGTGGCTGCGCACGAGCCCGGCGAACGCGTCGCGATCGCCTTGCCGGGCGCTGCGGACCAGCTCCTCCTCGCTCATGCCCCTCCTGCCGCCGCATGGTATACTCCCGGCGCGGGAAGATCGTTTAGCGGCTTTTCGCGGCGGGGCCGGCCGCGGCTCACTCGGATTCGGGCTCCTTGCCCAGCTTCTTCAGGTCCTCCAGGGTCATGAGGATCTCGCGCTGGTTCTTGCTGTTGGCCGGCGAAATGACCCCCTTCTCCTGGAGCTGGTCGATCAGGCGGCCGGCGCGGGCGAAGCCCACGCTCAGCTTGCGCTGCAGGTAGGAGGCCGAGGCCTGGCCGGTGCTGATGATCACCTCGGCCGCCTCGAGGAACATCTCGTCGGTCTCCTGCTCCTCGCCGGCCTCCTCCTTCTGCGCCGAGTGCTTGATGATCTGGGTGTTGAACTCGGGCTTGGCCTGCTTGGCCAGGTAGTTGACGACGCGCACCGTCTCCGGCTCCGAGACATAGGCCGAGTGCAGGCGGATGAGGGTGGCGGTCTTGGGCGGCAGGAAGAGCATGTCGCCGTTGCCCAGGAGCTTCTCGGCGCCGATCTGGTCGATGATGGTGCGCGAGTCGTAGCGCGAGGGGACGGCCAGCGCCATGCGCGAGGGGAAGTTGTTCTTGATGGGGCCGGTGATGACGTCGATCGAGGGCCGCTGCGTGGCCAGAATCAGGTGGATGCCGATGGCGCGCGCCTTCTGCGCCAGGCGCAGCACGTCGTCCTCGATCTCGCGGGCCGAGGCCATCATCAAGTCGGCCAGCTCGTCGATGACGATCACGATGTAGGGGATGGGCTCCTTGTCGGCCAGGGCGTCCAGCTCCTCGTCCTCGGACTGCTGCAGCAGCTCCAGCTTCTTGTTGTACTGCTCGATGTTGCGCACCTGCAGCGTGGCCAGCTTCTTGTAGCGGTTCTCCATCTCGAAGACCGCCCAGTCCAGGGCGTTCTTGGCCAGCTTGGGGTTGACCACCACCGGCGTGAGCAGGTGCGGCAGGGAGTTGTAGGAAGCCAGCTCGATGCGCTTGGGGTCGATCATGATGAACTTGACCGCCTTGGGCGACGACTTGTACAGGATGCTGAGGATGATGGTGTGGATGGCCACGCTCTTGCCGCTGCCGGTGGCGCCGGCGATCAGCAGGTGCGGCATCTCCTTCAGGTCGGAGATGAAGATGTCGCCGCTGGCCGTCTTGCCCAGCGCCAGGGTGAGCGGCGAGCTGGACTGCTTGTACAGCGGCGTCTCCAGCAGCTCGCGCAGGTGGATGGTCTCGCGCTTCTTGTTGGGGATCTCGATGCCGATGGCCTTCTTGCCCAGGATGCGCTCGATGCGCACGTACTGGGCCTTGACCACCAGCGCCAGGTCCTCGGTCAGGCTGGAGACGTCCTTGACCTTGACGCCGATGTCGGGGACGAACTCGAAGGTGGTGATCACGGGGCCCGGCGTGTACTCGGCGATCTCGCCGCTGATCTTGAACTCCTGCAGCCGCTGCGACAGCTCCTGCTTCTTCTCCTCGAGCTCGTCGATGTCGATCTGGCTCTTGGCCGTCGGCGCGTCGAGGTAGGTCAGGGGCGGCGGCTGGTACTGGGCGTCGGGCAGGAACGCCTGCTCCAGCTCGGGGAAGATGCCGCTCTCCTCGGGCAACCGGCTGGGCCTCTTGACCTCGGCACGGGCCGGCGGCGCCGGAACGGCCGGCCGCTTCTCGGCGCGCGGCGCCGGCTCCTTCTCCTTCAGCGGCTGGCGCCCCTTGAAAACGAAGCTCCCCTCGCCGGCGTCGTACTTCTCCTGCACCTTGCGGCGGTCGCGGTTGCGCCGCGTCTGCTCCAGCCGTTGGCGGCAGAAGGCGGCGGCCAGGGCGCCGCCCCTGGCCAGCAGCCGCCCGAGGAAAACGAGGGTATTGCCGATGGAGATCTTGGCGATCAGCACCAGCGCGACGGCCAGGAGGCAGAGGAACAGCGCGGCGGCGAAGAACTCCTTGACCTGGCCGCTGACCAGGTTGTGGAGCAGCAGCCCGACCACGCCGCCCGAGCGCACTTCCTGCCCGCCGATGCGCGCCAGGGGCTTGAGGTTGGCCAGCAGGCCGGCCAGCGACAGCAGCAGGATGGCGAAGCCGATCCCCTTGCTGACCGCCCGGTTCAGCCGGCGGTCGAACAGGAAATAGGCGGTCAGGAAGAGGAGGATGGCGATGAAGAGCAGCGAGGCGTAGCCGAAGAGGTTGAACAGCAGCGCCGAGAGCTCCGATCCCAGGCGGCCGCCGAAGTTGGTCACCACCCGGTTCGGAGCCGAATGGAAGAAGGATGGGTCGCGGGGTGTGTAGCTGGCCAGGCTGAAGATCAGGAAGAAGGAGAAAAAAAGGGAAAAGACGCCGATGATCTCGTTTTTGAACGATAGTTCTTTGTCGTCGGCATTCCCGCGCTTGTCCTTGGCCATCGGCCGCCAGTATAGCCGCCCGGCCCCAGGATGTCAAGCTGACGCGGGTTTCAGAGATTTTGTGATTCTTAAGCAGTTTTTTTTATGGCTCCTCCCACAAATTTGTGCAGGGGCTGAGGCGTGCGATCTTGCAGGACCAAAGCGCCACGTTCCAAGCACCAAATTACAAATCAGCCCCAAATATCAATCGCCCAATGACCCGAACGAAGAAAAATGTCAGTGTTGGTGAATGCACTCGAGCGATTTCCAAATAAATGGTGAAATCAATAGAGTGTATTCATGAACGAAACGCAATTCATGCAACGGCAAAATGAAGTGCTCTGTACACGGTTCTAAAAAAGATTTCGTTTCGGACTTTTTCTAACACGATCACGAACACCATCACTTTCTTTGCTGCTTGGTGCTTGGAGTTTTCGTTTCTCCGTCTTCCGCTGTCGATGCTCAGAGGATGCGCAGGCTGTAGAGCTTGAGCTGGCGGTCCAGGTCGCGGTGCCGGGGGAACTCGGCGCGGACCAGCGCCTTGAATCCCGGGCCGTGGTCGCGCACCTGGAGGTGGGCCAGCTCGTGGAAGACGATGAAGGCCACCAGCTCGTCGGGCAGGACCTGCAGCCAGGTGTTGAGGTTGATCTTGCCCCGTGAGCTGCAGCTCCCCCACTTGCTCTTCATGCGCCGGAAGCCGATGCCCAGCGGCTTCACCTTCAGCAGGGCGGAATAGCGGGCGCTCAGCAAGCGGACCAGCGCCAGGAAGTCGTCGTTGCGCCGCTCGACCAGCTCCAGCTGCTCGGCCAGCAGGAGCTGGCGCCGGTACCATTCGTGCTTTTCCAGGATCCAGCCCCGATGCCGGTCGATGATCGGCAGCGGGTCGAGGTGGCGGGGCAGGACCAGGCGCAGGAGGCCGTTATGGAAGGCAATGCGCACCCGGCGGCCGCGGCGCCGCACCAGCTGGCAGGGAATCCCCTCCAGGTCGATGGTCTCCATCCCCCCCGGCCCTCCTCAGTTCAGCTCGTGGACGTCGCCGTAGCGCACGATCGCCACCTCCGGCACGCCGGCCTCCAGCAGCACGCCCCGCAGGTGGGCCAGCGCCTCGTCCTCGCCATGGACCAGGAAGACCTTCTTCAGCGCCCG
>JAKLEC010000035.1 GCA_022711715.1 Acidobacteriota bacterium
CTCTGGGAGATCAACATGGAGAACCTGACCCTGGACCGCGCCGACATGATGAAGGAGTTCTATGCCGGCGAGTACGAGGCCTATCTCAACCGCGAACTCTCCTTCACCCTTGAAGTGGGGAGCTACGCCAAGACCCAGTACGCCAAGTACCGCGACTACGAATACGAGGACGGCTCGCCCATCTACCAGAACGTGTCGCTGCGCATCGTGCCCATCGAGGCCGGCCTTAACTATTACCCGCTGGGCCACCGCGGCCGCGTCAATCCCTACCTGGGCTTCGGCGGCGGTATCTATGCCTGGACCTATCAGCAGTGGGGCGAGTTCATCAATTTTGAGGACTTCAGCGTCCAGGAGGGCTTCGCCGAGTCCAAGCGCTTCGGCTTCGGGCTCAACGGCCGCCTGGGCATCGTCTTCCGCTTCCAGCAGCGGCTGGCCGTCGCGCTGGAGGGGAAGTACCTGTATCTCAAGAGCCGCCTCTCCGGCGATTTCGAGGAGTTCGCGCCCCTTGACATGAGCGGCCTCTCCATCGGCGCCGGCATCATGTTCTTCTTTAACTAGCCAAGAAAACACAAGGGATTCAGAACTAGCCAGCGGCTTACAGACCGACGGTCCATCGAGGTTCCACCAGCAGAACAAGGTGATCTGGAGCTAGCCGGCGGCTTGCAGACCGACGGGCCATCGAGGTTCCACGTACCACGTGCCATGTGCCACGTTGGAGATAGAAGAGGAGGCTGAGAGAGCTTCAAGGTTCGACGTTCGAGGTTCGACGTCCGACGTTAACAGCAAACGATGCTTGGGTGCTTGACGACCTCTAAGCAGGTTCTATGGCTACTCAAACAGCAAACAGCATCACATTGCAAAGAATAGGACTCAGTTAGCTCTTTTTCTTGCTGTTACTTGTCACGCGTCACACGTTACGCGTCACGATTGCTCGTCCAGGTTCTTGCTGTCACTGACACTGATCTTTACCCTGGCCGCACTGGGGCCGCGATTGACAGCCCGGTTCGATTGTGTTAAATTTGTTGCGTCCTGCTTGGGCCGTTAGCTCAGTTGGCAGAGCACCGCCCTTTTAAGGCGGGTGTCGTTGGTTCGAATCCAACACGGCTCAGATGGAGGCCCGTTCGTCTATCGGTTAGGACACAAGATTTTCATTCTTGGAAGAGGGGTTCGACTCCCCTACGGGCTGCATCACCTGGCAACAAGAACAAAACCCAACAAACCAACAAGCAAGAGGACTGGTCAGCGGCTTCCAGTACGACGGTCCGTCAAGGTTCCACGTCCCATGTACCACGTACCACGTTAGAAAACCGCCCCCAAAAACCTATTTTGCTTCAAGGTTCGACGTCCGCAGTTCGACGCTGCCGGCCCCGACAGGGGCGGCGTACCCGAGGAGGATTCCCTCCGAGGGGTATAAGACGTAACGAAGGCCAATTCGCTTGGGTGCTCAAGATTTCTTTTAGGTGCTGATCGTTCTTGCTGACACTGACACTTAGAAAGGAAAAAGGTGAAAGGTAAAAGTGAGGAAAGAGCCCTTCCAGGGCTCGCTACGACCACTACCACTATCACTACCACTCGGAGTTCGGTTATGTTCAATGCCCTGGCTTTCCTAACACAAACACTAACACGAACACGAAGAGGTCGTCGAGTCAGTTCCCTGCTTTTTTTCGCCAAATATCAGTTGCATTAAGATGGGAAACTCGAACTCGAGGTTGGGCGTGAGGAGACCCTTGCCGATGGCCTCGCGCACCTTGGCGATCTTCCAGAAGCGGCCCTCGCTGCTCTCGGCCGGGTCGACGCGCGGCTCGCGGCGGCTGCGGGCCGCGAACATGAAGACCAGCTCCGACTCGACCTCGCTCTCCCAGACGTAGCGCGCCAGCGGCTGCGCCTTCAGCCCCTCCAGCCCGGTTTCCTCGGCCGTTTCTCTCCCTAGCGCCTGCTCGACCGTCTCGCCGCTGCGCACATGGCCGCCGACGGCGGCGTCCCACTTTCCCGGCTGGATCTCCTTGGCCGGCGAGCGCTTCTGCAGGAAGATCCGGTCCTTTTCGTCCAGGATATGCAGATGCACCACCGGGTGCAGGAGTCCCTTGCGCGAATGGCAGACGCTGCGCGGCGCCCGGCCGGTCACCCTGCCCTCGGCATCGACCAGGTCGAACCACTCCTCGCCGGCATACTGGGCCATCGCCGCCTCGGCGCTTCTGGCGCGGCGGCGGCTGCGCAGCCACTCGGCCAGGAAATAGGCGGCGAACAGGATATAGAACAGGCCGCCCGAGATGAAGCCCCAGGCGGCGGCCGACAGGGCGAAGGCCGCATAGACGATCAGCGCCGTGTGCGCCAGGAGGAGGAAGAACAGCCCCTTCATGCTCCGCGTCATGGCCCGCGCCTGCTCCGGCGAAAGTTCCATCCCGCGCAGGTAGCGCCGGGTCATGGCCAGCATGACATTGGCCGGCGTGTAGACCGAGACCCCGAGGACCAGGCAGAATATCAGTTCGACCACCGCCGGCTTCAGGCGGAAGAAAACGTCGTTGGCAAGAAGCAGCGAGACGCCGCCCATGGCCGTGATCAGCAGCGTGTCGAGCAGCACGAAGCGGTCCCAACGCCCCTCACGGACGCGGGAGACGCCCAGCTCGACGATCCCCGAGGCGACGGCCACGGCCAGCCCCACCGTCGTCCCCCACAGGGCATCGGCGGCGATGAAGACCAGCAGCGGCAGGAACCCGGGGGCGAGGACCTTGAGGAGCTGCAGGCGGTTCAATGCCGGCGCAGGATGGAGGACATGCGCTCGAGCAGCTCCTCGCGCGAGACCTGCGATGTGCCTACCTTCTCCACCACCACCGAGGCGGCGGCGTTGGCCAGGGCGACCGCCTCGCGCAGGTCGGCGCCGGCGGCCAGGGCCAGGGTCAGCACGGCGACGACGGTATCGCCGGCGCCGGTCACGTCGAACACCTCGCGGCTGAAGGCCGGCAGGTGGAACATCTTCCTCCCCTGCTCGGCGGCCGAGATTCCCTGGCTGCCGCGGGTGACGATGGCGAAGCGCGACTGGAAGCGGCGGCGGATGCGTCCCAGGGCCCACGCCAGGCCGTCATCGCCGGCGATGGGCCGGCCGGCCAGCTCCGCAGCCTCCTTCAGGTTGGGGGTCATGCCGGTCACCCCCTCGTACAGGGCGGCGTGCGCCGGCTTGGGGTCGACGACGAGGGGGATGCCGCCGGCGGCGGCGCGCTTCTTGAGCATCGCCATCACGGCGGCATTGACCGTGCCCTTGGCGTAGTCGGAGACGATGATGCCGTCGGCATCGGCCTCGGCGATGGCCGCGCCCAGCCGCTGCAGCACGTCGGCTTCCAGGCGGATGAGGCCGTCGCGGTCGATGCGCACGACCTGCTGGCGCTGGGCGATAACGCGCGTCTTGACGATGGTGCGGCTCGCGGCGTCGCGCAGCACCCGGTCGCCCTCGCCCTTTAGGCGGGCGACCTCGTCGGCGTAGGCGTCGCGGCCGGCCACGCCCAGCAGCAGGCCGCGCGCGCCCAGGCGGTCGATGTTCGCCGCCACGTTGCCGGCGCCGCCCAGCCGCGACTCCTCGAGCTCGACCGAGAGCACCGGCACCGGCGCCTCGGGCGAGATGCGCTCGACCTGGCCGAAGATGTAGCGGTCGAGGATCACGTCCCCATACACCAGGATGCTCTTGCCGGCGAACCGGCCGCAGATCTCAGCGAAGCGCTGCAGCTTGCGCATGGGCGGGCTCCTTCAGGCCGAGGAACGGCAGGCTCATGAAGTAGAAGAGGAGGAACTTGACCTCGCTGTCGCCGAAGCTGTACTCGAACATGCCGGCGACCAGGAAGGCGATGAAGGCGAAGAGGGCGCCGGCGGCCACGGCCCGCATCTCGCCCTCCCCCCCGCGCAGTCTCCGCGCCGCCTGCAGGATGAAGAACAGGCAGGCCAGGAGGAAGCTGGCCAGGGCGAAGACGCCGCGCTCGGCCAGGATCTGCAGGAAGTTGTTGTGCAGGTGGGGGTTGATCTGCTCGGCGTCGGGATGGCGGTAGCGCGCCTCGTCGGAGCGGATGACCTTTTCCACGTTGTGGCTGCCCACGCCAGTCCAGGGACGGTCCCGGAACAGCCGCAGCCCAGACCAGGCCATGTAGAGGCGGTCGCGGTTGGAGCTGTCGCGCAGGTCGACGATGGAGAGGGCGCGGCTGCGAACGGCCGGGGGCGCCAGCAGGGCCAGGGCCAGCAGCAGCGGCGCGGCCAGCAGCAGGACCTTCGGCCGCAGGAAGGCTACGGCCAGGCCCAGGCCGGCGGCCGCGCCCAGCCAGACATTGCGCGTCAGCGAGAAGGCGATGGCCGCCAGCATGAGCGCCAGGCCGGCGGCGACGATGGCGGTCTCACGGCGCCGGCCGCGGCGCAGCAGCAGGCGCACGGCGAAGAAGACGAAGGGCAGCATCAGCAGTCCCGAGTAGGTCATCCAGTGCGAGGTGAACCCCTTCAAGCGGTCGGAGAGGACGACGCCGCGGGCGATGCCCCGGCTCCATACCGTGAACAGGCCGGCCAGCGCCGAGAAGGCCGCCGCGGCCAGCACCACCCACAGGGAAAGCTCCAGGCGCTCGCGCGAGTCAAGCAGCCAGTGGTAGATGGGGACCAGCAGGAAGATCAGCAGCTCCTTGTTGTCGCGCAGGCTGGCGCCGCGGTCGACCGAGAACAGGGTGGAAACCAGAGTGAAGGCGATGAAGGCGGCGAAGAAGGCGTTGTAGGACGGCAGGCGCGGAAAGGCGCCGCCGCGGGCCAGGTGCAGGGCGAAGAGCAGCAGCAGCAGCGTTCCCAGAACGTAGCAGGCGGCGATGGAAACGTCGATCAGGAAGAGGAAGGCCAGGAGCAGGAAGAAAGCGGGCTTAGCGGATGAGCTGTCTGGCCGCTTCATGGACCCTGTCCGTGCCGATGTCCCTCATGCAGGGGATTGTACCATACTTGCAGCGCCGTTGCGAGCATGGGCGGCACGGCAGAGACGTCTCGATGACGGCCAGCCCCTGGCGCCGCCAGGGGCCGCTGACCGCCGTGAGGTTGGGGCCGTACAGGGCGACCAGCGGCGTCGCGGTCAGCGAAGCCACGTGCAGGGGACCCGAATCGGCGCCGACGTAGACCGAGGCCGAGGCGACCAGCGCCAGGAGCTCCCGCAGCGGCAGGGGGCCGGTCAGGTCATGCACGCCCGGCGGCCGGCCCAGGCGTTCCCCGCGCCGCCTCTCCTCCTCGGAGCCGCCGACCAGCACCACCGCCACCCCATCGGCGGTCAGCCGTCGCGCCAGCTCGGCGAAATGCTCCTCCCCCCAGTCGCGGAAGCGGTTTCCCGCCCCCAGGTGCAGCACGGCCTTGGGGCGGAGGGCGACCAGGGGCTCCAGGCGCGGGGTGACGGCGAAGGCCGACGCAGGCAGCTGCGGGTACGGGGGCGGGTCCGAGCCGTCGATCCCGACCGCCTCCAGCAGGCGGGCCTGGTTGTGGACCGAGTGCGCCGGCCGCGCCGGGTCGAAGCGATCGACCAGGCGGTTGTAGGCCCAGTTGCGGTTCGGCGTGCGGAAGCCGGCGCGGACGGCCGCGCCGCTGGCCCGCGTCAGCAGGGCGGCCGTCGGGCCGGAATGCAGGTCGATCACCGTGCCCACGCCCAGGCGGCGAAGGCGGCGGCGGAAGGCCAGCACGTCGCCCGGCCCGATGCGCGCCGGCACGGTGACGACGCCGTCGATGCCCGGGATCAGTCCGGCCGCCTCGGCGAAGCGCTCCTCCACGGCGAAGTACAGCCGGGTTCCGGGAAGGCGCTCCTTGAAGCGAGCCACGGCGGGAATGGTGAACACGATGTCGCCCAGGAGGCGCAGGCGAAGAAAGAGCGCGTCGCCCTTTACCCCGATCCTGCCGGCATCGTTCAACATTTTTTCTCCCGCAAGGCTGCCCATAGCTCAGTAAAGAGAGTAAAAATTACACAACCGGACAACCATAAATATTTTCCCACAATTTCCCGGCTGGTGTCAACCTTACAGCAATCCGGAGCGAGATGGTTGATTCTCGGGGACCTTTGCGCCATGGCCCTTTCAGGATATATCATTTATTATAGGCTATCCCCGCATGTAAGATGTATGCAAATCCAGAAAATGCGCGTCCCACAGCGTTCTCTGGGCCGGTTCAGCCAGATTTCCACATTACTTGGCAAAATCGTGGAGGCTTGGCAGGCGGAAGTCTTTCACTTCAGGGAAATGGCGAATTCCTTCTCGCTGACGTTTCCCGACAGGTCGGACACGCGCACGCGCAGGGAGTTTCTCCCCCTTCTCAACGCGGACAGGTCGGTGAGCTTGGCCCAGCCCCAGTCGGGGTCGTAATCGGCGGCCAGCGGGACTCCGTTCAGGCTGACGGCGAGGCTCTCGTCATTGATCCCCTTCCCGTGGTCGCTCAGGCGGACGATCAGCTCGTCGAGGCGCTGCAGGTGGCGGGTGTGCGGCCGGCGCAGGGAGACGGCGGGGGGATCGTTGTCGCGCAACAGGGCGAAGGTTCCGGCGGTGAGGACGCGGCAGCGCACGAATCCCGGCTCGCCGCCGGCCTGGGTGGGGACGTAGACCCAGTCGCGGGATGACGGCCGGTAGCGGAAGATGCCCAGCTGCCCGGGCCGGGGCGTGCCGGCGGGAACGCGGAAGCGGAAATACACCGCGTCCAGGAAGGCGAAGTGGTTCGGCAGCGTGCGTACCGGCGTTCCCAGCAGCGGCAGTGCCGGCTGCAGGGCCACCGGCTCCAGCAGCAGCACGTGGGGGTCGCGCACGGAGGTCGGGCCGAAGTCGGCCGCGAAGTCGCCCAGGCGGGCGGTCTGCTCCATCCCATTCTTTAGCCAGGCTAGCTGCAGCATTTTCTGCCGCGCCTCGACGACCATGCCCTGGGCCGACACCTCGAAGCGCAGCTGCAGGCGCGGCTCGTGGTTGAGCGGCTGGAAACGGAAGAAGAGGCCGTAGGCGTATTCCTGCGCCGGGACGATCCGCTCGTCGCCACCCTGGATCAGCCGCAGGCGCACGTCGGCGGCGGCGGCCTGGACGTCACGGGCCTTGACCACCACGTCGCCGCGGTTGACGAAAAGAGTGAACTCGCTGCGCCCCAGCGCGCCGCCCTCGCCGCCGGCAGGGCGCAGGCGGCGGGGAAAGGAGCGCGGCTCGCCCGCGGGGTCCTTGATCAGCGGCACGACGGCCTGGGCGCTGTTGCCCTGGCAGTCGCGGACCGTCACGCGCAGCTCGTGCCGCCCCGGGGGCAGGCGGCGCAGCTCCTCGGCCAGGCGGACGCCGGTTCCCTCCAGGGTGAATCCTTCCTGGGAGCAGAGGTTGAAAAAGTAGGTGGAGGGCGTCGAATAAGCCATGTCGTAGAGCATGCCCAGCTGGTTGTTGTCGTCACGTGCCAGGCGGTCGCACTCCTCGCGGAAGACCGGCCGGCCGTCCAGGCTGGCCGCCAGGGCGTATGGCGCCAATACATGGCCGGTGCCGCCGAGGTCGTAGGCGTCCAGCACCATATCGCAGGGGCCGTTGATTGTCACCGCCTCGTCGGGGGCATAGAGGCCGCCCGCCAGGCGCAGGCGGCGGTAGGATTCCCCGCAATCGCCGTCGATCAGCGTCCCCTCGCGGCTGCGCAGCAGCAGCCCGCGAATCCGCGGCGGATGAAGGTCGGGAGCGGGCATGTCCAGCCGCAGCAGCGGGTTGAGGGCGCGGCCATCGCCGTCGCGGAGCTCCACGTGCAGGTGGGCGAAGCCGGCGCCGCTCTCGCCGCTGAAGGCGATCACCTCGCCGCGGCGCACGGCGACCGGGGTGGCGAGGACGTGGGCGCCGAAGAAGCGCTGTCCCGTCTGTGCCCGGACGCGGGTGACGAGCGCCTCGATGTCGGGGCGGAACCTCTCCAGGTGCGAGTACAGCGAGGTGGCGTTTCCGGCATGGCGCAGCAGCAGGCTCAGGCCGTAGCCGCGGCGGCTGACGGTCAGCCGCTCGATCATGCCGTCGTCCACGGCCAGAACCGGGAATCCCGTGCGCTGCAGCGTGCGCAGGTCGATGCCGGCGTGGAAATGGTTGGAACGGAACTCCTGGAAGCCCGAGCTGACGCCGTCGTCGATGGTCAGCGGCCAGGCCAGCCTGCGCTCCCCGGCCTGCGGGCAGAGCGCCGCCGCCGGCAGCAGCAGGAGCAGGAGAAGCAAGCGCGTGGCCCCCATGAGAGGGCGATTGTAACCCGGCGGGCGCCGCGAGGCAAGCCGCGCGCCTGAGGAGCCTTCAGCCGTTGCCGCCGCGTCCGTCCAGATAGGCGCGGATGCGCTCGCGGACGGCGGGGTGGGTGGCGGCATCGCGGTACAGGCGCTGCAGGCCCGTCAGCCCCAGGTGGGGAACGATCTTCAGCAGCGCGCGCACCGGCGCCTCGGGATCGTGGGCCACGGCCTCGGCCACAACCGGGCTCTGGTGCCAGGCGGTGTCGTCGAAGGCCTGGTAGAAGCGGCTGCGGTCGGCGGCGCGGTTCACGAAGCGCAGCACCACCTCCTCGCTGCAGTTGGGGTTTTGCAGGATGGCCTGCAGCAGCGGCGGCTGGTCCTCGTCGGTCAGGGCGAGCAGGAGCGAGTTCGGCGCCGACTTGACCAGCGAAATTTTCTCGCCGAGCGCCAGGCGGCGGTAGCGCTGCAGGAACTCCAGCTCGGCCTTCTTGCGCACGTAGGGGTTGGCCTTGACGTTCTTGATGACGCGCACCAGGTCGGCGGCGAACAGCTTGCTCAGGATCCCCAGGGCGGTGCTTTGCGGGAAGCGCGGGTGCTGCACCAGCCCCAGCTGCACGCGGTAATCGTCGGCATGGCGGCGGTGGATCTCCTCCAGCTCCTCGGCGCTGAGGGCCGAGGACTGCAGCCTGCGGATGACGGCCAGGTCGGCCACCGGCGCCTCAGCGGATCACCAGCAGGATGAAAATGCCGACCCAGAGGACCAGGTTGAGGGCGAAGGGCAGGTCGCCGATGACGACGTCGGAGGGGCTTTCTCCCTGGCCTCGGGCGTAGGCCAGGTACAGGTAGCGGAAGATGCCGAAAATGACGAAGGGGACCGTAAAGTACAGGTTGTTGGTGCCGAACTTCTGCTGCACGTCGGGGGAGAGGACGTACATGATGTAGGAGATGAGGGTAGTGGCGGTGGCGATGCTGATCATCTGGTCGAGGAGCGCAAGGGTGTAGCTCTCCAGCGTCTTGCGCGTGACCGGCTCGGGATGCAGCTCCTGAACCTTCAGCAGCTCCTGGCGGCGCTTGATCAGGGCCAGGAAGACGGCCAGCAGGAAGGTGGAGATGAGGATCCAGGGATAGAGGACGATGTCGTTGACGGCGCCGCCGATCATGACCCGCAGCACGAAACCCAGGGCAATGATCAGGATGTCGATGATGACCACCCGCTTCAGCAGCAGCGAGTAGAGGACGTTGAGCCCGGCGTAGAAGGCGGTAATGAGGAAGAAGCCGCGGTCGAAGCGCACGATGAGGACCAGCACGACGGCGAGGAGCGCCGCCGCCCCGGCCAGCGCCGGTCCCGTCCGCAGCCGGCCGGCGGCGATGGGACGCTCCTTCTTCACCGGGTGCAGGCGGTCCTTCTCGCGGTCGAGGACGTCGTTGAGGACGTAGATGGCGCCGGTGACCAGGCTGAAGAGCAGGAAGGCCAGCAGGCTGCGCCAGATGTAGGCCGGCTGGAACATGTGCAGGGAGAAGATCATCGGCGCGAAGATGAAGACGTTCTTCACCCATTGCTTGGGCCGGAGGGAGACCAGGAAGTATTTCAGCGTCGCCATTGCGCCATTATAGCAAAGACAGGGTTAAAAGAAAAAGTGAAAAGTGAAAAGTGAAAGAGCCTGGTCTGCCAGGAAAAGAATGGTGAAAAAGTGAAAAGTGAAAGAGTCTGGTCTGTCAGAATATTGAGCTCTGCTAATGCTCGTTCTGTAACTCTTTCACTCTCTTCAGGCTCCTTCACTTCTCCTGTCCGTCGCGAACATAGCGGATCAACTCCCGCGTGGAGCTGTCCTCGTCGCTGGCGGGGGCCTCGCCCTTGATCTTGGGCAGCAGGCGGGCGGCGATCGTCTTGCCCAGCTCCACCCCCCACTGGTCGAAGGAGTCGATGTTCCAGATCACCCCCTGCGCGAACACCTTGTGCTCGTAGAGGGCGATCAGCCGGCCCAGCGTCCCGGGGGTGAGCTCGTCGGCCAGGATGGTGGTGCTGATGCGGTCGCCGGGGAAGGCGCGGAACGGGCGCTGCGCCACCGGGACATGGTCGCGGGCCAGCTCTTCGCGGCCGCGGCCGAACGCCAGCGCCTGCGTCTGGGCGACCAAGTTGGCCAGCAGCTGCTCATGGTGGTCGGCGAAGGGATCCAGCGAGCGGCGGAAGCCGATGAAGTCGCAGGAAACCGCCGGGGTCCCCTGGTGCAGCAGCTGGAAGAAGGCATGCTGCCCGTCGGTGCCGGGGCCGCCCCACAGCACCGGCGCCGTGGCGTAGCCGACGGCGCGGCCCTGGCGGTCGACCCCCTTGCCGTTGGACTCCATCTCCAGCTGCTGCAGGAAGGCGGGCAGCAGCCGCAGGGCATGGCTGTACGGCAGCACGGCGTGCGCCGGCAGCCCCAGGAAGACGGCGTTCCAGACGCCGAGCAGCGCTAGCAGCAGCGGCAGGTTGGCCTCCGGCGGCGCGCTGCGGAAGTGGCGGTCCATCGCCTCGTAGCCGCGCAGCAGCTCCAGAAAGCGCTCGGGGCCGATGGCGGCCATCAGCGGCAGGCCGACCGCCGAGGGCAGCGAGAAGCGCCCGCCGACCCAATCCCAGAACTCGAACACGTTCTCGGCGGCGACACCCCAATCGCGGGCCGCCTGCGGATTGGCGGTCACGGCGACGACGTGGCGCGCCAGGGCCGCCCGGTCGGGGAAGCGCCCCAGCAGCCAGTCGCGGGCGCAGGCGGCGTTGGCCAGGGTCTCCTGGGTGGTGAAGGTCTTGGAGGCCAGGACGAACAGGGTCTCCTCCGGCGCCAGCCGGCGCAGCGTCTCCCCCATCTGGCCGGGATCGAGGTTGGAGACGAAGTCGATCCGCGGCCCGCCCTGGGAAAAGAAGCGCAGCGCCGCGCAGGCCATGCGCGGACCCAGGTCGGAGCCGCCGATGCCCACATGCACCAGGCGGCGGATGGGCCGGCCCGAGTGGCCAAGCCACTGGCCCGCGCGCAGCCGGCCGGCGGCGGCGGCCATGCGCTCGCGCACGTCGCGGATGCGCGGCATGATGTCCTCGCCGGCGATGGCCAACGCCCCCGAGGAGAGGTCGCGCAGGGCCCAGTGCAGCGCCGGGCGCCCTTCGGTCTCGTTGACCGCCTCGCCGGCGAAGAGGCGTCGCGTCTCGCCCGCCAGGCCGCAGGCGGCGGCCAGCCGGAACAGCAGGACCCGGGTCTCGTCGGTGACGCGGTTCTTGGAATAATCGACGTAAAAGCCCTCGGCACGCAACGCCAGCCGCCCGCCGCGTTCGGGGTCTTCGGCGAACAGCTCGCGCAGGCTGCGCGAGCGCAGCGCGGCCGCGTGACGCTCCAGGGCCTGCCACTCGGGCAGCATCGGCCGGGACTGGCGGTTCATGCGCATCCTCCGCCAGGGTTATACACGAACCGCTCCGGCGCCGTCAAGCCGGGCGCTTGACGGCCCGGCCGCAATCGGGTATAACGGCGCCATGGCGCGCGAACTGCTGTTCCAGACCGAATGCGGGGCCTCGGGGGACATGATCCTGGCGTCGCTCATCGACCTGCTCGACTGCGGCGCCGAGTTCACGCGCACCTTCGAGGCCATCGGCCTCGACGTGCGGGTGACGGTCGCCGACGCCGAGCGCGGCCACCTGCGCTGCCGGCAGGTCACCGTCGAGGCGCCGCCGGCGGCGCATGCCGCCACCTGGCCCGAGATCGAGGCCTTCCTCGCCGCCGTTCCCCTCTCGGCGCGCGTGCGCGCCGACGCCGCCCTCGTCTTCCAGACCATCTTCTCCGCCGAGGCCGCCGTGCACGGCGAGGAGCTGCGCCACGTCCACCTGCACGAGGTGGGCGCCGCCGACTCGCTGGTCGACATCCTGGGCTTCTGCTGGCTGTGGGAGAAGCTGGAGCGCTGCCCCATCGTGTTCACCACCCTGGTAACCGGCTTCGGGAGCGTGCGCACCCGCCACGGCGTGCTGCCGGTGCCGCCGCCGGCGGTGCTGCGCATGGTGCAGGGGCTGGCCTGCCGCGCCGGCGAAATCGAGGACGAGCTGCTTACGCCGACGGCGGCGGCGATCCTGACCACCTTCGGGCGCCAGGCCGGACCGGGGCGCACCGCCCGCCCGCTGCGCACGGGCTGCGGCTGCGGCCATAAGACGTTTCCCGCCATCGCCAACCTGCTGCGCGCCGTCCTGGAGGAGCGCGACGCGTCGCCGGCCGCCGACGGCGTCTGGGTGCTGGAATGCCTGCTGGACGACCTCAGCCCCGAGCTGCTGGCCCACGCCGCCGACAGGATCGCCCAGGCCGGCGCCCTGGACGTGTTCATCGCCACGGGGCTGATGAAGAAGGGGCGGCCGGGGTTCCAGCTGACGGCCCTTTGCGCCCCCGAGGCGCGCGAGGCGGTGGCGGCCGCCATATTCGCCGAAACATCGGCCATCGGCCTGCGCCAGCGCCTGTCCGACCGGATCGTGCTGCCGCGCGAGACGCGCAGTGTGCGCGTGGCCGGCGTCGACGTACGCCTGAAGACGGCCGTTTTCCAGGGACGCACGGCCAACGTCAAGCCCGAGTTTGAGGACGTCCGCCGCCTGGCCGACGCCCTGGGTCTGCCGGCCAAGGAGGCCCTGCGCATGGTGCTGGGGGTCATTCATGAGGAACATGGACCTGGAAAAGATTAAGCGCGGCGTGGCGGCGATCCTCGAGGGCATCGGCGAGGACCCGGCCTCCGAGCGGCTGAAGGAGACGCCGCGCCGTGCGGCGGAGATGTTCGCCGAGGTCCTGGCCGGCACCGGCCGCGAGCCCGCCGACTTCCTCAAGTGCCTAACCGAGGAAAAGCACGACGAGATGGTGATCCTGAAGGACATCCCCATCTATTCCATGTGCGAGCACCACCTGCTCCCCTTCTCGGGCATGGCCAGCATCGCCTACATCCCGCGCAAGGGGCGCATCATCGGCCTGAACAACCTGGCCCACCTGGTCGACTACCTGGCCAAGCGCCTGCAGCTGCAGGAGCGCCTCACCAAGCAGATCGCCGACTACCTGGTGCAGGCCCTTGACCCCATGGGCGTGATGGTGGTGATCAAGGCCGAGCACCTGTGCATGACCATGCGCGGCGTCAAGAAGCCGGGCGCGCTGACGATCACCTCGGCGGTGCGCGGCGTGTTCCGCGAAAACCTCGGGCCGCGGCAGGAAGCCATGTCGCTGCTGATGAATCCGGAAAGCCGTTGAACGGGCCGGAGCGGACGGAATCGATACTGGAGGAGGAGGCATGACTGAAGTCAAGGGCATGATCATCGCGTCGACCCCGAAGATGATACTGGAAAAGTTCGGCCAGTACGGGCTGAAGAAGTGGCTGGAGCTGATCTCGCCGGCCGCGCGCCGCGTCTACGGCTCCGAGGTCAACCCCGAGGCCTGGTTCCCGCTGAAGGAGATGCTGATCGAGCCCATGGCCAACATCGCCCAGCTCTTCTACGACTGGGACCTGAAAAAGGCCTCCTGGGACTTCGGCCGCATGAGCGCCGACAACCGCTTCCACGGCCTGCTGAAGATCCTGGTCAAGATCCCCAAGACCAACACCCTGGTCGAGAAGGCCGGCGAGTACCTCGGCTCCTACTACCGCCCCTGCGCCATCAGCGTGCCCATGAGCGATACCCACCGCTGCCTGGTGCGCGTCAGTCACTTCCCCGAGCTGGACAAGAGCACCGAGTTCCGCATCTGCGGCTGGATGGAGCGCTCGCTGGAGATCGCCGGCGGCAAGAACGTGAAGGTGGAGATCCTCAAGTCGCTGACCAATTTCCAGCCCGTCTCCGAGTACGACCTGCGCTGGGATTAGAACTCACAAAACCCAAAAAAATTCCAGTCCGTCGAGGTACCACGTACCACGTACCACGTACCATGTTAGAAGCCCCAAAAAGTGCTTCAACTTGGTACGTGGAACATGGGACGTGGAACCTTGAAGGACCGTCGTACTGTAAGCCGCTGACTAGTTCCGATGCGTTCTGTTCCAGCCGTCGAACCTTGAAGTCCTTACGCCCAACGCCGAGTACAGATGATCGTCCTTAAAAGCACCTGAGGGCAAAGGGCAACGCCATGGCCGGGAAATAGTTCCGGTAGGCCTGCAGCCTCTCCCTGACGTCGAGCGGGTTCCGGGCCTTGGCGCCGGCCAGCTCGAAGATCATCTCGAAGAAGGACTTCTTCTGCGGGTACACGCGGATACCGAAGCGCTCGCCGGCCGGGATGCGCGCCAGCTTGCGCGCCTCGTCCACGGCCGCGCCCAGGCCGCCCATGGCGTCGACCAGCTTCAGGCGCAGCGCCGCGCGGCCGCTCCAGACCCGGCCGCGGGCGATGCGGTCCACCGCCGGCTTGTCCATCTTGCGGTTGCGCGCCACCTTGGCCAGGAATTCGCCATAGATGCGCTGCATGTCGCCGATGACCTTCTGCCGCTCCGCCTCGCTGAACGGCTCGTAGTCGGAATACATGGCGGCGTACGGCGAGGTGCGCAGGATCTCCTTGGTGACGCCGATCTTGTCGTAGAGGCCCTTGAGCACGAGCTTGCCGGAAATGACGCCGATCGAGGCGGTGATCGTCTCGGGCTGGGCGAGGATCCTGCTGGCCGCGAGCGAGATCCAGTAGCCGCCGGAGGCCGCCATGTCGGACATGGAGATGACCAGCGGCTTCTTGGCGGCCAGCAGCTCGGCCTCGCGCAGGATGATGTCGGAGGCCACGGCCGAACCTCCCGGGCTGTCGACGCGCAGCACCACCGCCTTCACCGCCGAATTGTTGCGCGCGCTGCGCAGCTGCTCGGCCAGCGTGTCGGCGCCCAGGACCTCGCCGCCGAACAGCGAGCTGCCGCCGCTGCGCCCCAGGTTGATCTCGCCCGCTGCGAAGATGACGGCGATCTTCTTGCTGCCGCTGAACGGCAGCGGCGAGCGGGTCTTGGCGTAGGTGCGGAAGGTTACCTCGGGGAGGGTGGCGGGCATCAGCTTGAACAGGTCATCCTCGTAGCCCAGCGAGTCGACCAGCCCGGCCTTGACGTATTCCTCCTGGGGCAGGGGCGAGCGGTCGACGAGGTCGCGGACCTTCGCCGCGTCCAGCTTGCGGTTGGCGGCCAGGCCATCGATCACCGCCTGGTACAGGTCGTCGATGAGCGCCTGGGTGGATTCGCGGTGGGCCGGGGTCATGCGTTCCTCGGTGAAGGTGTTGCTGGCGGTCTTGTAGTCGCCGATGTGGAACATGTCGGCCTGCACGCCCAGCTTGGAAAGGGTATTCTTGAGGAACACGGCCTCGGCGCCGATGCCGCTGACCGAGAGGGCGCCGCCCTTGAACATCACGGCCTTGTCGGCGAAGGAGGCCAGGTAGCACTCCTTCAGCCCGCCGTCGACGATGAAGGCCGTCACCGGTTTCTTGGCGTCGGCGAAGCGCTTCAGCAGGCGGCCGATCTCCTCAACCTTGGCGAAGCCGCAGTCCAGGTAGCCGATGCGCACCAGGACGCCGCGGATGCGCGGGTCGCGGGCGGCCCGCTCCAGGTTGTACCACAGGTCATGGATGGTCGGCTCGCCGCCGCCCATGGAGAGGAGCCGGGCCGGAGCGGTCTCATGGATGGTGCCGCTCAGCTCGATCTTGAGGTACGCCTTCTGGGGCACGTAGGGCTCCTGGGTGAACTGCAAATAGATGAACCCGCCCAGGATGAACAGGCCCAGCAGGATGACGACGATCACGAGCAGGGCGATCAGTGCGCCTCGTTTCATTATGGCTCTCCTTGGCTTTTGCGGCTTCCGAAAGAGCTATTATACTATTTTTTAACCAATAAAGTTCTATTTTGGAACGAATTTTGCCGATCTCTTTGTGTTTGTGTTTGTGTTAGTGTTAGTAAAAGCCCTCTCAGTTGACAGAACGGAAATGGCCGCTGCTAACACAAACACTAACACGAACACTTAGGCTTTCTTTTATCGGCGTTCAGGTACAAGGCGATGAAAATGGCCGCCGCGCCGACGGCCAGGCGCGCCAAGTCGGCGTGCTCGGCGAAGACAACCAGCGAGACCGCCACCGCCAGGGGCACCTTGAGGTTGTTCATGACCGCCAGCGTGCCGGCCGACACCCGGGCCGAGCCGACGTTCCACAGGAAGAAACCGACGCCTGAGGCCAGCAGCCCCAGGTAAAGCAGAACCCCCGCCTGGCCGGCGTCCAGGCGCGGGACTGCCGCCCCGGAGCGCACGTACCAGGCCAGGACGGAGGCGGCCGCGCCCCCCAGGTAGAGCCAGGCGAAGTCGCGGCGGTCGCCCCACTCGCCCGCGCCGGGAAGGCGACGGTACCAGACCTGGCCGGCGGCGAAGCAGGCGTTCGAGGCCTGGACGAGCAGGAAGCCGGCCAGCAGGCCGGCGCTCCCCCATCCGCGGTAGACGATCACCGCCGTGCCGGCGACGGCCAGGAGCGCCGTCCAGAAGTGAAGCGGCCGGAAGCTCCGCTCGCGCAGGTCGTCGCCGGCCGCCACGTACAGCGGAGTGAAGACCGTGAACAGGGCCACCTGATGGGCGGCCAGGAAGCGGAACGACTCGATGTAGAAGACGTACATCATCCCGAATTGCAGGGCGCCGATCACCAGCAACCGCAGAGCCGCCGCGGCCGGGACGCGGCGCGGCCGCCACAGGGGCAGGAACAGAAGCAGGGCCAGCGCCAGGCGGGCGAAGGCCACGAAGGCGGCATCCACGCCCGCCAGGTGGCGCTTCACCAGCCCGAACGAGAAGGCCCAGATCAGCGACGTGGCCAGCAGCAGCGGCATGGCAGCACTATATCACAGATAGACCTATCGTGACGCGTGACGCGTAACCCGTGACAAGTAACCGCGATAACCCGGCGAAGTGAAAAGTAAAAGGTGAAAAGTGAAAAGTCAAGGCAAGGGTTCTGTCCGGGGCTTGCTGCGGTCTAGATCACTTGCATTAACAAACGTTCACTGCCCTGGTTTTGCTGACACTAACACAGTCACGGACACTCGGTTTTCTTGGTGTTCGCCTGCCTTTGCGCGTCACGCGTCACGCGTTACGCGTCACGGTTTCTAGCCGCTTGCAATTTCTCGAGCAATGGGCTATATATTGATTTAACCTTTAACGATACCCGCATCTTAAAGGAGGATGCCATGATCAACTACGAACCGTTCTTTTCCCATAACGCCAAGGCCATGAAGCGCTCCGAGATCCGCGAGCTGCTCAAGCTCACCGCCAAGCCGGGGATCATCTCCTTCGCCGGCGGCCTGCCCGCCCCCGACCTGTTCCCGGTCGAAGAGATCAAGGAAATGTCGCGCATCGTCATGGAGCGCGAGGGCAAGACCGCCCTGCAGTACGGCCCGACCGAGGGCGACACCCGCCTGCGCGAGGAACTGGCGAAGATGATGCAGAAGGATGGGGTGAACGTCACCAGCAACAACCTGCTGATCGTCACCTCGTCGCAGCAGGGGCTGGACCTGACCGGCAAGATCTTCATTGATCCGGGCGACGTGGTCATGACCAGCCGCCCCACTTACGTCGGCGCCATCCAGGCCTTCAACACCTACGGGGCGAGGATGATCGGCATCGAGCAGGACGACGAGGGGACGCAGACGGCCCTGCTTGAGGCCGAGATCGACAAGCTCGGCGCCAAGGGGCTCAAGCCGAAGTTCATCTACGAGATCCCCGATTTCCAGAACCCCTCGGGCATCACCATGACCCTCAAGCGGCGCAAGGAGCTGCTGCGCATCGCCGACAAGTACGACCTGGTCATCGTCGAGGATTCCCCTTACCGCCAGCTGCGCTTCGAGGGCAAGACCGAGCCGTCGCTGCTGGGCATGAACTCCGAGCGCGTACTCGGCCTCTACACCTTCAGCAAGATCCTGCTGCCCGGCTTCCGCCTGGGCTGGATGGCCGGCCCCAACGAGCTGATCCAGAAGGCGGTCACGGCCAAGCAGTCGGTCGACTTGTGCTCCCCGCCATTCAACCAGGCCATCCTCTTCGAGTACCTGAACCGCGGCCTGCTGCACAAGCAGATCGACATCATCATCAAGGCCTACCGCGAAAAGCGCGATTTCATGCTGGCCATGCTGGCCAAGTACATGCCCAAGCTCCCCGGCCTCAAGTGGACCCAGCCCCAGGGCGGCCTCTTCCTGTGGGTGACCCTGCCCGAGGACATGGACGCCGGCGAGATGTTCCACAGCGCCATCGAGAAGCAGGTGGCCTACGTCGTGGGCACGGCCTTCTACCCCGACGGCGGCGGCCGCAACTCCTTCCGCATGAACTTTTCCTACTCCAGCCATGCCGAGATCGAGGAGGGCGTCAAGCGCCTGGGTCAGGTGGTCGCCGGCTGGAAGGGCGGCAGCGAAAACGCCATCATGACACCCTGACAGGGCGGCGCACGGCCGGAATACGCAAATCAAAACTAGTCAGGGGCTTTCAGTACGACGGCCCTTCAAGGTTCCACGTTCCATGTACCACGTTCCATGTTAAAGCACTTTTCTC